>NZ_JBSFCI010000018.1:0-148474 GCF_053593375.1 Streptomyces sp. NPDC002309 | reverse complement strand
AGCAGCGGCAGCGGCTCCGACGCGGTCACCAACTCCCGCAGCGGATACCGCGCGAGCACCCCGTCCACCTCGGGCGTCAACGCCGCCGCGAGGCGGGTGGCGACCGGCAGCTCGTCGTCCCGGAGGGTCCGCGCCGCGGCCAGCACCACCTTGCGGGCCGCGCGGTCGGGCAGCCCGGCGGCGGCGCGTTCGTACAGTTCGGCGCCCTCCTCCAGGACCAGGCCGGTGTCGATGCCCGCCGGCACCTTGATCCCGGCGATGTGCCGCCAGGTGGACACCGGATCGCTCCACGCCTCGACGGAGTACGTCCACAGGCCGACGGAGTTGGGTGTGACCTCGGCGCCCCAGCGGTCGGTGCCGGGGGCCAGTTCACGCATCGGTGTCCAGGGGCCGGGGCGGCCCTCGGGATCCCGCAGGACGACATCGGCGGCGACCGCGTCATGTCCCTCGCGGAACACTGTGGCCGTGACCTGGAACGTCTCTCCCGGCACGGCCTTCGCCGGGCGCCTGCCGCACTCCACGGCGGGACGGACGTCCCGGACCGGAATGCGGCCGATGGCCTCGGTCGTACTCATGGGTCTCACCTCCGACGTACTCAAAGCCGGGCCCCTCGGCCCGGCTAGGGATACTGCACCTGAAGAGGGGGCTAGAGCCCCGCCCGGGAACGCCGTCCCGAGGGCGGTCCCCTCCGGGCGACTCGGCCCGGACGCGGTCGGCAGGTCTCGTCCCGCAGATAGGCGGCCGGCGTCGTGCGCAGATAGCGCTCGGCCGCCTCGGCGGCCTCACGCGCGCAGCGCTTTCCCATCAGCACGCAGAGGGTGTAGCCCGAGTCCTCGAAGCCGGTCCGCACCGCGCTGTCGGTGGGGGCCGCGAGCGTCGCACGCTCCCAGGCCCGGTACCGCCGCAGCTGCCGGGTGACTTCGGCTCTGGCGGGTAGCAGCATGGCGCCGTTCACCTTCCGGGCGCTCGATGGGCACGTTCCCGACGGTCGGGCCGGCGGCCGTGCCCGCGAGGGGGCACGGATCCGTTACGGCGATCGAGGCACCTTCACTCATGGTGCACGCACGACGACCCAGCGTCTTGTTAGAGCTTCAACCATCACGGTGCTGCGCTCGTGTTGCACGAATGGACTAGCACCCGCACTGTTGTGGTGACTCGGAAGCGATCAGTGCTCACGCTTCGTGTTCGGGGATCGGCTTGCGAGGGCGAGGGCGCGAGAGCCTCGCCGGTGAGGAGCCACGATGAAGACCGCAGTGCCCTGCTACTACCACCTCGATGTGGAAGTCAGCCCGGAACGCGTCGGACAGGTCAGCCGCATCCTCGCGGCCCACCTGAAGTACTGGGATCTCGACCCGCTGGTGAAGCCCGTCTGCGGCAGCCTGGAACTGCTGCTGAAGGCCATCGACGAGCACGCGACGGACAAGCACACGTCGATCGAGATGTGGTGGAACGGCCAGCACCTGATCACCGCCGTCGGCGACGACGACCGGGAACTCCGCCCCGACCTCGACCTGCGCGCGTGCCTGGCGCACATCGCCGCGATGAGCGACGGCTGGGGCTGCTGCGCCACCGAGACCGGAAGCAAGGTCATCTGGTTCTCGCAGCGGGCCCGCTCCGGTGAGCGCGTCCCGCTGACGCCGAGGTCGCCCGCCCCCGATCTGCGCGAGGGTCTGCTGGTCCCCCGCGCGGCGCCGGTCGCGTCCCTCGCCACCCCGATGCTGCCGGCCGACGGCGCCCTGGAGGACGCGCGGTGACGAAGAAGAAGCCGAACGGCAGGGAAGGGGTGCCCGCGTGGAGCGGGCACCCCTATCCCTTGGGCGCCTCTTACGACGGCAAGGGCACCAACTTCGCGCTGTTCAGCGAGGTGGCGGAATCTGTCGACCTGGTCCTGGTCGACGAGCGCGGCAACCACCGCGCCGTCCCCCTGACCGAGGTCGACGGCTTCGTCTGGCACGGCTACCTGCCCGACATCAAACCCGGCCAGCGCTACGGCTACCGGGTGCATGGTCCCTGGCACCCGTCCGCCGGCCAGCGCTGCAACCCCGCGAAGCTGCTGCTCGACCCCTACGCCAAGGCCGTCGACGGGCAGTTCGACAACCACGCCTCGCTGTACGAGCGCGCCGCGTCCGGGCCCGACCCGGCCGACAGCGCCGGCCACACCATGCTGGGCGTGGTGACCGACCCGGCGTTCGACTGGGGCGAGGACCGCCCACTCGGACGGCCCTACGCCGACACTGTGATCTACGAGGCGCATGTGCGGGGCCTGACCCGCACGCACCCCGACGTGCCTCCCGAACTGCGCGGCACGTACGCGGGACTCGCGCACCCGGCCGTCGTCGCGCACCTCACCTCGCTGGGCGTGACGGCGGTCGAGCTGATGCCGGTGCACCAGTTCGTGCAGGACGGTGTGCTCCAGGACCGCGGTCTGGCCAACTACTGGGGCTACAACACGATCGGCTTCTTCGCGCCGCACAACGCCTACGCCGCGCACGGCACCCGGGGCGGGCAGGTCGCCGAGTTCAAGTCGATGGTCCGGGCGCTGCACGCGGCCGGGCTCGAAGTGATCCTCGACGTGGTCTACAACCACACCGCCGAGGGCAACGAGAAGGGCCCCACGCTCTCCTTCCGGGGCATCGACAACTCCTCGTACTACCGCCTCGTCGACGGGGACTGGCGGCACTACTACGACACCACCGGCACCGGCAACAGCCTGCTCATGCGGCACCCCTACGTGCTCCAGCTGATCATGGACTCGCTGCGGTACTGGGTCACCGAGATGCATGTCGACGGCTTCCGCTTCGATCTCGCGGCCACCCTCGCGCGGCAGTTCCACGAGGTGGACCGGCTCTCGGCGTTCTTCGACCTGATCCAGCAGGACCCCGTCATCAGCAGGGTCAAGCTGATCGCCGAGCCCTGGGACGTGGGGGAGGGCGGCTACCAGGTGGGCAACTTCCCGCCGCTGTGGTCGGAGTGGAACGGCATGTACCGCGACGCCGTACGGGACTTCTGGCGCGGGGAGGAACACACCCTCGGCGAGTTCGCCTCGCGGCTGACCGGTTCCTCCGACCTCTACCAGCACAGCAGGCGCCGTCCCCGGGCCAGCGTCAACTTCGTCACCGCGCACGACGGTTTCACCCTGCGCGACCTGGTGTCGTACAACGACAAGCGCAACGAGGCCAACGGCGAGGGAAACCGGGACGGCGAGAGCACCAACCGGTCCTGGAACTGCGGCGCCGAGGGCGACACCGGCGACACGGCGGTCCTCGCCCTGCGCGCCCGCCAGCAGCGCAACTTCCTCGCCACCCTGTTGCTGTCCCAGGGCATCCCCATGCTCTGCCACGGGGACGAGATCGGGCGCACCCAGGGCGGCAACAACAACGCCTACTGCCAGGACAGCGAGGTCTCCTGGATCGACTGGCGCCTGTCCGGTGAGCAGCGGGACCTGCGGGACTTCACGCGGTACGTCATCGCGCTGCGCGCCGCCCACCCGGTGCTGCGCCGCCGGCGCTTCTTCCGCGGCGAGACGGTCCGGCACGCCGGGCAGCCGCTGCCGGACCTGGTGTGGCTGCAGCCGGACGCGACCGAGATGGCGGACGAGGACTGGCAGCGCTCCGACGCGCACACCGTCGGCGTCTTCCTCAACGGCGACGCCATCGCGGAGCCCGACGCACAGGGGTGCCGCGTGGTCGACGACTCCTTCCTGCTGCTGCTCAACAGCTACTGGGAGCCGGTGGACTTCCGGCTCCCGGACAGCGCGTACGGCGAATACTGGACCACGCTGATCGACACCGCCGACCCGCAGGGCCCGCCGGACGAGACCGAGCACAAGGCGGCGACCGCCCTCACGGTGGAGGCGCGCAGTCTCGTCCTGCTCTCCCGGCCGTCACGCGGCGCGCCGTCCTCCTAGACGGTCCCGCCGGGCGGAGTCGGGAACGCCGGGGGCCCTCACGGCTCCCGGCGCGAGGTCACGGTGAACTGCGCCCCGTCGGGGTCGCGCAGCACGGCCTCGACGGGGCCGATGCGCAGCACGCTGCCGCCGTGGTGTTCCGCCGCCCGCGCGCATTGCGCGACGTCGGAGACGGCGAAGTGGATCTGCCAGTGCGGCCGGATCGTCGGATCGGGGGCCGCGCCCAGGGCACCGGACTCGATACGGGCCACCACATCGCCTCCGCTGCGCAGGACGACCTCCTCGCCCTCGTAGTTGATCTCGCAGCCGCCGCGGGTCGCCGAGGCCCACTCCAGCACCTCGCCGTAGAAGATCGCGGCGTCGAAGGCGTCACGGGTGTGCAGCCGGATGAAGGCCGGCGCGGCGCGGTGCCAGGTCTCCCAGTCGGTGACCAGTTCCCCCTCCCAGATGCCGAACGTCGCGCCGTCCCGGTCGGCGAGCAGTGCCGCCCGCCCGGGAGGCAGCGAGATCGGTCCGACCGCCGCCGTACCGCCCCGCTCCTGGGCCCTGGCCACCGCGAGATCCGCGCTGGGGACGGCGAAGTAGGGCGTCCAGGCGACGGCCATCTGCCACATGGCCGCCACCGCGGCGATCCCGGCCACCGGCGCGCCGTCCACGATCGCGATCCGGAAGTGCTCGCCGAGCCTGGCCTTGCGCCAATCCCAGCCCAGCACGGCGGTGTAGAACTCCTCGGTGGCACGCAGGTCCCGGCTGGTGAGGCTCACCCAGCAGGGCGCGCCGAAGACGTCCTTGGTGGTGACCACGCCGCCGGCGCGGGTCGTGGGGGTCGTGTCATGTGTCATGGCAGTCGTCCTGGTCTCGTCGACCGGCAGCCACCGGTTCGACACCAGTGTCCGACCGGAAGCGGTCGTGGCGCCTGCCGAGTACCCCGGTGGCAGGCGTCAGTCCGGGTGGGGAGGATGGGGGAATGGCAGGAGTACCGCACGAGCCCGCCGACGACACGGACCGGCTCCGGGCCTTGGAGGACGAGATCGTCCAGCTCAAGGAGGCCGTCAGTTCGCACGCCGTGGTCGACCAGGCGATCGGCATGATGGTGGCACTCGGAAGGGTGACGCCGGACGAGGGATGGGCGGTGCTGAAGGAGGTATCCCAGCACACCAACACCAAGCTGCGCACGGTGGCGGAGCTGGTCCTGATCTGGGGCCGCGACGGGGAGATGGCCCCGGAGCTCCGCGCCGAGCTGGAGGACGCGCTGGACCGCTACGGTCCCACCCAGATCCCCGGGGCGCCGCCCGAGTGACTTTGCGGGGCCTCAGCGGGGTGTCCCCGGTGTCCCGGCGAGCAGTTCCTCGCGCAGCCTGGCGAAGCAGGCGCTGAGCAGCCGGGAGACGTGCATCTGCGAGATGCCCAGCTGCTGCGCGATGCAGCTCTGTGTCATCCCCTGGAAGAAGCGCAGATAGAGGATGGTCCGTTCCCGCTCGGGCAGGGCCTGCAGACAGGGCGCCACGGCGACCCGGTCGACGACGATGTCGTAGCTCGGGTCCGGCCCGCCGATCGCGTCGGCGAGGGAGTAGCCGTCGGTCCCGGGCATCTCGGCCTCCAGGGACAGCGCGGTGAAGCACTCCAGCGCCTCCATGCCGGTGCGCACCTCGTCCTCGCTGAGTTCCGCGTACGCGGCGATCTGGGCGACGGTGGGAGGCCGGCCGGGTGTGGTCTGGGAGAGTTCCTTGGTGGCGCGCCGGACGCGGTTGCGCAGATCCTGGACGCGGCGCGGGACGTGCAGCGTCCACATGTGGTCACGGAAGTGGCGCTTGATCTCGCCCGTGACGGTCGGCACGGCGTACGCCTCGAAGGCCCGGCCGCGCTCGGGGTCGTAGTGGTCGACCGCCTTGACCAGGCCGAGGGCGGCGACCTGATAGAGATCCTCCAGGGCCTCGCCGCGGCCCCGGAAGCGCACGGCGATCCGCTCCGCCATGGGCAGCCAGACGCGGACCAGCTCGTCCCGCAGCGCCTTGCGCTCCGGACCGTCGGGTAGCTGCCGCATGCGCACGAAGTCGGCGGCCGTGTCGGGAGCGTCGTCGTGCGGATGCTGCTTCGTTCTGCTGGCGGTACGCATGGCGCGCCTCCCTCAGCAGGTGCCGGGTGGACAGACACCGTGGCCACCGACGCGCCCGGACCGATCACAGGAAGTCGTGCGAGGGCGGCGTAGCGGTCCCACGGACGTGCCTCCTGTCCGAAGCACTCATATAGGTATTCCCATGACAAACATACACAAAACGCCCGCCTGGCCTCCGGGGTCCGGATCTTCCGCGCTGCTCCAGGCCGTCGCCGTGATCGCCGCCGCCCGCTCCTCGCCGGGCCGGCACGGCGTTCCGGCGGGGGTGCCGACGTGATGTGCGGCACGCCCGGGAGGGGGCCCGCGCGGATTCTCCCTGCGCACGGCTTGATCAGCGATCACAGGGGGGAAATCCCTGGCCACAGCCCATTCTGCGCATTTGACACTGCGCTGAGCCCACGGATAGGAAGCAGCTTCGAGAGGGCGAGAGGTGGAGTGTGTACGAGCCGAACGTGGTCGGGGACTGGCAGGAGTACGACGAGCATGCCGGTCTGCGCGTTCGCGTCCACGGTCTTGAGCGGGCCGAGCCGCCGCGCGGACGCGACGACGCCGCCGAGGGGCTGACGTACTTCCGGCTGCGGGTGACCGTCGAGAACCGTGGCGAGGACCGCCTCGGCATCCACCTGGAGGACGGCCAGATCGACGTGCGGATCGGCCCCGACGGGGAGAGCGCGTTCGTCGACTGGCGCAACTCGCAGTTCATCGAGGGCTACGACGTCTACCCGCTGCGCCGCGCCACCGCCGTGATGTACGGGGCGGGGCCCGAGGCGGCCCTCGGGCAGGTGGACGTCCAGATCCAGCTGCGCGTGGACGAGGACTGGGCCGAACGCCGGCTGTGGACGGGCGGCACCGGACTGGACGAGACCACCCCTTGCGCCCCGGCCGGAGCCGGCCGGGAGAGCCTCGCCCTTCAGGTCAGCAACTTCCTGCGCGAGCAGGCCGAGGAGGGCACCGCCTGACGGGGCCGCCGAGGGCCGTCAGTGCGCGATGCCGTCGATGATCTCGCGGGCACCCTGACGCAGCAGGGCCACGGCGACCGACGTGCCCAGGGTGGCCGGGTCCAGCCGCCCCGCCCACTCGTGGGCGTTGAGGCGGGTCTTGCCGTCGGGAGTGAACACGCAGGCCCGCAGCGAGAGCTCGCCGTGGTCGATCCGCGCGAACCCGGCGATCGGGCTGTTGCAGTGCCCTTGCAGCACATGCAGGAACATCCGCTCCGCCGTCGCCTCCCGGTGCGTGCCGGGGTCGCCGAGCACGCTGACCGCGTCGATCAGGTCGCTGTCGCCCTCGCGGCACTGGAGGGCGAGGATGCCCGCGCCGATGGGCGGCATCATCACCTCGGGGGAGAGGACCTCGCTGATGACGTCCTGGCGGCCGAGGCGCTCCAGACCGGCGACCGCCAGCAGCAGCGCGTCCGCGTCACCGGCGGCGAGCTTGTCCAGCCGTCGGCCCGCGTTGCCGCGGAAGGGCACGCACCCCAGATGCGGATGGGTGGCGGCCAGCTGGGCGACACGGCGCACCGAGGAGGTGCCGACGCGGGTGCCGGGCGGGAGTTCGTCCAGGGTGAGCCCGCCCGGATGCACCAGCGCGTCACGGATGTCGTCGCGCTTGAGGAACGCCGCGAACACCGTGCCGGCCGGCAGCGGACGGTCGGCGGGCACGTCCTTGACGCAGTGCACCGCGAGGTCGGCCTCACCGGCCACGAGCGCCGCGTCGACCTCCTTGGTGAACGCGCCCTTGCCCTCGACCAGGGAGAGGTCGCCGAGCCACTTGTCGCCGGTGGTCCTCACCGGCAGCACCTCGGTTCTCACCCCGGGGTGACGGGCGGTCAACTCGGCCTGGACGCGGGCCACCTGGGCGAGCGCCATGGGGGAGTCGCGGGAGACGATGCGGATCAGTGCGGGGACCGGCATGCGGACACGATAGACCGTCACCGGCCCCCGCCGCGCACGAGCGCGTCTGTCAGGCGTTGGGGTCGAACGCGATGCCGGACGGCTTCGCCGAGGCCAGGTGGGAGGTGAAGCTGCCGTCCTTCAGGCCGAAGTGGGCGCTGCCGAAGTTGTGCGACGACAGCTTCTCCCGCACGCCCGCCGGGTAGCCGTTCCAGCCGACCAGCGTCGGGTACTGCCAGGTCCCCTTGTGGTTCTCCGGCGGGTCGTCGTTGGAGTTGGCGGCACGGAAGCAGTGCGTGCTGATGCCGTCCTTGTGGTACACGACCTTCGCGTGCGTGCCCTCGAAACGTATCGCCGAGGCGTTGTGGACGGTGAACGAGCCGTGGTTGGACGTCGAGACGTACTTCACCTGGTTGTCCTGCACCCACACCACGACGTGCTCCCAGTCGTGGCGGTGCCCGCCGAGGCTGCTTCCCGGCAGGGCCTGGTCCTTCTCGAAGTACAGGCCGTACAGGATGCCGCACCAGCCGTTGTTGCACTTGTAGCGCGAGTAGCTGTTGGTGTTGTCCAGGTCCGAGGCGTCACGGCAGTTGCCGTTCAGCGCGCCGGTCGGGTTCAGGCCGCCGTTGACGGTGCCGTCGGCGCTGATGGCGGGCGTGGCGTAGCAGCCGTCCTTGTCGTAGTCGAAGGCCGGCTGGAACGTCCGCTCCAGGCTGTCGGCGTTGCCGGGCAGCGCCGGCGGCGGGGCGGCGAAGGCGGTGGCGGGAAAGGCGATGACGAGCGCGGCGGCACCACCGAGCACGGTGAGCCATCTCCTGCGATGTACGACGGACTTCTGCGACGACACTGCGTCCTCCTCCTGGTTCGGGCGCAGCCCAAGGGCTGTGGGGGGAAAGGCAGTTCAGCTTCCCGGGAATGCCCGCCCACGCCAAGAGGTCACAGGCGTCCCGTCGGTGAAGGGCAGCCCAATAGTTGTCTGCTGAAGCAACGTCAGGAGAGCTCAGGAGACGCCAAAAGATGTCAGAAGCCGCCGGGTGCGTCAGCCGAGGTGTTCCGGCAGGTCGGCCGCGGACTCCTCGGGCGTCAGGTCGGGCCGCAGCCGCAGCCAGGACGGCTGGCGCAGCAACCCGGCCCGGGTACGGGTGCTGTAGCGGACCTCACCGACCAGCCGGGGCAGCACCCAGCGCGCTCCTGGCGCCGGGGGCACCGGATCGAAGGGGCAGACGTCGCTCGCGTGCTCCCGTAGCAGTGCCGCGAGTTCCGCCCGTTCGGCCTCGCTCCAGCCGGTACCCACGCCGCCGACGTAGCGCAGCCGCCCGGCCGCGTCGCGCTGGCCGACCAGCACCGCTCCCGGAAGGCCGGTCAGCCGGCCCTTGCCGGGCTGCCAGCCGCCCACGACGACGTCCTCGCCGCGCATGTTGCGGATCTTGATCCAGGCGCGGGAGCGGACACCCGGTTCGTACACCGAGTCCAGCCGCTTGCAGACCAGGCCCTCCAGACCGTGGTCGACGGTGGCCCGGAGCGCCCGGGCGCCATGGCCGACCAGTGCGCCCGGGGTGGACCAGAACGGTCCTGCCAGGCCCAGTTCCTCCAGCCGGGCACGCCGCCGGGCGTAGGGCTGACCGGTCAGGGAGTGCCCGGCCACGTGCATGACGTCGAACAGCACGAGATGGACCGGCACCTGGGCCGCCCGGCGCGCCGCCCGCGCCGGTGCGTGGGCGAGGCCCATGCGGGACTGGAGCAACTGGAAGTCGGCGCGGCCCTGTTCGTCCAGGGCCAGCACCTCCCCGTCCAGCACCGCGGCCGTGCCGCCGAGGGCGGCACCGAGCGGAAGCAGTTCGGGGTAGGCCCCGGTGATCTCCTCCCCGGACCTGGCGCGCAGCACCACGCCTCCGTCGCCGGGCAGATACACCACCGCGCGCTGTCCGTCCTGCTTGGTCTCGTACGCCCACCGCGCGTCCTGGGCGGCGGGCGGCAGGGTTCCGGGTGTGGCGAGCATGGGGGCGATCAGCGGCAGGGTCACGGCTTATGGTGTCGACGGGGCAGGGCGGCGCCACGCGCCCCGCCCTCAGGTTTCCCCTGAACGGGGGGCAGGGTCAGAGCGCCGCCGACGGTGGCGGCAGGGCTCCCGCCAGCCCCGACTGGTAGGCGATGACGACCAGTTGGGCACGGTCACGGGCGCTCAGCTTCGTCATCGCCCGATCCACGTGCGAGCGCACGTCCGGCGCGCTGACCAGGAGCTTCTCCGCGATCTCCGCGTTGCTGCGGCCCTCGGCCACCCGGCCCATCACCTCACGCTCCTCGGCTGTGAGCGCGGCGAGGTCCTCGGGCGCCGCCAGTCGCGCGCCGTCCTCGGGTGCGGAGAGGAACCGGGTGATCAGGGCGCGCGTGGCGAGCGGGGAGAGCAGGGAGTCGCCCGCCGCCACGGTCCGTACGCCGTCGAGCAGCGCGTCGGGGGTGGCCTGCCGGCCGAGGAACCCGCTGGCCCCGGCCGCCAGCGCCTCGGCGACGTCCTGGTCGATCTCGCAGGAGGTGAGGACCAGCACTCGGGTCGCGGACAGGTCGGGGTCGGCGCAGATGGCGGACGCGGCGGCCGGTCCGTCACCGCCGGGCAGGCGGATGTCCATCAGGACGACGTCGGGCCGGTGGGCCCGGGCGAGCTCGAGCGCCCGGGCGCCGTCGACGGCCTCGGCGACCACCTCCATGTCGTCGCAGGAGTCGATCAGGATCCGGAAGGCGGCCCGCAGCAGGGCCTGGTCGTCGGCGAGCAACACGCGGATGGTCATGAGGTGCGTTCTTCCCTTGCCTGGGGAGCGGGGGTGCGGTGGCGCGGTGGTGACCTCGTCGGTGACGTGATCCCGGGCGGCCGGGTCATCCGGTCGGTGGGTCCTGTCCCATGGTGGGCGATCTCCACCGATAAGGCCGGTCGGCCGCCCCTGCCGGCGGCACATGTCATCCGCGCGAGGTACGCCGCCCCCGGGCGCGCCGCGCCGGGTCGGCGCGGAGGCGGGCACTTCCTGAGCCCCGGGGCGCCCACCGGGTGCCGCGACCGCTCTACCGGCGAGTACCATCTCGCGGCAGGCCACCCGAGGAGGAACCGTGCCCCCGTCCCAGCCGTTGGTCGGCGACAAGATCGAGGACTTCGAGCTGCCGGACGAGACGGGCACGCCCCGCCTGCTGACCGAGCTGCTCGCCGACGGACCCGTCGTGCTGTTCTTCTATCCCGCCGCTCTCACCCCCGGCTGTACCGCCGAGGCCTGCCACTTCCGTGATCTGGCGGCGGAGTTCGCCGCCGCAGGCGGGAGGCCCGTCGGCATCAGCGGCGACCCGGTCGAACGGCAGGCGGAGTTCGCCGGACGGCACACGCTGGGGATGCCGCTGCTGTCCGACGTGGACGGCGCCATCCGCGAACGCTTCGGTGTGATGCGGGGCTTCCAGCTGGCCCCCACCAAGCGCGTCACCTTCGTGATCGCCGAGGACCGCACGGTCCTGGAGGTCGTGCGCAGCGAGCTGCGTATGAACACCCACGCCGACCGGGCCCTCGCCGCGCTGCGCGCGCACCGGGGCGCGGGAGCCCCTGACTGAGAGCCGTGGCCGCGCCACCGGCCCCATCCGCGATGTAGGCGGACACCCGCGACCCGGGCACGCGGACGACCTCCGCGCACCGACTGGGCCCACCGCGTGCCCGGCGTGCCCCCGCGGGCGGCCGGGCCTTCACCAGCGGCCATGCCTCCGTGTCGCGCTGTCCGCCGCGGAACCGGGTGAGCGCGAACGCGCAGTACGGCTTCGGGCCGTCGAGCCGGAAACGTGGCGTGCCCCCGCTTCAGTGACCCCCCGTAGCCGACCGGCCGTTCCTCTCGGTCGCGGCTCGCGGGCCCGTACGTCCCGTCGTCCCGGCCGATCACCGTGCCGCCGCCGTACTCGCCCGCCGGGACGGCGCCCTCGAACTCCGGGTGCTCCAGCGGGTGGTCCTGCCCCGCACCGAGAGCCGCTTGTCCCTGGGGCAGGCGGTCCGCCCTCGCGTCTGCGGCAGCAGGTCAGCAGCCGGTCGCCGGAGCTCACCCACTGCTCCCTCCGTGCGCCCGCGACACCGGGTGTCCCGGGCCCCCGGGCTCAGAACTCCTCGTGCACCTCGGGGTCCCCGCCGGTGCGCCGGGGCACGCGGTCGGCGACGGCCCGCATCTGGGCGGGTGCCAGGGTGAACCCGAAGATGTCGAGGTTCTGCCGCTGCCGCTCGGCGTCCGCAGACTTGGGGACGGGCAGCGCGCCCAGCTGGGTGTGCCAGCGCAGCACGACCTGACCGGGCGTCACGCCGTGCGCCTCGGCGATCGTGACGACGACGGGGTCCTGGAGCAGGTCGGTGCCCCGGCCGAGCGGGGTCCAGCTCTCGGTGACGATGCCCTTCTCGGCGTGGAAGGCCCGCGCCTCCTCCTGCGGGAGGTACGGATGCAGCTCGATCTGGTTCACGGCGGGCAGCACGCCCGTCTCCTCCTCCAGCCGCCCGATGTGCTCGGCCGTGAAGTTGGAGACCCCGATCGACCGTACGAGGCCCTCCTCGCGGAGTCTGATCATGGCCCGCCAGGAGTCGACGTACTTGCCGACCCGGGGGAGCGGCCAGTGGATCAGATACAGGTCCACCCGCTCCAGGCCCAGCCGGCGCCGGGACTCCTCGAAGGAGGCGAGCGTCTCCTCGTAGCCGTGGTGCCGGCCCGGCACCTTCGTCGTCACGACGATCTCCTCGCGCGGGACGCGGCTGCGGGCGATCGCACGGCCCACGCCGGTCTCGTTGCGGTAGTTCGTCGCCGTGTCGATCAGGCGATAGCCCAGGTCCAGGGCGGTGAGCACCGCCCGCTCCGCGTGGGCGTCGTCCATCGGCCAGGTGCCCAGGCCGATGGCGGGGAGCGTCGTGCCGTCGTTGAGTGTGTGCGCCGGAATGCCGTCCACGGTCCACCCTTCCGCTCCGCTGTGCCGTACGGCCAGTATGGGCGGGCCCGGCCGGGCCCGCCGCCGCGCGCCCGGCGCGGCCGGAAGAGGCCTGGACGGGACGGGTGCGGCTCGCCACGCTGGAAGATCACTGTCACGCTCTTTGACGGAACAGGCCGGACGACCGACGGAGTGCGCATGACGAGGGACAGGGCCATGGCGGGGAACCGGGCCGCGGGGGTCGGGGTGAACCCGGTGGCCGGGTACATCGGAGCCGAGATCACCGGCGTCGACCTGGCCGGTGGGCTGGACGACGCGCAGGTGGCCGTGGTGCGCGAGGCGGTGCTGCGCTGGAAAGTGGTGTTCTTCCGCGGGCAGCGCCTGGACCACGCGGCGCACGTGGCGTTCGCGCGACGGTTCGGCGAGCCGGTGGTCCTGGGGCGCCGGGGCGGCGCCTCACCGGCCGGCTTCCCGGAGATCGAGACGACCGCAGACCGGCTCGAGCTCGGCGGCCGGTTCGGCATGGAGCACGAGGAGTGGCTCCAGCGCCGCCGGCACACGCTGCTGCGCGGCTGGCACTGCGACCACGGCGCGCGCATCGATCCGCCCGCCGCGACGATCCTGCGCGCGGAGACCGTTCCGCCGTACGGCGGCGACACGACCTGGTCGAACCTGGCGGCGGCGTACGCCGGACTGTCCGCGCCGGTGCGGGAGTTCGTGGACGGGCTGCGCGCCGAGCACCGGCTCGGCGTCGGCTACCAGCCCCGGCCCGGCGACGACGCCTACCTGCGCCATCTGCTGGACCACCAGGTGGCCTCGGTGCACCCGCTGGTGCGCGTCCACCCGGAGACCGGTGAGCGGGTGCTCTACGTCAACGGCTACTACGTCGAGCAGATCACCGACGTCTCCCGCGCCGAGAGCCGACTGCTGCTGGAGATGCTCCTGGAACAGGCCGTCCGCCCGGAGTACACGGTCCGCTTCCGCTGGGAGCCGGGCAGCGTGGCCTTCTGGGACAACCGCGCCACCGTCCATCTGGCGCCCGGCGACAACGCCCACCTCGGGCACCCGCGGATCATGCACCGGGTGATGCTCGCCGGTGAGGTTCCCGTCGGCGTGGACGGCAAGCCCTCGGAGCCTGTCACCGGCACCGAGCCGGGACGCTGGTGAGTCAGGCGCCCGGCCGCCACCCCAGTGCCGGGGCCAGCTTCGTCGTCATGTCGGTGAGGATCTGCTCGTAGTCCTCGTGCGCGAAGGTGAACGGCAGCGCGAACGCCACCTCGTCCACCTCCCGGAACGCGGCGTGCGCCGCCAGGCGTCCGGCGAGTTCCTCCGACGTGCCGACCAGGTCCGGCGCGAACAGCAGCCGCGCCGGTCCCTGCGGGGACGTCGTGCGGGCCAGGCGTCCGGCGGCGTACGCCTCGTACTTGGCGCGCTGCTTCGGTGAGGCCGAGTCGGTGGGGATGACGACCAGCCCCTGGGAGACGCGTGCCGACTCGCCGTCGGGGTGGGCGGCGCGGAAGGCACGGATGTGCGACAGCTGGACCGCGGCGAAGTCCACGGGCTCGTCCTCGGCGCCCTCCGCCTTCACCACGCTGCTGACCAGCAGGTTCATGGCGTGCTCGCCGGCCCACCGGGCGGACCGGACACTGCCTGCGCCATACCACATGCGACGGCCCAGCCCCGGCGCCTGGGGCTGCACCCGGTCACTGAACACCTCGATGCCCTCGACGCCGCTGAAGCCGGTGGCGGGAACGCCACGCACGAAGTCCAGCAGCCGCTCCACCCGCCCGTAGCCGAAGTCCTCGGCGTCCGCGGTGTCCGGGTAGAGGGCGTCCCTGACCCGGTCGTAGTGCAGCGGCGGGCCCACGCTGACCCCCGGGTTGAGGCGGCCACCCGACAGGACGTCGACGGTGGCCAGGTCCTCGGCGAGCCGCAGCGGGTTCTCCCAGCCGAGCGGGGTGACCGCGGTGCCGAGTTCGATGCGCCGGGTGCGCTGCGTGGCGGCGGCGAGGACGGCGACGGGCGAGGAGATGCCGTACTGCAGATGGCGGTGGCGCAGCCAGGCGCTGTCGAAGCCGAGCCGCTCGCCCAGCTCGATCAGCTGGAGCGTCGACTGGTGGCCGCGCCTCGGGTCCGCCTCGTCGAACAGCCCGATCGTCAGGAAACCCAGCTTGCGCAGTGGTCGTGATGTCGGCGGCACCCATTCCTCCGGGGTCTCTCGAACCTCTCCTACCACGGTGCCAACACGATGGCGGCCCGCGCTGTTCCCGTCGGACGCCGTCCCGGACCAGGACGGTGGCGGCACCGGGAGCGGGCGCCGCGGTGCGCGCGGAGGTGCGGGGCCCTTGATCGGGTGCTGCAATGACGGGAGATCGGGTGCCGCGGCGACGGAAGAAGCGGGGGTGCCGCGCACCGACCGCACGGGAGATGAGTGAGCATGCCGGGACTTCTCAGGGGTGTCGTCCGCACCGATCCGGTTGCGGGTGACGCCACCGCGACGTCCGGACGGGTCGCGCGACGCCGGGCGAATCGGCGGGCCGAACAGGGCGGTCTTGGCTGAGGCGGAGGGGCGGGGAGCCGCGCCGGACGAGGACGCCGCCGCGGCCCCCGCCGCCGGCCCGCAGGAAGAGGCGGACCGGCTGCGCGATCTGCTGCGCACCCCGGCCTACCAGAAGGCGCTCCTGCTCTCCGCGCTCGTCGGAGTCCCGGTCTCCCTGGCCGCGTTCTGGTTCCTGGCCGGACTCCATGAGCTGGAACGTCTGGTGTGGACCTCGATGCCCGCGTGGCTGGGCCGGGAGACTCCCCCTTGGTGGTGGCCGCTGCCGCTACTGGCGGTCGCGGGCCTCGTCGTCGGGCTGGTCGTCAAGAATCTGCCCGGCGCCGGAGGTCACGTTCCGGCCGAAGGCATGAACGCCAAGGGGACGACTCCCGCCGCTCTGCCAGGGGTGCTCCTCGCGGCCCTGGCCAGTCTGCCGCTCGGTGCCACGCTGGGCCCGGAAGCACCGTTGATCGCGCTCGGCGGCGGACTGGCGCTGCTGTTCGCGCAGACGGTCCGGACGCTGAGGACACCGGACGGCAAGGCCCTCGTCGGCGCGGCGGGCTCCGCCGCGGCGATGGCCACGATCTTCGGGAATCCCCTGGTCGCCGCGGTGATCCTCATCGAGATGGCCGGGGTGGGCGCCTCTCAGCTGTTCGCGGTCATGCTGCCGGCGCTGCTGTCCAGCGGCATCGGCGCCCTCGTCTTCACCGGATTCGGCCGCTGGACGGGCCTGTCCACGGGAAGTCTGAGCCTGCCGCTGGGAGTGCCGATTCCCCGCCTCGACGCCGGGGACGTCCTCTGGTCGGTGGTGATGGGCGTCGTCATCGCCGCCGCGCTCCACACGGTCCGGGTCACCGGACAGCGGGTGGCGGGGTTCGTCGCCGGGCGGCCCGTCACCGGTGCGGTGCTCGGCGCGCTGGCCGCCGGGGTCTGCGCCTGCGTGTACACCCTGACCGTCGGCCGCACCCCGGCGGACGTGGCGTCGTCCGGTCAGGACGTGCTCGCCCGGCTGGCCGAGGACCCGCACGCCTGGGGCGTCGGCGCCCTGATCGCCGTACTGCTGTGCAAGTCGGTGGCGTACGCGCTGTGTCTCGGCAGTCTGCGAGGCGGTCCCATCTTCCCCGCGCTGTTCCTGGGCGGTGCGGCCGGCGTGCTGCTCGCGCCGCTGCCGGGCCTGGGAGTGGTGCCCGGCATGGCGGCGGGGATGGCGGCCGCGGCGGCGGCGATGCTGCGGCTGCCGGTCAGCAGTGTGGTGCTGGTCGTTCTCGTTCTGCACAGTCAGGAAGTGATCCCCGTGGTCATCCTCGCCTCCGTGGTGGCCTTCGTGACGGTCCAGCTGCTGCCGACCGGGCGGAAGGGAAGGACATGACCCCGGGAGACACGCCACCTCGGCCGGCCCGTGGGAAGACGCGGGCGTTCCACCCGGGTGAAGATCCTCCGCCGGTCGGCGCAGAGGGCACGCGCCCTGTCCACGGCCGCCCGGCCCCGGTGATTGGGTGCCGCTGAACCTCCGGGCCCGGCCCGGCCGGTCCGGGCCACCAGTCGAGGAGTCGGTCATCGTGAGTTCCCCCGAGGGCGCACCCCAGGGAGTGATCCCCGCACACCTGCTCAAGGGCCAGAAGGCGCTGGTCACGGGCGCCAACTCCGGGATCGGCAAGGCCACCGCCGTCGCCCTGGGCCGGGCGGGCGCCGACGTGGTGGTCAACTACGTCGCCGGGTCCGAGGAAGCGGACAAGGTGGTCGAGGAGATCGCCTCCTTCGGGGTGCGGGCGGCCGCCTATCAGGCGGACGTCTCCGACGAGGACCAGGTCGTCGCCATGACCGGCCGGATGGTCGAGGAGTTCGGCACCATCGACATCCTGGTCGCCAACGCCGGCATGCAGCGCGACGCCCCCTTCACCGAGATGACGCTCGCCCAGTGGCAGAAGGTCCTGGACGTCAACCTCACCGGCCAGTTCCTCTGCGCGCGCGAGGCCGTCAAGGAGTTCCTGCGGCGCGGGGTCGTCCCCGAGGTGTCGCGCGCCGCGGGCAAGATCATCTGCATGAGCTCCGTGCACCAGATCATCCCCTGGGCCGGGCACGTCAACTACGCCGCGTCCAAGGGCGGCGTCCAGATGATGATGGAGACGCTGGCCCAGGAACTCGCCCCGCGGAAGATCCGGGTCAACGCGATCGCCCCGGGCGCCATCAAGACCCCCATCAACCGCAGCGCCTGGGAGACCCCCGACGCCCGGACGGACCTCCTGAAGCTCATCCCCTACGCGCGCGTCGGCGAGCCCGACGACATCGCCCACGCGGCCGTCGGCCTCGCCTCCGACCTCATGGACTACGTGGTGGGCGCCACTCTCTACGTGGACGGCGGCATGACTCTCTTCCCCGGGTTCGCCACCGGCGGCTGACTCGTCTCACCCGTCTCGGCTCCCCGGCCGACCCTACAGAGAGAGCCCTATGCACGACACGGTCCAGTTACTCGCGGACGCCCCCGCCCAACTGCTCCCGGCCAGATCACTGATGGCCTTCACCCTCGCCTCCCACATCATCCTGGTGCCGCTGGGTGTGGCGCTGCCGCTGATCACGCTCATCATGCACGGCTACGGGCTGCGCCGCGGCGACGCGACCGCCCTGCTGCTGGCGCGGCGGTGGTCGGCGGTCATGGCCGTCCAGTTCGCGATCGGCGTCGTCACCGGCACCGTGCTGTCGTTCGAGTTCGGGCTGCTGTGGCCGGGCCTGATGGGCAGATGGGGCGATGTCTTCGGTATCGGGTTCGGCGTCGAGGCATGGGCCTTCTTCCTGGAGGCCGTCCTGATCGCCATCTACCTGTACGGCTGGCGGCGGCTGCCCGCCCGCACCCACTTCCTGCTCGCGCTGCCCCTGCCCGCCGCGGCGCTGCTCGGTGCCTTCGGGATCCTGGCCGCCAACTCCTGGATGAACACCCCGCGGGGGTTCACCCTCGACGCCGCGGGCTATCCGGTGGACGTGCGGATCTGGAAGGCGATCTTCACGCCCATGTTCGGCCCGCAGTACTGGCACTTCGTCATGGCGATGCTCCTGACCGCGGGCTACGTCGTGGCCGGGGTCTATGCCACGGGCTGGCTGCGCGGACGCCGGGACCGCTACCACCGGCTCGGCTTCGCCGTCCCCTTCACGGTCGCCGCGGTGATCACGCCGGTGCAGTTCGTGCTGGGCGACTCCATCGCGCGGGCGGTCTTCCAGAAGCAGCCGGTGAAGTTCGCCGCCATGGAGATGGTCTGGAAGACCGACACGCACGTCCCGGAGTACCTCTTCGGCCGGCTGCATCCCGACGGGACCGTCACCGGCGGGATCAAGATCCCGCAACTCGACTCCATCCTCGCCGGGTTCAGTCCGGAGACCAAGGTGACCGGACTGACCTCCGTCCCCGCCGACCAGCGGCCGAACCCCGCACAGGCCACCATCGCCCACTGGGCCTTCGACATCATGGTCGGCATCGGCTCCGCGCTGCTCCTGCTCGCCCTTTGGTACGGCCTGGTCTGGCTGCGCCGCCGCAGGCCGCCCTCCTCGCCGTGGTTCTACCGCGGTGCCGCCGTGGCCGGGGTCGCCTCCGTCGTCGCGGTCGAATGCGGCTGGATCACCACCGAGGTGGGGCGTCAGCCGTGGATCGTGTACGAGAACATGCGGGTCGCCGAAGCGGTGACCTCGACGCGTTCCACCGGCCTGTGGATCATGTTCGGACTCGTCGTCGTGGTCTACGTCTTCGTCTTCGGGTCGTTCCTGGCGGTGCTGCTCAGGATGCGGTCCCGCTGGCGGCTCGCCGACGAGGCGGGCGCGCCGGCGGAGACACCGGAGACGGACACGCCCTACGGGCCGCGCTCCAGGACGCCGGCAGGGAGCGCCGCCGGGCCGCCCGGCGGTGGCGCCTCGTCCCCGGGAGACCATTCATGATCGCGGGTGTCATCGCCGTCGTGCTGCTGCTGGCGATCGCCGCCTACGCGTGCGCCGGAGGCACCGACTACGGCGCGGGCTTCTGGGACCTGACCGCGGGCGGAACGGAGCGCGGCCGGCGCCCCCGACGGCTGATCGACCACGCGATGGCCCCCGTGTGGGAGGTCAACAACGTCTGGCTGATCTTCGTGCTCGTCATCATGTGGACGGGCTTCCCCTTCCTCTTCCAGCAGGTGTTCACCGCCATGTGGCTGCCGCTGGCCCTGGCCGCCGTCGGCACCGTGCTGCGCGGCGCCGGTTTCGCCCTGCGCAAGCCCGTACGGCGGCTGGCCGGCCGGCGCCTGTACGGCGCGGTGTTCGCCGTCGCCTCCCTCCTGACGCCGTTCTTCCTCGGCGCGGCGGCGGGGGGAGTGGCCTCGGGCCGGGTGACGTCCGGGACGACGGCGTCGGCGCACGCCTGGGCCAACCCCACGTCCGTGCTCTTCGGCCTCCTCGCCGTGGCCACCACCGCGATGCTCGGGGCGGTCTTCCTGGCCGCGGACGCCCGGCGGTTCGAGGAGGCGGACCTGGACGGCTACTTCCGCCGGCGGGCACTGGGCGCCCTGGCCGTCGTCGCCGTGCTCGCCCTGCTCACCCTCGCGGTCACCCATCAGGACGCGCCTTACGTCTGGCAGGGGCTCACGCACGGCGTCGGGCTCTTCTTCGTCGTCGTGTCGGCACTGGCCACGCTCCTCACGGGCCTGCTGCTGATCCGCCCGTCCGGGGCGTGGTCGCGGGTCGCCGCGACCGCCGTGGTCGCGTCGGCCGTCATCGCGTGGGGCATGGCGCAGCGCCCGTACCTGATCCCGACCTCCCTGACCGTCGCCGACGGCGCCGGTGCGCACACCTCGCTGCGCTGGCTGGGCCTCGTCACGCTGGTCGCGATGGTGCTCATCGTTCCCGCGGTCGCCCTGCTGTACTGGCTGGACACCCGGGGGGAGCTGGAGGGTCTCACCGACGCCGACCTGCGGCGCGGTGCCGCCCCCGACGAGGGCTGACCACCGAGGGGCAAGAACGCGCCCGCAGCCTACGTCCGGCAGAGGATGCCGTTCAGGGTGATCGCCGCGTCGATCAGGGCGAGGTGGGTGAACGCCTGGGGGAAGTTACCCAGTTGACGGCCCGTCGGATCGATCTCCTCGGAGTACAGGCCCAGATGGTTGGCGTACCCCAGCATCTTCTCGAACACCAGGCGCGCCTGCTCGGTACGCCCCGCGCGGGCCAGCGCGTCGACGTACATGAAGGTGCACAGCGAGAAGGTGCCCTCCGAGCCCCGCAGTCCGTCGGGAGAGGCTTCCGGGTTGTAGCGGTAGACCAGGCTGTCGCTGACCAGTTCGTCCTCCATGGCGTCGAGGGTCGACGTCCACAGCGGGTCCTCGGGGGTGATGAAGCCGACCGTCGCCATGCGCAGCAGCGAGGAGTCGAGCACCGAGGTGTCGTAGTGCTGGACGAACGCCTGACGTTCCTCGTTCCATCCCTTCGACATGACCTGCTCGTAGATCTCGTCCCGCGTGCGGCTCCAGCGTGCCGAGGTGGCCGGCCTGCCGTTCGCCTCGGCGAGCCGCAGGGCGCGGTCGAAGGCCACCCAGGACATCACCCGGCCGTAGGTGAAGTCCCGCCGGCCGCCGCGCGTCTCCCACAGGCCCTCCTCCCCGCTGTCCCAGTGGTCGGCCAGCCAGTCCAGATTCCTCAGCAGCGCGTACCATCCCTGGTGCCCCACCTGGAGGCCGTGCCGGTGGGCGAAGTAGACGCTGTCCATCGCCTCGCCGTAGATGTCCAGCTGGAGTTGTGTCGCGGCCCCGTTGCCGATCCGCACCGGCGCGGAGCCCGCGTAGCCCTCCCAGTGGGCGAGAATCTCCTCGTCCAGGTCGGGGGAGCCGTCCACCCGGTACATGATGTTCATGGGGCCGGTGGCGCCGTCCCGTCCCGCCCGTTGCCTGACCCGGTCGCCGATCCACTGGATGAACGCCCTGGCCTCGCCGGTGAAGCCCAGCCCCAGCAGGGCGTAGACCGAGAAGGAGGCGTCCCGGATCCAGGTGAACCGGTAGTCCCAGTTGCGTTCGCCTCCCAGTTGCTCGGGGAGCGCCGCCGTCGGCGCGGCCACCACCGCGCCGCTGGGGGCGTAGGTCATGAGCTTGAGCGTGATCGCGGACCGCTCCACGGCCTCGCGCCAGCGCCCCGAGTACCGGGACTGCCGCAGCCAGGAGCGCCAGAACAGGACCGTCTCGTCGTGGAGTCGCTGGTACTCGGCGAGGCGTATCGAGCGGGGCGGCCCGTCGGCGGCCCACTCCAGGACCAGCCCGCGCTGCTGCCCGGCCCGCAGGGCCAGGGTGAGATGGAGGTCGTGCTGCCGGTCCAGGAGGACGTCGAGCACCAGGTCGTCCCCGGGTTCTCGGATCGGGTGAACCGTGAGTGCCGTGCCGTCCTGCGCGGCGAACACGGCGCCGTGCTCGGTGAGGTGGAGCCGATGGGGCGTGCGGCCGTAGTCGAAGCGCGGGGCGATGTCGATCTCGAACGTCATGCTGCCGCGCACACAGCGGACCATGCGCACCAGCCGGTGGCTCTCCGTGGCCGTCGTGCCGGTCACCGGCATGAAGTCGATCACCTCACCCGCGCCGGCCTCGGTCATGAACCGGGTGATGAGGATCGCCGTGTCGGGGAAGTACAACTGCTTCGTCGCGTACGTCGTGTGCAGCGGACGGACGGAGCACTCCCCGCCCTTGTCCTTGTCCAGGAGCCCGCCGAAGACGCTGGGCGAGTCGAAGCGCGGAACGCACATCCAGTCGACGGTCCCCGTCGTCGTCACGAGGGCCGCGGTCTGCAGATCGCCGATGAGCCCGTGATCCTCGATCAGTGGGTAGTCGTCCATCGGAGCGGCCCCTTCCGGTGTGCGATTCACCCGAACGCACCCCCCGGATCAGCGTAAGTCGGGGTCACCCGTTCGGCCTGTCGGACGGAGGCCCGCTACCGCGGGGGCGGCGCGGCGGCACGGCGCCTCGCGCGGTGCCACACCCGGCGCTGCACACGCAGGGTGAGGACGCCGACGGCCACGAGGACGAACACGTTGAGCAGCAGCTGGATCAGCGAACCGCCCGCCTGCCGCCAGTCGGTGAAGGCCAGCGACACCGCGACGTCCGAGGCGGCGGGGATCGTCGTCACCGAGATGAAGACGCCGAGCAGGGCACTGCCGCGCGCCTCGGTGAGCGAGACGATCCCCACGACGCTGGCCAGGAACGCCACGGCGACGGAGAAGAAGTTCGGCGTGCCGATCAGGTGGGAGACGGGCCGCAGGCCCAGCTCGAAGGCGTCGTGCAGTCCGGCGCCCCGGGACAGCGCGGCGAACGCCAGGGTGACCACCATGGCCAGCAGGAAACCGGCGGTGAGCGCACGCGCCCCCTCCCGGACCCTGCGGCGGTCATGGCGGTCCAGGCCGAGGGCGACGGCGGTGATCGCGTTGTACTCGGGGCCCACCACCATGGCCGCCACGACGAGGATCTGCGAGTTCGTCATGATGCCCACCGCGCCGATGAGCCCGGCGACGACCATGAACAGGTAGAACGACGGCGCGTACGTCGCCTCCGCACGGATCCGCGCGTCCACGGCGGCCCACAGCGGCGTCCGGACCAGCACCGCCGGCTGCCCGGCCTCGATCCGCTCCGCCTGCCGCGAGAACATCAGGCCCACTCCGTCGACGGCGATCGACCCGGCACGCTCCACACCCAGTTCGCGCAGTCCGTCCAGCACGTCGTTCGCGGCACCCTGCACCACGTCGCACTCCAGGGCGTCGCGGTCCGGCACATGGGCCGAGGTGACGACCACGACGTTGAGCACCCGTGCGTTCGCGCCGAGCAGGTCGACGACCCGCCGGGTCAGGGCGCGCGGCATGACCAGGCGGAAGTGGATCAGGTCCATCCGGACACCTCCGAGGGCGAGGGACCAGGTCCCGGGGCCGTCGGTCCGGCGCGCCGCCCGGTGCCTGACGCTCCCGTCCCGCGCGCAGCGCCGCCGCCTGGAGGTGTCCCTGGCTGCCGGACGCGTCGACGGTGGCGCCGGGTTCGTCGGCCTGCGGCGGGTCCGGCAGGTCGGACCGAGACCCCCACTATCACCTGATACGTCCGACCGCGCCGGGTGCGAGGCCGGCACCGCCCGTAGGCGTCCCCGCAACGGCCGCCCTCGCCGGGCGCATCCGCCGACGCCGACGGATAGTGGTTGCCGGGACGACGTTCCAGCCGGCTCCTCGCCACGCACAGGAGGTTCGATGGCCGCCAGACGGTCGCTGACCGCGCTCACCGGCGTCGTGGTGCTCGGCCTCGTGGTGACAGCCTGCGAGGACCACGCGCTCGGCACGATCGAGCTGCGTACCGGGCGCGAGACTGTCGAGATGCTCACGGACCCGTCGGTCGACGGGTGTCACCGCTTCCGTGAAGGGGTGGTGCACGTCAACAATCGAACGCTCAACGACATCATCCTGTACACGACGCCCGACTGCTCCGAGCCGCGGGGCGGGGAGAGCGTGTACCTGCCCACGGAGACGTCGGACGACGTGGTCCGTTCCACGGGCCTGTGGCGCAGTTTCACGGTGGTGCACTGACGCCGCGACGGCACGGCGAAGGCCGGGGCCTCGGCGGCCCCGGCCGGTGGTGAGAGGCGTCCCGCGTCAGCTGAACGGGTCCAGCGTCAGATGCGCCTGCTGCGGGTTGCCGTCGTGGACCAGCGACTCGTGGTGGCCGACGTCGTCGAAGGCGAAGGCGTACGCCTTTCCGTCGGCCATGCGGTCATGGATGATCCGGGCGTAGTGGTTGGTCACCGCGTCCTTGTAGAAGTTCGCGGACGAGGTGTCCGGCTGGTTCGGGTTGGTGAGCAGCGTCGAGCGGTTGAAGCCCGCGCACAGGGTGCGGGAGATGGGCCCGCGGACCTGGTCGTTGGGGGCGTCGAGCAGTCGGTGACAGCCGAAGACACTGCTCGCGTCGGGCTTCTGGAAACGGGTGACGACCGCACCGGAACCGTTGGTGAAGTTCATGACGCCGCCGGAGACCCGCCCGAAGTACCGCGTGTTCGGCTGGTCGGAGAACGGGGTGACGGTGAGCGTCGTCGTGGTGTACCTCTGCCAGACGCGGTCGATGTAGTCGTTCATGACGGAGGCCGGAAGGGCTCCGGTCTCCAGTCCGTACAACGGTGACAGCGCCCGCAGCACCGTGCCGTCGGGGCGGGTCTGGACCAGGCCGCCCCAGCCGCCCGGCTGGGCCCGCAGTGCGTTGAACACCCCGGTGTAGCCACCGGACTTCAGCTTGCCGGTGCCGGCCACGCTGCCGTCGGCGCGCTGAACCCCGACCGAGTACGGCGCCGAGAACATGTCGACCTGTGTGCTGTTGAGCCACAGACCGGAGTCGTTGAGCGTGTACTCCGACCAGTTGAAGAGGATGTTGCGGTTCGGGTCGCTGGGGTTCTGCACGGCCGGCTGCACCAGGCCGCCGGTGGTGAGCCGGAAGTCGAGCTTCTGGCCGTACGAGAAGTAGATCCGGCCGGAGAGCTTGGGGATGCGGATCGTCTTGGTCTGCCCGGCGGCCGGGCCGGGGATCGACGCGTCCGGTGCCGGGGTGGGCGGGTTGCCGCCGGCAGGCCAGGCGTGGAAGGTGCCGCCCGCGTCGGCCCAGCCCTGCTGACCGGTCGTCAGCGAGGTACCGAGGGTGTAGACGTACACCTGTTCGCCCCGGGCGGAGCTGTTGGTGATCTTCAGGGGGATGGTGGCGGGGACCGCGGCGTCCGCGGGCGCCGACGCGCCGAACGTGAGCAGCGCGCCGAGCAGGGTGGACGCCGCGGCTGCCGTGAGGAGCCGGTGTGTGAGGCGTGCGAGCACTCTCCACCTCCGTGCGGTGTGGGGGGAGTTGGTCCGTACCTGGTTGTGAGAGCGCTCTCAGGTTTGCGCTGGGGCGCGAGCATGTCAATGACTTCGACAACGGAAAGGCGGCGCCGCCCGGTCGCGGGCGCCGCCGCCATCGTGAAACCGTGCGGAGCGTCCGGGTGGACCTCGCAGCGGTGGCGCACGCCCGCCCTCGTCAGCGCCTCCTGCGGCCGCTGGACCTGCTCGGGTGGCAGGGACGGCTCGTGGTCGGCCGACCCGCCCGCCTTTGCCGTTTGCCCGGGCTACTCACGCGGCCCGGCAACCGGCGCTGCCCGCGCTACTCGAACCGGGTGGTGTCGCCCGCACCGTGCCGTACGATCTCGGCCTCGCCCTCCGAGAAGTCGATCACCGTCGTCGGTTCGGTCCCGCAGTCCCCGGAGTCGACCACCCCGTCGAGGACGTGGTCGAGCCGGTCCTTGATCTCCCAGCCCTGCGTCATCGGCTCGTCCTCGTCGGGCAGGAGCAGCGTGCTGGACAGCAGCGGCTCGCCCAGCTCGGCGAGGAGCGCCTGGGTGACGACATGGTCGGGGATGCGCACGCCCACCGTCTTCTTCTTGGGGTGCTGGAGCATGCGCGGCACCTCCTTCGTCGCGGGCAGGATGAACGTGTAGCTACCGGGGGTGGAGGCCTTGATCGCGCGGAACACGTCCTTGTCCACCCGCACGAACTGGCCGAGCTGCGCGAAGTCCTGGCACACGAGGGTGAAGTGGTGCCGGTCGTCCAGCCGCCGGATGGACCGGATCCGGTCGGTGCCGTCCTTGCTGCCCAGCCGGCAGCCCAGTGCGTAACAGGAGTCGGTGGGGTACGCGATGAGCGCCCCCGACCGGACACTGTCGGCGATCTGGGTGATGGTGCGCGGCTGGGGGTTGTCGGGGTGCACGTCGTAGTACTTCGCCATCTGCCGAGCTTATGCCCGGGGAGCGGGAGTGGCCGAACGAGCGGGTCGGGGCGGCGGTGCCTGCCTGGGTCCGTGGGGCGGGCCCGGAGGGCGCCCCGGTCGAGTGGGCCCGGCTCGGCGCGGCCGGCTCCTGCCCCGAGGCAAGGGGCGAGGGGCAACGGGCGAGGTCTGGTCGTCTCTTGCCGATCGCGGGAAGGGCGCTGCTGTCTGTTGCCGGGGGTGGGGGAGTGCTGCCGTTCGTCGCCGGGGGCGGGGGAGTGCTGCCGTTTGTCACCGCAGGTGGGGGCGGCGCCGTTGCTCGTTGCCGAGGCGGGGCGCGGGCGCTGTCCTCGGCCACCGCCGGGGACGGCGAGAGCCCGTTGTCCCCGGCGAGGGGCACGCGCTCCGCTCCGCTTCTCGGCGTGCCGTGCGCTGTCCGGTCCACGCCCCCTTCCCCGCCCGTCCGTGCGGCGCGCGAAAGCCGCGGGCCCTCCGTGGCCCACCTTGAGGTAAGGTCCCCGACCGATGTGCCCGGTGCGGGCGCAAAGCGAGGCGAAGGGACGGGGAGACGACGTGGCCGGGCGAGAGGGCCAGGGCCGTCGCGCGGAGCGGGCGGACGGCGTGGGCGTGACGTGGGCGCAGGAACTGCTCGACCATCTGCGGCCGTCCGGGCGCGACGTCCGGAAGGTGGTCGCCTGGCTGGCCGGCGCGGCGCGGGCGGACGTGGCGCTCCAGGACGACGCCGGCAACCTCCTGGCCGGTACCCGCACATCCCTCGACGAGGCACTGGTCGCCGACATCACCGCCGGGCGACTCGCCTCCGCCGCGCTCCAGGACCATGAACGCCACCTTCGGCTGGTCAGGGTCGAACTCCCGCACCCCGCCACCGCGGGCGTCCTCGCCGTCGCCCGGCCCGGGCCCTTCGACCGGCGCACCGCGGACATCGTCACCCACACCGCCGGAGTGCTCGAACTCCTGCTGCGGGACCGGGAGACCGTGGCCGCCGGACACCGGCTGCGGCGCGCCACATCGGATCTGCGGCTGGCGATCCTGCAGCTTCTGATGGTCGAGGACACGGTCTCCGCCCGCCGGGTCGCCGCCGGCCTCTGGCCCGGTCTCCTCGACACGGACACGGCCTGCGTCCATGTCGCGGAGAGCCGCACCGAGGACCGGGACCGGCTCGCCGAGGAGTGCGTCAGGGCCACGTCGGAGCGGGCCCTCGTCGTGCGCTGCCCGGCCGTCGACGCCCACGTGATCGTCGTGACGCCGGGCGAGGCCGCCGCCGCGGAACTGCGCGCGCTGGTCGGCGACCGCCCCGGCACCTTCCTCGGGGGCAGTGCCCGGCAGAGCCTCGCGCAGACCGCCACCGCGTACGGACAGGCCGTCAGCGCCCTCGCCGTCGCGCACTTCCGCCCGGACCGGGCGGCGGTCTACGCCGAACGCACGCACCCCGAACGGCTCATGGACCCGGCCGCCCTGCGCGACTGGGCGGCCCGCGTCCTGCGCCCGCTCGACGTGCTCGCGCACCACACCCGTGCCGAACTCCTCGCCACCACCCGGCTCGGGCTGGAGTTCACCGCCGTCAACGCGGCCGCGGTCCTCGGCGTCAGCCGCAACACCGTCCGCGCCCGGATGGAACGCGCCGAGATCCTGCTGGGCACCGACCTGTCCGACCTGACCGTCCGGGCCACCGTCCATCTGGCCCTCAACACCCAGGCCTGCGGGGCCCAGTTGCCGGAGGGAGGCGGCGGGGCGGACACCCGGCTGACCGATCTGCTGGCGGGTCCCGCCCTGCGCGCCTGGGCCGGCGAGCTGCTCGGCCGCCTGGACACCGACACCCGCAACCCGCGCCGCACGCTGCGCACCTGGATCGCGGCCGGCGGCAACGCCGAACGCGCCGCGCACCTCCTGGGCGTCCACGCGCAGACCGTGCGCGAGCATGTGCGCAGCGCCGAGCCCGTCCTCGAACGGCAACTTCTGGCCGGGGGCAGTGACCTCTACGAGGTCGTGCTCGCCCATCTGGCGCTGGGTGACCTCGACCCGCCCGTGCTGCACGGGGTGAATTCGGGCCATCCGGACGCACCTGTGCACGGTTGAGTCCTCGCGGCGACCGAACGGGCATGGACGCGGTTCACAACGCGCAGACCGTGCGCGTAGGTTCGAGGCGAGCCGCAGGGGCACGACCGGAACGGGGGACCGGTCGCGCCCCTGGCGGTGCCCCGCGTCAGCCCCGCAGCCGTACAGGCACCTCCTGCCAGCCGAACGCGATGAACGACGGCACCTGCCGCAGCTCGCCCTCGGCCGCCCGGATCTCCGGGAAGCGCTCGAACAGCGCGGGCAGCGCGGTCAGCGCCTCCAGCCGGGCCAGCGGCGCCCCGATGCACCGGTGCACACCGATCCCGAACGCCAGATGGTCGTCCGCGCCCCGCCGGGCGTCGAAGACGTCCGCGTCCGGCCCGTAGCGCGCGGGGTCGAGACCGGCGGCGGCGTACGTCGTGAGGATGGCGTCCCCGGCCGGAATGGTGACGCCGCCGGCCTTGACGTCCGTGACGGCGAACCGCAGCGGCAGCGACGCGATGGACGGATGGACCCGCAGGGTCTCGTCCACCACGGCGTCCCAGGTGATCTCCCCGGCCCGCACCGCGGCCAGTTGCTCGGGTTGCCGCAGCAGGGCGACCACCGCGTTCCCGATCAGGTTCACCGTCGTCTCGAAGCCGGCGCCGATCACCAGGAGCAGCGTGTACAGCAGTTCCTCGTCGCTGAGCCGGTCGCCGTCCTCGTCGCGCACCCGGAGCAGCTCGGTGGTGAGGTCGTCGCCGGGGTGCTCGCTGCGGTGCGCGATCAGCGCCGGCAGCACCGTGCCGATCTGCCGCTGCACGGACGCCGCGTGCTCCGGGCTGGGGTCGGAGGTGTCCATGATCGCCGCGATCATCCGCCTGGTGTCGGCCCGCATCCCGTCCGGGACGCCGAACAGGTCGCAGATGATCCGCATCGGCAGGGCCTCGGCGAACCCCGCCCTCACGTCGACCGCACGACCGTCGGCCCCGGCTTTCTCCAGCGCGTCGATCAGCTCGGTGGTGACCGCCTCGACGCGCGGCCGCATCGCCTCGGTGCGCCGGTGGGTGAAGCTCGGCGAGACCAGTGTGCGCAACCGGGCGTGGTCGGCGCCGTAGGTGGAGAGCATGTTGACCACGCCGACCCAGCCCAGGATCCAGCCCCAGGAGGGGTGTTCGCCGAGCTCCGGCCACAACCTCCAGTGCAGCCGCGGGTCCCTGCTCACCTGCGGATCGAGGATCAGCTCCCGGAGCACGTCGTGGCCGGTGGGCGCCCAGGCCGGTATGCCCCCGGGCAGCTCCACCGGCACCACGGCACCGAGGGCGCGCAGCCGGGCGGTCTCGGCGGCGATGTCGGCACCGAACGGGTCGATGGCGATGCGCTCGGTCACGGTCACGGGCGGTCTCCTGGCTGGTCGGGGGAGCGGGGGGTGAAGCGCACGGGCAGCGCGGTCAGCGACCGGTGGAAGGGTCCGGGGCGCCAGGTCAGGCGGTCTCGGGGCACGAGGGGCTCCAGGTCGGGCAGCCATTGGGTGAGCCGCTCGATCGCCTCCGTGGCGATGAGCAGCGTGTGCTGCTTGACGGGGCAGGCGTGCGGGCCGGCCGACCAGGACAGATGGGAGGCGTCCCCGGGGCGCCGGGCGTCGCCGTGCTCCTGCTCCGCGAAGTGCGCGAGCGCCCCGTAGGAGATGACGACCGGCACCGCCGCCCGGATCCACACGCCGTGGAAGGAGACCGGTCTGCGGGCGAAGTGGATACCGAAGTTGGCGAGCGGCGTCTCGTGGTGCAGCACCTGCACCACCGCGTCCATGACGGGCCGGGCTCCGTTGGTCAGCGTCGAGTAGTAGGCGGTGTTGCCGAGGATCCGGGACAGCGCGTTCGACACCAGGTTCGAGGTCGGCTCGTGTCCGGCGGCGAGGGTGAGGAACACCTGCCAGGTGACCTCGTCGGGGGTGAGGCCCGCCGGGTGGTCCAGGAACCGGCTCGGCACGTCGTCGCCGCGCTGCTCGACCTTGGCGGCGATCAGCCCGATGACGTAGGCGCCGTACTCCGCCTCGCCCTCGGCGGCCTCGGTGCCGCCCTCGATCACCTTGGCGAGGGCGCCGTCGAGCCATTCGCTCGCGCTGTCCGGCAACCCGAAGAGGCTGTTGAAGACGAGCGCCATCAGGGGGCGGGCGAAGTCGGCCACCAGATCCGCCTCGCCACGTGGCCCGAACCGGCTCACCAGCAGATGCACCGCGCGGTGCACCCGCTCCCGCAGGTCGTGCGGCTCGATCAGGTCGAAGGTGTCGATCAGCGCCGTGCGGTAGCGCACGTGGTCGGCGCCGTCGGCGAAAAGGGTGTTGGGTCGCCAGCGCATCATTCCGAGCACCGGCGAGTCGTCGGCGACGGTCGCCTCCCAGGGCCGCGGGTCGCGCGAGAACGTCTCGGTGTCGTGCAGCAGGTCCAGTGCGGCCCGCCGGTCGACCACGACGTACGCCGGGACGCCCGGAACCAGTTCGGCCCAGCCGATGGGGCCCTGGGCGCGCAGGTCGGCGTAGTAGCGGTACGGATCCAGGGCGAAGCCGTTCTCCCACAGCCGCACGGGCACCGAGCGGGAGAACGCCTCCTGGGCGGGGGGATGTGTGGTCACCGGGACTCCGGGGGGTGGCGGTCGATCAGATGCTGGACCAGGGCGAGCAGCGCGTCGAGGGAGGAGTCGCGCTCGCGGGCGTCGCACGACACCATCGGTGTGCCCGGATCCAGGTCGAGTGCGGCGCGCAGCTGCTCCTCGGTGTGGTGGCGCGGTGCGTCGGGGAAGGCGTTGAAGGCGACCGCGTACGGCAGCCCGCTCTCCTCCACCAGCCCGAGCACGTCGAACGAGGCGTCGATCCGGCGGCTGTCCACCAGTACGAGCGCCCCGAGCGCCCCGTAGGCGATGTCGTCCCACAGGGAGCGGAACCGTTCCTGTCCGGGCGTGCCGAACAGATACAGCACGATCCCGCTGCTCAGGCTGATCCGGCCGAAGTCGATGGCGACGGTGGTCGTCGCCTTCTCCCGCACGCCGGCCAGGTCGTCCACGGACGTGGACGCCTCGGTGAGGTGCTCCTCCGTGTGCAGCGGCCGGATCTCGGACACCGAGTCGATCAGGGTGGTCTTGCCCACCCCGAACGGGCCCGCGACCAGGATCTTCACCAGTTCGCGGGCGCTGTCGGGGAGGTGGATGCCGCTAGTTGTGCTTGAGGTCGCGGAGGCCATCGGCCACTCTCTTCAGCAGGTCGGGGTCGAACCGTTCGGCGGGTGGGATCGGTGGGCGGGCGAGGGCCAGGTTCCGGTCGACGAGGCCGGCCGCCAGCACCCGCACCGCGGAGACCGGCAGCCGCAGCAGCGCCGCCGCCTCCACGACCGTCAGCGAACCGTCGGCCAGCTTGTCCAGCAGCGCCAGTTGAGCGCTCGGCAGGTCCGCCGGCGGAGCCTCGCCGGTGCCGGTGAGCACCGAGAGCCGCTCCAGCCGGGAACGGCTCGGCCGGGCCACGCCGCCCGTCGACAGATAAGCGGGAACCAGGGGGCGGCCGCCTGGTCGGCGGGTCATGCCGACGGGCCGCCGTCGGTTCCTCGGGGCGCCGCGGCCATAGCCTTCTCGCCGAGTCGGGCCACCTGCGAGTGCACGCGGTGCGCCAGCAGGTCCAGGCGCACCTCGGTGTCCCCGTGGGCGGCGACGACGGTGCCGTGGTCCGTCGGCACGATCAGCACGTAGCCGTGGTCGGACTCGATGACGACCTGGCGTATCTCGGCCCGTTCCCGGTCGGCGAACGCCGCCGCGGCCGTACGGCAGGCCCCCTGCACGGTACTGGTGATGGCGGCCACCCGCTCGGCCGACGGCTGCGACAGCGCGTCGGTGTACCCGGTGACGAGGCCGTCCCGGGTGAGCAGGACGGCGGCCACGACGTGCGGTACCTCCAGTATCGGATCGAGCACCCACGCCGTGTCGCCCGCATCGCGGCTGCTGGTCATCGAGCTGCTCCCCCTTCGTAGTCGGTCTGTTCGGTGTCGCCGGTCGATTCGTCGGCCCGTCCGGGCCCGCCGTCCGCGGCGTCGGCCCGCGCCGCCGCCGTGGCGGACTGCAGTGCCCCCAGTGCCGCCGCCGCCTCCTCGGGCCGCAGCGCAGGTGCGCGGGGCGAGGAGGTGGCGGCGGCGGTGGCGGTGGCGCGGCGTCGCCGCTGGGGCAGCCCCCCGGCGTCCCGCGGTCCGTCGTGCTCGGGTACGTCGCCGGAGCCGGCGTCGTCCGGTTCGGTGCCGTACGCGTGAGCCGGGGCGGGCGTCTCCCGCCCGGCCCGGTGGGTCGAGCGCGCGGCGCTGGCCGCGGGCGGCCGCTCCTCGGGGTCGACGCGGCTCAGGAGGTGGCTGTCGACCAGCAGCACGGCGCGCACCCCGCCGTACGGGGAGGGCGAGGACAGGTCCACGCTCAGGTCGAACTGCCGGGTGAGCTGGCCGATCGCCGCGAGGCCCATGCGCGGGGGATCGCCCAGGTCGGTCAGCAGGATGGGCGCGGCACCGGCCACCAGACCCTGGGCGCGCGACCGTTCGTCCTGGGTCATGCCGAGCCCGGCGTCGTCGATCGTGACGCACGCCCCGTGGTGGACGTGCTCCAGGTTGACCGTCACGTCGGTGTCGGGCGAGGAGTGCCGCAGCGCGTTGTCCAGCAGTTCGGCGACGATGATGGCGACCGGTTCGACGGCGTGGGACACCAGGGCCGTGCCGGGCTCCAGATGGTTGTTGACCCGTACCCGGTGGTAGCGCGCGAGCCGGGCCTGACCGCCCGTCACCGCGTCCACCAGGTGGGACTCCTCGCGGGCCAGTCCCACCCAGGCCCCGCACACCACCGCCGCGATCTGCGCGCGGCGCAGCGACTGCTCGTTCTCGTGGTCGAGCTCGAACAGGGTCTGCGCCAACTCGGGGTCCTCGTAACGCTGTTGCAGTGCGCGCAGACCGTCCTGCAGTCGGTACAGGGCTGCCTGGATCTCCCGGGTGGCGCCCCGCATCCCGGCCTGTGCGGCGGCGTCGATGCGGGTGCGCTGGGAGATCAGCTCCGCGCGCAGCGCCACCAGCACGTCGTCCAGCGCGCCACCGAGCGGTGTGTCCGAGAGGTGCGGCTGCCGGAGGCCGGGGACCACGAGATGCGGTCGTTCCAGCCGTCGGGCGGCCGCCGGCATGCGCTGCGCGGCGAGGTGCCCGAGCTCCGCGGTGAAGGCGTTGAGACTGCCGTCGAGTTCGCGGCGCAACGACGCGATCTCGGCCCGCTGCCGGGCCTGTCGGCGGCGGGACCGCACGAGCCCGCCACCGAGGGCGAGCGCGGACAGTGTGCCGGCGGCGAGCACACCGGCGGCAAGGTCCGGTAGTTCGATCATCGAAGCGGTTCCAGGGGGGTCGGGCAGAGCGGAATTCGGGGCCCCGGGGCGAGGCGCTCGGAGCACAGTACAACCGTCAGCGACCGATCTCGCACGGTGAGGTGGGACTTGGCTCCGAATCCGTCCGCTCTCTGTTCGCTTCTGTGGCAACTGTCTGAAATGCCAAGCAGAGCAGGCGAGTTGATCCGCGAGGGCGCGGCGTCAGGTGCCGCACAGCGGCGCCGCCACGGTGAGGCTGCCGTTCGCCTGACGCAGCGCCAGTTCCAGCGTGCCCGGCGAGTGCAGCGCGCCGGTGCCGTCGGGTGGGATCAGCCACTCCAGGCACCGGGTGGACCGGTAGGGCGGCGGCACCGCCACCCACGCCCCGCGGCCGGCGTTGCGCAGGCCGGCGCCGATCCACTCGCTGTCCGGGTCCGGCGGCAGGAAGAAGCCGACCCGGTGGGCGGCGATGTCCACCAACGTCGGCCCGGGCACCGGCAGCGCGGGACGCCACAGCAGATCCAGCGCGAGCAGGCCCAGCCGGTCGGGAACGCTCAGCACGTCCCAGAAGCGTCCGGCCTCCAGCAGGGCGACGCCCTCGCCCCGGTCCCAGTCCCGCTTGCACGCCCGGGGATCGGGCGCGGCGGCGGCGAGCCACTCCACTCCGCGCGTCCAGCCGAGATCGCTCATGTTCCGCTCCGCGTGATGTCCGTCCGGTCCCGGTCCGAGCCGGTCTGGCATATGCATGCTGGTAGATACTTCTACGCGGCGGAAGGGGTGGCGCGGGCTGGCGTTCAGGGCGGTTCCGTTCGACGTCCGCCTGTGTGACCGAGGCGCGTGGGGCGGGCCCCGTCGCGAGGGCGCGGCCGGCGGGAGGATCCCCGTCGTGTTCCCCGTCGCACACGGGCTGCGAACAGCACGCACGCCCTCGGGCGGGGCCAGGGCGGGACTCAGCTCACGGCAACGGCTGCTCGGCCCAGATCACCTTGCCGCCCGGCAGATAACGCGTGCCCCAGCGCTCGGCGAGCTGCGCGACCAGGAACAGTCCGCGTCCGCCTTCGTCGGTCATGGCCGCGTACCGCAGATGCGGGGCGGTGTTGCTGCCGTCGAACACCTCGCAGATCAGGCTCCGGTCCCGCAGCACCCGCACCCTGATCGGCGTGCCGCCGTAGCGGATCGCGTTGGTGACCAGTTCGCTGAGGATCAGTTCCGTGGTGAACGCCAGGTCCTCCAGGCCCCACTCCGACAGGCGCCGGGTGACCGCGGCACGAACCTCGGCCACGGCCGCCGGATCAGGCGGCACGTCGATGGCGGCCACCCGGTCCTGCCCCAGGGCCAGGGTGCGGGCGACCAGCAGGGCGATGTCGTCGTTGTGCCGGGCCGGCAGACGGCTGTCCAGCACCGCCCGGCAGGTGTCCTCGGGCGACGGCCCGGCCTGCTCCAGCGCCGTGCGCAGCAGTTCGAGGCCGACGTCGATGTCACGCTCCCGGTCCTCCACCAGCCCGTCTGTGTACATGACCAGCCGGCTGCCCTCCGCGACCTCGATCTCTACCGTCTCGAACGGCAGACCGCCCAGACCCAGGGGAGGACCGGCGGGCACCTCGGGGAACTCCACCGTTCCGTCGGGCCGGACCAGGGCCGGCGGGGGATGTCCGGCGCGGGCGATCGCCCAGTTCCGCACCACCGGGTCGTAGATCGCGTAGAGGCAGGTCGCGCCGGTGACGGGCGCGGTGCCGCCCTCGGCCTCCTCGTCCTGGTCGATCCGGCCGACCAATTCGTCGAGCAGCCCGAGCAGTTCGTCGGGAGCGAGGTCCAGGGAGGAGAAGTTGTGGACCGCGGTGCGCAGCCGGCCCATCGTGGCCGCCGCGTGCAGTCCGTGCCCCACCACGTCCCCCACGACCAGGGCGACGCGGGCACCGGACAGCGGCAGCACGTCGAACCAGTCGCCGCCGACCCCGGCCTGGGCCGGCAGATACCGGTAGGCGATCTCCAGCGCGCTCTGCTCGGGGAGACTGCGCGGGAGCAGACTGCGCTGGAGCGTCACCGCCATCGTGTGCTCGCGCGTGTAGCGGCGTGAGTTGTCGATGGACACGGCGGCGCGCGCGACCAACTCCTCGGCGAGGGTCAGGTCCTCCGCGTCGAAGGGCGCGGAGCCCGACCCGCGCCAGAAGGTGACCATGCCGAGGATCAGGGAGCCCACCCGCAGCGGCGCGGTGATCAGCGAGTGGATTCCGTAGTCGAGGGCCTGCGAGGTGAGTTCGAGGTCCTGCGCCTGCCAGCCCGGCGCGTCCCGCAGGCGCGGCTCCAGGGTCGCCCGGCCGGCGCCCAGGCTGCGGGCCTGCGGCGAGGAGGCCACGAACCGGATGCGCTCTCCCACCGGGTACAGCGGCGGATCCTTGCGTACGCCCGCCAGGGCCGTCCTGCGCATCCCGGTGCCGGCCTCGGGTTGCTCACCGCTGAGCACGGAGTCGAAGAGGTCCACGGTCGCGAAGTCCGAGAAGCGGGGCACGGCCAGATCGGCCAGCTCCTCGGAGGTCCTGGTGACGTCCAGACTGGTGCCGATGCCCGCGCCGGCCGCGTAGAGCATGTCGAGACGCTCGCGCGCCAGCTCCGCCCGGCCGGACAGGGCCCGCAGTTCGGTCGAGTCACGCAGGGTCGCCACGCTGCCGTGCGGGCCGCCCCGCAGATGGGTCGGCCGCTGGTTGATCGCCAGCAGCCGGTCCTTGACGAGCCGTACCTCGTCGGTGACGACCCGCCCCGACGCCAGCAGCTCGGCGATGTCCACCGGTAGTCCGAGGTCGTCCACCCCGCGGCCCTCGGCGTCGTCGGGCAGGGTCAGCAGCCGACGGGCCTCGTCGTTGGCGAGCAGCAGGTCGCCGTCGGCGCCGACGATGAGCACGCCCTCGCGGACCGCGTGCAGCACAGCGTCGTGGTGTTCGTACATCCGGGTCATCCCGCGCGGACCGAGGCCCCGGGTTTGGCGCAGCAGTCGCCGGCTCACCAGCGCCGTGCCCGCCGTGGCCATGACCAGCCCGGCCGCCGCGGTGAACAGCAGCAGCGGCAGCTGCCGGTTGGCCGCGCCGCCCACGTGCTCGGTGGTGATGCCGGCGGACACGAGGCCGACCACCTTGCCGTCGGGGTCCTTCACCGGCACCACGGCCTGCACCAGCGGGCCGATGGTCCCCTCGATCTCCTCGACCACGGTCCCCCCGGCCAGCGCGGGCCCGAGCGTGCCGACGAACGGCTCTCCGATCCGGTCCGGGATCGGATGCGAGTAGCGGATCCCTTCAGTGTTCATCACGACGATGAAGTCCACCTCGGTGGCCTTGCGGGCCGCTTCGGCGCTCGGCTGCAGGACGGCCGACGGGTCGGGGCTCTCCAGCGCCTCCCGGGTGCCCGGCGCGTTGGCGAAGGTCTCGGCGACGGCCAGGGACCGGTTGCGGGCCTCCTCGGTGCTGTCGCTGCGGCTCTGCAGGACCAGTGCCACCACGGCCACCACCACGAGCAGCAGCACGATCAGGACCTGGAAGAAGAACACCTGCCCCGCGACGCTGCGCCCGCTGAGCGCGGAACGCACCGCCGCGGCCGGACTCCACCGCGAACGGCCGCCGCCCCCGGGCCCGTCCGGCCCGCCGTTCGCGGCAGACCGCTCCCACCGCTCGCCCGGCCCTGGAACAGGCGTGCGTGCGGCGTGCTCTGCTGCGGGGGGACGGGTGGGCCGAGTCCGCGAGCGGCCCATGGGGCGGACCATGTGCCCTGTCTACACTCCCGAGCCCGAGGAGGCGAGGGAAGTCACGCGGTGTGGTGATCCGCTCGTGCCATGTGACGGGACCCGAAGGCGCCCTCGTCGGGCCTCGTTTCCCGGACGGCGCGGCGGTGCCGACCTGCCTCGCCCGACCTGCCTCGCCCGACCGGGAACGGGCCCGGCTCGCCGGGCCTGCGGGCGGCGAGCAGCGGGGCGATGTCGTCGGGTCGGTCACCGGCCCTGCATGTGTGGCGCCGCGCGGGCGGCACCGCGAGAACGCGGCACGGAGCCCCGTGCCCGCACCCGGTCGGGAGCGAGCCCGCAGCGCACGCCGTGGGCCGCCGCACGGAACCCGTCCGGACGGCGCCGGTCCGCCGGAGCACGCGACGAGTGGCCCGCACCGGCGGGCGCGAGGGTCAGGACGCCCGCAACGTCCGCTTCGCGAGCTCGTACGCCGGGAGCATCGCCTCGTGCTCGGCGGTGTCCATCCCGCCGAGGTGCAGGACGACCGGCCCCTCGGCCGTCACCACGGCGAGCGCGCGCTCCGTCTTGGTCTCTTCCATCAGCTCGCTCGTGTACAGGTATTCCACCTCGGTGCCGGTGAGACCGCCCGCCGCGAACGGCCGGTAGGTCCCCGCGCCCGCGCCCGTGTCCGCGGCGACGAACCCCTCCAGCACGGTGCGCGCGTCGGCTTCGCCCGGCCGGCCGGTCCAGACGCGGAGGAACCCGATGTGCCCGGCGGGTTTGGCGTCCACCTCGCAGGCGGCGGTGACCGGCCCCTGCCGCCACATCATGTCGGCGAGGTCCTCGGCCACGCCGTCACCCGGGACGCTGACGGACTCCGCGCTCCACTTCGCCGCGATGTCGAAGGTGACGGGCAGCTCACAGGCGGAGCCCGCGGCGCCGATCGTGCCGCCGCTCTCGATGCCGCCGCCGGCCGAGTCCGAGCCGTCCGCCCCCTCGGCCTTTCCGGCCGCCGACGCGCTCGCGGACGCGTCGGATTCGTCCGCCGCCCCGCAGCCCGTCAACAGCCCCGCCACCAGCGCCACGTGGACCAGCCCCGGCCACGCGTTTCCCGCCCCGACCCGCACCGTTGTGTCTCCTCTCGGCCGAAGGCGGAACTGTATCCCGGGCGCTCCCACGGCCGGAGAGCGGCCCCGTCGCGTCAGCGGACCAGGGCCGTCTCCGCCGCCTCCAGCGCCCGCACGGCGTAGGACCGGCCGAAGAGCACGGCGTGCACCAGCAGCGGGAAGAGCTGGTGCAGGGCGACGCGGTCGCGCCAGCCGGCGGAGAGCGGTGCGCTCTCCTCGTAGCCCTGGAACACCTCGTCGAGACGGGGGCAGCCGAACAGGCGCAGCATCGCGAGGTCGGTCTCGCGGTGCCCGCCGTGCGCGGCCGGGTCGATGAGCCAGGCGTGCCCGTCGGCGCCCCACAGCACATTGCCGTGCCACAGGTCGCCGTGCAGGCGGGCGGGCGGTTCGGCGTCCCCCGCGAGTTCCGGGAGCCGCTCGCAGACCCGCTCCACGACGCGCGACTCGGCGGCGCGCAGCGTGCCGTCGTCCACGGCACGCCGCAGATACGGCAGGACGCGGTCCTCGGCGTACCAGCGGGGCCAGTCGGGGCCCGGCACATTGCGCATCGGGGCGAGCCCGATCGAGGCGTCGGCCGGACCGCCCGGCGGCGGAGCCCCGAACGCCGGAGCGCCGCAGGAGTGCAGCGCGGCCAGTTCCCGCCCGAACCGCAGCGCCGTCCGCGCGCTCGGCCGCCCGGCCGGCACCCGGGCGGTCACCAGCCACCGCCCGTCCTGACCGTGCACGGCGGGGACCCGCACGGCGCCCGCCGCGCCGAGCCACCGCAGTCCCGCCGCCTCGGCGCCCGCGCCGCCGGGAGCGTCCTGGCGTTTCACCATCACGACCCGCCCGTCGTCGAGGGTGACCTCGGCGAGCGCTCCGGACACGACCCGGACGCCGGTCGCCGCCCGCCCGGTGCACCGGGTCGCCGCGGCCTCGGGCCCCTGGTCGCTGGTCTGCACGGCCACCACCGTACGACAGGGCCGAAAAGGGGGCGTTTGCGGTATCGGCAACGACATTTGTCGAGCGCCGTCCGACCGGGACAGGCTCGGATCCCGGGTGCCCCAGCGGCACCGACCCGCCGTGTCCCCCGTGAGGAACCTCGTGACCGAACTGCCCGCGCCCACCGAACCCGCCGCCTTCTGGGAGGCCCGCTACCGCGACACCGACCGCGTCTGGAGCGGCCGCCCCAACGCCCTGCTCGTCCGTGAGGCGACCGGCCTGCGGCCCGGTACGGCCCTGGACCTGGGCTGCGGGGAAGGCGCCGACGCCGTGTGGCTGGCGTCCGAGGGGTGGCGGGTCACCGGCGTCGACATCTCGCCCACCGCCCTGGAACGCGCGGCCCGGCACGCCGAGGACGCCGGGGTGGGCCACCGCACCGCCTGGCAACGGCACGAACTCGGCCACACCTTCCCCGAGGGCACCTTCGACCTGGTCAACGCCCAGTACCTGCAGTCGCCCGTGGGCCTCGACCAGCGGACCGTGCTCAGGCGTGCCGCCGAGGCCGTCGCCGAGGGCGGCACGCTCCTGGTCGTGATGCACGCCGGCTGGCCGTCCTGGCAGACCGAACCCCCCTTCGCGCACACCTTCCCCACGCGTGAGAGCGTCCTCGCCGAACTGGCGCTGCCGGACGGGCGCTGGACGGTCGAGACGTCTGAGACGGTGCGGCGCCCCTGTGTCTCGCCCGGCGGCGAGGACGGTCACCGCGAGGACAACGTGTGGCGGTTTTGTCGCCTGTGAACCCGGCCCGCTCGTCGGCCCGCCGACGCACCCGGCCAGGGGCGGATGAGTCTGACGGTGACCCGGGGCACCCGGTCCACCGCAGGGGCTGAGCGACGTTTGTGCTTCGCCCGTAGGGCCACCCGGGGAGGGACAGCGAACGCCGTCGACGCTGGGAGTGAACGATCGTGGCGAAAGACCAGAAGGCCAAGGCCAAGATGGAGCAGGCCAAGGGCAAGGCCAAGGAAGCGGCCGGCCGCACGGTCGGCAACGAGCGGATGACCGCCGAGGGCAAAACAGAACAGTCCAAAGGCGACGCTCGCCAGGCCAAGGAGAAGATCAAGGACACGTTCAAGCACTGATTGTGCGGCGAGGAGCGGGCCCCCTCCGAGGGGACCCGCTCCTCACCTCTACGGCGCCGCCGGCCCGTCGCCTCAGTCCTTGGCGATCAGCGCCGGCGTCGACGCCGTCAGCACCTCGCCGCGGAAGAAGGCCGGGCTGCGCCATCGCATCACCGTCATGATCACCAGACCCAGGGCCAGCAGCCCCACGCCGATCACGAACACCGACCCCACCCCCAGCACGGACGACCCGCTGCCGTACGCGGGGTTCCACATGTCGACCAGCGTCTTGGCGAACACCGCCGCCAGCAGCAGCCCGCCGACGACCGGGAACAACCCCTTGAACGCGAGGTCACGGCCGGAGCGCAGCAGCTCGCCACGGAAGTACCAGGCGCAGGCGAAGGCGGTCAGCGCGTAGTAGAAGCAGATCATCAGGCCGAGGGCGTAGATCGTGTCGACCAGCACGTGCTCGCTGACCAGCGTCATCACCGTGTAGAAGACGCCGGTCGCGACACCCGCCGTCACCGTGGCCCGTCCTGGCGTCTTGAACCGGGGATGCACCCTGGCGTACGAGGCGGGCAGGGCCTCGTACGTCGACATCGCCAGCACCGTACGGGCCACCGGGATGAACGTGGTCTGGAGGCTGGCCGCGGCCGAGGCGAGGACGGCGACGAAGAGCAGGATGCCGAGCGTGGGGCCCATCACCGGGCCGGCGAGCGCGGCGAAGACGTTGTCGGAGGTCTCCGGGTTGGCGAGACCGAGCCCCTGGTCGCCGGAACCGACGACCATCTGCGCCGCCACGCCGGTGGCGAGGTAGGAGCCGACCAGCACGACCATGGCGACCAGGGCCGCGCGGCCGGGGGTGCGGCTGGAGCCGCTGGTCTCCTCGTTGGCGGTCAGACAGGCGTCCCAGCCCCAGTACATGAAGATCGACAGCGACAGACCGGCGGTGAACGCGCCGAACGACTGCACGGCGAACGGATTCAGCCACGACCACGAGAACGGGGCCGAGGTCGGGAACTCGACGCTGCCCGCCTTGCCGAAGGCCATCGCCACGAACACGGCCAGCACCACCAGCTGCAGCGCCACCAGCGCGTACTGGACTCCCTTGGTCGCGGTCATCCCGCGATAGCTGATCACGGTCGCGATCGCGATCAGCGCGAGACAGGTGAGGATGTGGACGGCCTTGTTGCCGTCCAGCGCGGCGACCGACTCACTCCCCGTGAGCTCACCGGCCAGCAGCCAGAAGTACGAGGTGGCCACCCCCGCCAGGTTGGACAGCACGATGATCGTCGCGATCACCAGTCCCCAGCCGCACATCCAGCCGACCCGCGGCCCGAACGCCTTCACCGTCCAGGTGAACGAGGTGCCGCAGTCCGGCATCACCTTGTTCAGCTCGCGGTACGCGAAGGCGACCAGCAGCATCGGCAGGAATCCCGCGAGGAACACGGCGGGCATCTGCACGCCGACCTCGCCCGCGGTGGAGCCGAGCGTGGAGGTCAGGCAGTACACCGGGGCCACGGTGGAGACACCGATGACCGCGCTGCCCATCAGGCCGACGGAGTTCCCGCTCAAGCCCTTGGCGCGCATCGCCCCGTCGGCGGCCGCGCCCGCGTTCTCGGCCTGGGGCCTTACGTGCAGCTGAGTCATGAACAAGACGTTAATTCCTGCGGTATCCGTGTCGCCCCGCCATGGCGTCGACTCCCGCAGACGCTCGACTTTTGATCATTCGACGGCCCCGAAGTCGCTCCGCCTCGGATTGAAAGGTCGAGTGCGCGCGCGGTGCAGGGCTTCCATAGTCGACTTCGCGCCATCTCTTGTTCGGTAATCGCAGCCGGGTCCCCTGTGAGCCGTGCTGATCTTTCCTGGTGATCCGCGCCACATCGCTCCACGCGCGGCCGCCGCTCGTGAAGGGACGACGGGGACCGGGCGGCATCGGAAGCGGCGCCGTGCCGCGTCCGATGCCGCCCGGTCCCCGGGGACCGCCCGATCGCCCCGGGCCGTCGGATCACTGGGGCCGTCGGATCCCCAGGGCCGTCAGACGCGCTGCCACAGTGCCGGCGTGGCGGCCGGCGTCCAGGAGCCCTGCGCCTGATGGGCCTGCAGGCACTGGTAGCGGACACCGTCGATGGTGACCGTCGCCCCCGGGTGGTAGACGCGGCCCGCGGCCCATCCGTCGGTCGGGTCACCCTCCTGCTGGCCCGGATTCGCGACACCGGTGGAGGCCGTCTTCAGGGTGAGCCCGTAGTCGCCGAGGACCGGGTTGACCGGCTGGTAGAACGTCGTGCCACCGCGCGTGCAGTCACCCGTGCCGCCCGAGGTCAGCCCCTGGGCCTGGGCGCCCGAGACGTAGGGGCCACCGGAGTCGCCCGGCTCGGCGCACACCGTCGTACGGGTCAGTCCGTCGACCACGCCCTCGGCGTAGCTCACGCTCGTGCCGTGCTGCTGGATCGTGCCGCAGTGCCAGCCCGTGGTGGAGCCGGAGCGGCACACCGACGCGCCGACCAGCGCCTCGACCGAGCCGCCGATCTGCACGTTCTCGCCCTCCTCGCCCTTGACTCCGGCGGTGGCCGTCCAGTCGTCGTTGACCGAGACCCACGCCATGTCCTCGCCGGGGAAGCTGGAGGCCCGGAAGGTGCCCTGCTCCGTCTGGTCGTAGCCGGTGGTGCGGGCACCCGGGTCACCGCAGTGACCGGCGCTGGCGAAGCCCTGCTCGGCGCCCCTGGTGACCGAGAAGCCGACCGAACAGCGGGCCGTGCCGTTGATGTAGTAGGCGTCGCCGCCGGTGATGTCCGCCATCAGATGCGGCCGGTGGGACGACACCTTCATGTCGACCTGCCCGGCGTCCAGCCCCGCCGCCCTGGCGAAGGCGGTCGCGGCCGAGGTGCTCGTCGCCTCGATGACGACCTTGTTCCTCGGCACGTCGACGAACCACTGCGGCGCGTTGCGCGTGCTGAACCGGGAGGCGGCCCTGTCCAGCCTGCCCTTGACGGCCGTGAGTTCCGCCAGCGACGCGTCGACGACCGCGGCCTTCGCGCCCTGCCCCTGGATGGTGGTCACGTCCGTGTCGCTGGTGGTCGCGACGGTGAGCGTGCCCGAGGTGGCGCCGCTCAGCCAGGCGCCCGCGAAGCGCTCGCCCAGCGCGAGGCGGAGCCGGCCCGCGCGGGTGCCCGCCTCCGCCTCGTTCACGAGCCGTGTCGCCGCTTGCTGCCCGGTCAGGCCGAGGTCACGCCCCAGCGCGTGCAGTACCTCCGCCGACGGCCGGTCGGCGCCGAGCGTCTGGGCCGCCGACGGCAGCGGCCCCGCCAGGGGCGGCGGCTCGGCCCCGGCCGTGGCGGTCGAAGCGATCCCGCCCAGCATCAACGTGCCGACCGCGACCAGTGCCGTACGGCGCCCGGCCACGGCATGTCTGTGCACCATGCGAAAGGTCTCCTTCCAGTCAGGTACGGGGAGAAACCGTCCCGAAGCCCTAGGGCTTGCCTGGAAGGGACCGCGGGATGTCAATCCCGAGGGTGTTTCGCGCTTTGGTGAGGAGAAGGGGCGCCAAGTGCAGTACGCGACACTCCCGCGGCGGCGCGCGGGCCGCCCGGCGGCTCGCCCGCGCCCGCGAACAAGCCGATCGGTTCACTTCACCTGGGCGCCGCCTGCTCGCAGACCCCGGCCGCCGCCCTGTCGCGGGCCACCGCGACATCGGCGACCACCCGCTTCACCAGCGCCTCGGTCCGCTCGTTGGTGTACATGTGCCCGCCAGGGAAGAGCAGGGGCTCGGCCGGTGCGGCGAACAGGCTGTTCCAGGTGCCGAGCCGCTCCGCGTCCGTGGTCGGGTCCTGCCTGCCGCCGTACAGGGCGAGGGGTACGTCGAGCGGCGGCTCCGCGCGGTGGCGGTGGTGCAGCAGCAGTAGGCAGTCGGCGAGCAGCGGCGTGCCCAGGGCGGCCGTCAAGAGCGCGTCGCCGGCCGTCCACCGCGGCGCCGGGCCGCCGATCACCGCGGCCAGCCCCTCCGCGCCGTTGGTCAGCAGGGGCAGGAGGTCCCTGGCGTAGGCGCGGTCCTGGGGACCTCCCAGCGCGGAGAGCCCGGCCCAGACCGGCAGACGTCCGCCGTCCCGCCGGAGCCGGCGCATCGTCTCGAACGCCATCAGCGCGCCCACACTGTGCCCGAACACGGCGAACGGCCGCCCGTCGTCCGGGTCGTCGACGATGCCGGCCAGACGCGCGGCGAGATCGGCGGGATCGGTCAGTGACGCCTGCTCGGCCCTGGGACCCCGCCCGGGCAGGCGCACGGAGCACAGCTCCACCCACTCCGGCAGATGCGCCAGCCAGGGGTGGTAGAAATCGGCGCCCGCGCCGGCCGGGGGCAGACCGTACAGCCGCACCGTCGCCTCGGGGCGCTCGCGCAGGACGATCCGCTCAGGTCCGTCCGGTTCCTGGCTCCGCACCCCGCACACTCCCCAGCTCGGTTCGGCACCCGACAGCGTTCGGCCGAGGCGGTACCGAAGCACCAGGGGCGGGCATCAGGCGGGCCTCGGCAGTGAACACCGTGCCGGGCGCGGTCGGCCGAGGGGAACGAGCAGCGCCGGGACACCCGTGCCTTTCACCGGAACGCCGCACCGCGACGAGCCCGCGTCACCTGCTCGGGAGGCGGTCAGCCGGACGTGGACTCCGAAGCGCCGGCGGTCGGTCCCTGCGCGAGGGCGCGCGGTTCCCCGAGGAGTGACGATCCTCCGGCCCGTCCTGGGACACGCCGCGAGGGTGCCTTCCGAGGCGCGGGGACCGCCCCTCGCCCTGCCCGCATCTTTCCGAAGCCGAGCCCGCGCGCCCGGTCGACCGGCGTGCCCCCCCGTCACCCCATGCTCTTGGCGCCGTCCAGGGACTCCCGGATGATGTCGGCGTGGCCGGCGTGCTGGGCCGTCTCGCCGATCAGGTGGAGCAGGACCCGGCGGACCGACCACTCCGTGCCCGGCTTGTGCCAGGGGGCCGGGGGCAGGGGCTGGGAAAGGTCCAGGTCCGGCAGCTCGGCGACCAGTTCGTCGGTCCTGCGGGCCACCTCGGCGTACGCGTCCAGCACCCCGGCGAGCGTCTCGCCGGGCAGCATGCGGAACTCGTCGGCCCGCCGGGCCCAGTCGGCCTCGGTCATGTTGTTCCAGTCGCCCAGCACCTCGGGCCCGTGCTGGATGAAGTCGACCCAGGAGCGCTCGACCGAGGTGACGTGCTTGACGAGACCGCCCAGACACAGCTCGCCGGCGGTGGTCCGCAGTCCGGCCTGCTCGTCGGTCAGGTCACGGGTGGTCAGGCGCAGGAACCCGCGATGGTGGGCCAGGGCCTCCACGAGGTCGGCGCGCTCCCTGGCGGCGTCGGACGCGGGGGTGTTCGGGGTGGTGGCCTTCTGCGTCGCTGCGGTCATCGTCTCCGGCTTCCGTGAGGGGTGTCGCGTGGTGTTCCGTGGACGAGCACCACGTTAGGAGCCTTATAGGCCGGATCCTGACCTAAAGGCGCCGGATTCGCCGCGGAACCTGGAGGCGCCGGATTCACCGCGGAACCTGGAGGCGCACAATGCGCCGCGGAGTTGCGAGCTCCGCCGCCGTGGCCCCCCACGCGTTCGCGCACAACGCCCTCTCAGCTACAGCGGTGTAGACGGCGGCGGCGAGCCACGCGCGGGCGAAACGACCGGTGTCGGCGGGGAGCAGGCGGCCGAAGGCGTCACGGGAGCGATCCGCGGCAGCCGCATGGAGGTCTTCCAGGAGACCGGCCGCCGTGCCGAGGCCCGCACGGCGCAGCCGAGCGCTGTCACCCGATCCGCTGCGGGAGAAGGACAGCACCGGCCGGCCACCTGAGACCGCTTGGTGCACCCGACGGCGCAGCAGGTGCAGCGGGGCCTCGTCCCCGGCGGCGACGGCGGCGGCCGGCTCGGCCACGTCGGTGGGAAGGTCCGCGTGCTGGAGTCGGTCCAGACCGAGGTCCACCCGCGCGGTGGGGTCCGTCGGATGCTCGGCCGCCAGCAGCAGCGCGCGGGGGAGCGGCCCCGGGACCAGCCGCGCGACGATCCGCAGCCGGCTGCCCCGGGCGGCGGCGAGCAGGCGCAGGTTGTCACGGCAGGGGAGCGACGGGGAGTCGTGCGCCGTCGCCAGGCGCACGGGCACGCCCGCGCAGTCGGCCAGCAGGCGGTCACCCGACGTCTCGCGGACCGTGCCCCTCAGGGTCACTTCGAGGAACAGCAGGTCATTCTCGCCGTCCAGGGCCCGGGCCACCTGCTCGGCGACGGGTACGGACCACAGCCGGTCCAGCGGCTCGCCGCGCCAGGAGGCACCGGACGCGCGGACCGCCCGCACGCCTGCCCCCGCTCCGAGACGTCCCGTCGGGGAGACCGTGGCGCCGGACACCGCCAGGCCCGCGCGCGACAGCTCACGGTGGGTCAGGGCCGTGTCGCCGATCCGCACGGCCCGGTCGGCGGCACCGGTCGCGCGGGCGGGCCCGCCCGGTGCCACGTCCGAGACCGTGTACAGCCGGCCGTCGGCGTCGGCGGTCCAGGTGACCGCGCCGGCGTACCCGGTCGCCGTGAGCACGGGCTCGGAGAAGAGGCCGTAGAGGCGCAGCGAGCCGTCCGGACGGTACGGCTGCCGTACCGTGCCGCGCAGTTCGGTCAGCTCCGCGCCGGTGGCGTGCGGGAGACGGTGGGCGACGCCGAGCACGCCCGCGAGCGCGTCGGTGAGATCGCCGAGGCGGTACCCGGCGTCGGCGGAGCGGGCCGCGCGCACGCCGGTCACGACCGAGACCGCCGCGGAGGCGGCGCGGGGCAGGCCGGCGAGGCGGGCGGCGTGCGCGGCGCGCAGCAGTTCCGCCTGGAGCACGGCGCCCGCACCGTCCGTCCCGGCCAGCAGCACGGCGGCTGCCGCGTCGAACACGGTGCGCGCGGCGGCCCGCTGTTCGTCGGTGGCGGCAGCGGGTGCCGCCCGGCCTGCCGCGTCCGTCTCCTTCGTCCTCGTCGTGCCCGTCGCCGCTGCCCGGGCCCCCGGGGCTTCGGCGGCTTCCGGGGCCTCGGGTGCTTCCGAGGAGCCCCCCGCCTCGGGAGCTCCGGCCGTCTCCGCTTCCGAGGCGTCGTCGGCGACGGGCGCGGCCGAGGCCGCCGCCGCACGGTGCAGGCAGTCGGGGGCCAGCAGACATCCGCACCGGATCGCGTCCACGCCGGACACCGTTCCACCAGGTGCGTGCAGTACGACATCGGTCTCGTCGTCGACGGCGATCCGCACGGTGTCGCCGTCACGGACGGCCGGACGCGCCATGAGCTTGGCGACCCCCGCGTCCAGCCGCTTGCGGAGCCTGGGCGAGAGCGCCCCGACGAGTTCGGCGGTGACCGACGGGACGACCGGAGGCAGGTCAGGACTCATGCGATCTTCTCCCCTACCCAGCGGGCGAGTTCGAGCGGGCCGAGGGCGGCGACGGGCATGCCCGCGGCGACGAGCTGACCGGCCACTCCCGTGGAGTAGCGGGGCCTGCCCGTGTCGTCGAGGCTCGCGCACCCGAGGACATGACAGCCGGCCCCGACCAGCGCGCGGACCTCGCCGAGCAGTCCGCCGAGGGGGTAGCCCTCCTCGAAGTCGCTGACCACCACCACGAGGGTGCGCGACGGCACGGTGACGAGCTCGCGCGCGTGACGCAGACCCGCCGCGATGTGGGTGCCGCCGCCCACGCTGACCTCCAGCAGCAGCGACAGCGGGTCCTCCACGTGTCCGGTGAGGTCGATGACCTCCGTGGAGAACGCCAGGAAATGCGTGGACAGCGTCGGTACTCCCGCCAGCACCGAGGCGGTGAGCGCGGCCCACACCGTGGACGCCTCCATGGACCCCGACACGTCGGTGACCAGGATCAGCCGCCAGTCGGCGGCCCGGCGCGCCCGTGTACGGAAGACCGGCCGCTCGGGAACGACCCGCACCGTGCCGTCCGGGCCGCGGCGGGCGGTCGCCAGGTTGGCCCGCAGCGTGCGCGGCAGGTCCAGGCCGCCGCCCGGGCGCCTGCTGGGACGCGGCAGCGCGGTGCCGTGCAGGGCGGGACGCAGCCGGGTGGCCAGCTCCCGGGTCAGCGCGTCGACCAGCCGCCGCACCAGCGGGCGCAGCGCGGCGAGCCGCGCCTCGGGCAGGCCGCCCGCGTGCCGCAGCACGGAGCGCAGCAGGTCCACGGAGGGCCGCACGCTGTCCGCGTCCAGCTCGGCGAGGACGTCCGTACGGCCCGCCGCGGCCGCGGCCGCCAGCACCTCCTCCCGGACACCCGGCCCGAACAGCGCCGCCAGTTCCTCGGACCACTCCCGCACGCCGGGGTAGGGCGCCCGGCGTCCACCACCGGCTCCCGCCCCCGTCAGATCGCCCCGGCTGCCTTCGCCGCGTCCGCTGCCGTACAGCTCGTCCAGCGCGGTCGCCAGCGGTCCCGCGGACGGCGGCAATTGATCCGTGCGCCGGCCGAGGAGAAGACGCCACCGGTCGGCGGGGGCGAGGAGCGGGGACACGCCGGGCTCGACCGCGGGGTCCTCGCCCACGAACGCCGGAGAAGGCTCCACATCGACGTCCGGACTCCCGCCGTCCTCGGCCTCGGGCGGCGGCCCCAGCAGACCGAGCGACCCCAGCGCCTCACGTGCCGTGAGGTCCGCCCGGGCCCAGGTGGCGAGCGCGGCCGGATCGGTACCGTCCGTCTCGGCGACGCGCGAGGTGCCCAGACGTTCCTCGACGGCGGCCAGGAGCCGGTCGCGGGCAGCGGGGCTGAGGGTGTCGAAGCCGCCGCGCAGCGCGGGCAGCCGGTCCAGGAACTCGCGGTCGGCCAGTTCGGACACCCGGGTGAGCAGCGGCTCCAGCGCGGGTGCCGCGGCCTCCAGCAGGGGTCCCGCGGCGGCCAGCAGGCCGCTGAGCCGGGCGGTGAGCGCGCCGCGGGAGCCGGGGTCGGTGGCCCCGTCGACCCAGGAGGCCACGCGGTCGCCGAAGACCCGCGCGTCCTCCTGACCGAGCAGGACGCGTACGGCCCCGGCGGCACCGCGCATCAGCGGGGAGCCGTCGGCGGACAGGCGGTGCAGGGCGTCGGCCAGACGGATACCGCCCAGCAGGTCGGCGCGATGGGCCAGTTCGGGCAGGGCGTGGGCGTCGGCGGTGTCCTCCGAGCCGGTCAGGCCGTCCACCTGCCGCACCGCCGCGGCCGTGAGCAGCTCCGCGACGGCCGTCGCCCGGGCCTCCCGGCCGGCATCCGGGACCAGGCCCGGGACGTGACCGGCGCGCAGCCGGTCCAGCAGGGCCAGCCCGGCGAGGAGTTCCGGCAGGGTACCCGCCCGTGGCAGGATGTCCGCGATGTCGTCGAGCCGCTCGTCCGCGAGCGCGGGCAGGCCGCACTCCGCCGCCCGTTCGAGCCCGTCGAGGGCCCGGGCGGCGGTCGGCCCGCCCTCCTCCAGCTCTTCGCGCCGCCGTTCGCGCAGCACACCCTCGGCGGTCTGCGCGGGCGTGACCCCGCGCACGCCCGCCGCGGTCAGCATCGCGGCCGTGGCGGGAGTCCAGCGCACCTCCCATCGCGAGGTGAGGGCCTCCGCACCGCCCGCGCCGACGACCTCCTTGACCTCCCCGTAGGGCACCCCGCACACCGTCAGCCGGCGCAGCAGCAGTTCGCGGCGCCGGTCGAGGCCGGACCGCAGCGGATCGAGCCGAAGGTCCCGCGCGGTGCCGGGGCCGCCCTCGGCCGGGCCGGGCAGCCCGAGCCCCGCCACCTCGGCCTCGACCGCGGGGACGAGGCCGCTGCGCGGGGCCCCCGGGGCGGGGCGCCCGCCGCGCCCGCCGACGAGCACCCGCTCCATCGCCTTCGCGACGGCACGCCCGCGCCCGTAGGGCTCGCCCTGGGCGAGCACCGTCTGCACGGCCTCGACCAGTTCGCCGCGTCCGGCCGCGGGCAGGCCGCGCAGCCGGGCGAGGTCCGAGGCGAGCCGGCTGATCTCGCGCGCGTCGGCGGGCCCCGACGGGTGCCCGAGGTCGCGCAGTGCGGCGCAGACACGGACGGCCGCCCGTGTCAGTGCCTCCTGGAGCGCCTCCGGATCGCCCGCCGCCCGCAGGACCATGTCCTGCCACTCCGGATCCCGGATGCCCGCCGGATAACCGGACCGCTCGTCGAGAAGGGCATAGGTGTACGGGATCAACGAGGTCGTCCAGGCCCGCCGCCGCGCCTCCGCCTCCCCGACCGCCTCCCGCGGTTCCTCGGCGACGTCCTCGGGCGCCGCGCCCGTGCGGGCCTCCTGCCCGACCAGGGCCGGGGCGTGGAACGCGCCGACCAGCACTGCCGCGCGCTCACCGTGCGCGGTGGCCTCGGCGAGCCGGGCCCGCATCCACCGCTCGCGTCGCAGGTCCAGCTCCGGTACGCCGCCCGCGGCGGCCGCGTCCTCGCGCAGCGCCCACCCGGTGAGCAGGGCCGCGCGGCGCAGCGCCTCGGGCGAGGAGCCCGGGGCGGTCGCCTCGACGAGCCGGTCCCAGAGGTCGTCCCCGGGACGGCCGGTCAGCCGGTTCCGCAGCACGTCGGCGAGACCGGGCCCGCCCGCCTGCCGCCCGGCGGACCGCCGGCCCTCGCCCCACGCGCGGTCGGCGAGCGGCAAGTCGCAGGCGATCACCGGTACGTCCCGCCGGGCGGCCCAGCGCACGGCGGCCAGTTCGGGCGAGAAGTCGGCGAACGGGTAGAACGCCGGACCACCCGGGCCGCCGCTCCCGTCGGCGGGAGCGGCGGCGAGCGCGACCGGGGCGCGCGTCTCCTCGTGCCCCAGCCAGGGCAGCCACTCCTGCATCTCGGCGGGCAGTTCGACGAGCAGCACGTCCGGCCTCGCCTCGTCCAGCAGCGCGGGTACGGCGGCGGCCAGGGACGGCGCGTGGTGCCGGACGCCGACGAGATAGGGCGCGCACGGTCCGGTCAGTGCGGCGAGCGCCTCGTCGGGCGAGGCGCCCGCCCGGCCGCCCCCGGGGGCGGGAGGCGCCGTGTGGGTGAGGGACACGGCCGTCAGCCCTCCAGGACCGTGCGCAGGTCCCACAGGGTGCGCCAGGTGGCGGAGCCCTGCTCGGCGCGGCGCCGGACGGGACCGTCCCAGTAGCCGAGCAGCCGGGCCGCGTCGGCGGGATCGTCCTTGCGGACCACCCCCAGCAGATGCCCCGGCAGCAGTCCGAGCACGTCACGGTCGCCCGGGAAGTACGCCGCCGCGAGGGCGAGCGCGCCGGCCACGGACACCGCCTCCGCGGTGCTCATCACGGTGGACGGCCGTTCCACCTCCCAGCCCTCCGCCGACCTGCCCTCGCGCAGATCACGGAAGGCGGTGACCAGTGCCTCCAGCACGGCGTCGTCGACCTGGAACGGCGCCCCCGCCCGCTCCACGGAGGCCCGGGCCTGACGGCGCACCAGCGTGGTCTCCGCGTCGAGGTCGCCGATGGGGCCGACGGTCTCGAAGTTGAACCGGCGTTTGAGCGCCGCGGACATCTCCGAGACTCCCCTGTCGCGCAGGTTGGCGGTGGCGATCAGGGTGAAGCCGGGCGCCGCGTGCGCCAACGCGTCCTCGGTGCCCGCCAGTTCGGGCACCGCGATCCGCCGCTCGGAGAGCAGCGACACCAACGAGTCCTGCACTTCGGGCAGGCAGCGGGTGACCTCCTCGACACGGGCCACTCCGCCCCGGGTCATGGCGGTCAGGACGGGCGAGGGCACGAGCGCCTTCCGGCTGGGACCCTGCGCCAGCAGCAGCGCGTAGTTCCAGCCGTACTTGAGCTGGTCCTCGGTGGTGCCGGCCGTGCCCTGCACGACCAGCCCGCTGGTGCCGCACACGGCCGCGGAGAGCAGTTCCGACAGCATCGACTTGGCGGTGCCGGGCTCGCCGACGAGCAGCAGGCCGCGTTCCCCGGCGAGCGTGACCACGCACCGCTCGACCAGCGCCCGGTCGCCGACGAACTTGCTCTCGACCACCAGGCGGCGCGGGACTCCCTCCGGTGCCTCCGCCTCGTCCGGCAGCTTCAGCGACCCTCCGTCGCTGCCCATGACGAACGTGACGACCGCGCGCGGGGTGAGGCGCCACGCGGGCGGGCGCGGACCGTCGTCGTAGGCGGCGAGGAAGGCCAGTTCGGTCGCGTGCCGGTCCTCGGGCGGGACGATCTGGCGTGCCGGGGCGGGGGACAGGGTGGTGGTCATCGCGGCGAGGTCTTCCGGGTGCGGGTGGACGGTGGTCATCGGCGGCGGCCCTTACGGGTGGCGCGCGTGGTCAGTTCCTCGTACGCGGGGGCGTCACCGGCGCGGGCGCGGTCCCACGCGCGAGTGAACAGTTCCGGCACCGGTACGAGGGGTACCGCGCGGGAGTGGTCGAGGACCGGGTAGAGACCCTGCTTCCAGATCTCCACCGGCAGGGCGGGGGACTTCAGGTCGAGCCAGCCGCCCGGCAGGAAGAGGGTCCGTCCGGCGCGCGCCCGCCTGGCCTCGACGACCAGGTCGGTGGCCGCCAGAGCGGCGCGGGCCTTCTTCACCCGGGCCGGCTTCCAGCCCGTCCAGCGGGCGCAGTTGCGGTCCGTCGGGTCGGGCAGGGCCAGCAACTGGAGGTAGAGCGCCGCCGCGTCCTTTGCCAGGCCGTGGGTCCTCGCGACCTCGGTGACCAGCTCGGGCACGCTGAGGAAGGGGTCCTGGGCGTGACCGGCGGGCACGTCGGCGTCGGTCCCGGCCGTGAGCGCGCGGGCGAGATCGTCCCCGAGGATCGTCCGCAGGGCCCGCATGCCCCCGCCGTGCCCGGCCCCGACGATTCCCTCGACGAGTCCGAACACCGGGTCGTCGGCCCCGTGCAGCGCACCGGTGCGGACCAGGACGGTCTCCTGGTCGCCGTACCAGGGGCGCAGCACCAGTGCCTCGCCCGCGGCCGTCAGGCCGTGCGCGTCGGCACCGCCGGTGGCGGGCAGCCCGTACGCCTTGCGCAGCTGCACTGCCGTCATGGAGCCCTTCTCCGACCACGCCAGGTCGAGGTCGAGCAGCAGGCCGGGGTCCGCGACGCGGCGGCGCAGCGCGGTCAGCCCCTGCGGCAGGACGGCACGCAGCGGGTGCCCGTACGGCAGGGAGTAGGCGAGTCCGGCCAGGGTGGCCACGGCGCGCGTCAGGTCGTGCCGGCCGGGCAGCGCCCGGGAGTCCTCCGGCACCAGGTCGCCGTTCTTGCCGGGCCGCTGGACGGTGGTGCGGCTGATCCACGGGGTGCGGCCCGGGTTGAGCACCTCCTCGGCGGATCCCGCGGGGACCCCGGCCAGGGAGAGGTCCGCCGCGAGGTCCTCGGGCAGGCGGACCACTTCGCCGAGCCGCTCGGCCCACACCCGGCCCGCCGCGGCCGTGTCGGGTCCGGCCGTCCACAGGTCGCCGGCGTTCTCGGGCAGCAGGGCACCCACCAGGGCCGACCGGTCGTCGGACTCCAGCGTGGCCAGCAGGGCGTCACCGAGTTCCTTCTGGCGCGGCTTCAGCCCGGTCGCGGCGATCACCTCGTCGGTGAGGTGGGCCGGCCTTCCGGCGAGCAGCAGGCTCGCCTGGAGGAGTCCCAGACTGTCGCGCGTGGCGGCTGCCAGGGCCGCCGGCGCCTCCGGCTGCCACGGCGCCGGGCCCTTGTCCCGGATCAGCCCGGTCACGTGGGCGAGCGCCTCGGCCGGGAACAGCGGTGGGTGCGCGGTCTCCCTGTCCAGCGTGAAGTGCGCGACCGCGCCGAAGGCCCCGGCCGGGTCGTGGTCCAGGGCCAGCCAGTACACGCGTCCGTGCTGACGGTCGAAGCTCTGGCAGCCGAGGATCACGACGGTGCGGCCCTCGCGGCGCAGCACCTGGCCGGCCCGCTCCTGCCGGTCGTGCGGCTCACACAGGACGACCTCGCGCACGGCGCTCCCGGCCTCCGCCAACGGACCTTCCGCGACCGCCTCGAACAGCAGCAGCAGCGCCTCGCGGTGTGCTTCGGTGACCGTTCCCACGGCGGCGCGGTAGGCGAGGGGGCGCAGCACGTCCAGGACGGAGGGCCAGACCATTCCGATGCCCGGCACCGTGAACTCGTCGCTGCGCCAGCCGTCCGCGGTCCCGGTGGGCCGGGAAGCCTCCGAGAGCGGCTTGCCGTCGGCCGGCTTCCCGGACAGCACATGGTTCACCGCGCGGATCTGGCGCAGCGTGCTCCAGCGCTCATCGTCGCCCCACCCTCCGTAGAGGTTGACGAGACCCGTGACGGCCTCCCGCAGGGTCTGGTCGTCGCCGTGCCGGGGGGAGTGGTCGGCGAACATCCCCTCGACGCGCTTGCGTTCCGCCTTGGGCCGCTCCACCGGAGGACTCACGAAGCCGGCGATCGATTCGGCCAGCCGCAGCACCGCGCGCACCAGGACCGTGACACCGGTCAGCAACTCGGGCTGGGTGAGGGCCGGCAGGGTACGGGAGACGACCTCCCGCAGGACCTCCTCGGCGGTCGGAACGGCGGGCGCGCCGGCCGGGGCCGCCGCCGCGGAGGGCATCCGGGCTGTCGCCGCCGGGTGCGTCGGGGTCAGGGCCGTGGCGAAGGCCGCGCCCACCGACGCCGCGAAGGCCTGGCCCGGTGCCGTCGCGTGCGAGTGGACGGACGCCGCCACATACGACGACGCGGACGCCGCCACATACGACGAGGCGGACCCCGCCACGGGCGATGGGGCGGACCCCGCCACGGGCGCGCCGCCCGACGCCGTGACGTGCGTCCGTCCGTTCGCCGCCGCGATCATCGCCTGGCGCTCCGCCAGCGCCTGGGCCGCGGTGTGCAGCAACGCGCCCGCCTGCTCGTCGTCCAGGGCCCGCAGGACCGCCGACGCGCTCTCGTCGCGGGGCCGCAGCGCGTGCCAGAAGTCCACCGGCGGGACCAGCCGCGTGCCGGCCGCGTACTCGCCACCCGGCTCCAGCTGCGTCAGCCGGCTCAGCTCCCGCAGGCCGGTGCCGGCGTCACCCGCGAACAGGGCGATCTGGCGGTGTTGCACGACCACGACCGGCTCGGCACCCCCGGGCAGTCGCAGCGCGCCGAGCGGCACGTGCGGTGTCCGGCCGTCCCGTTCCGCCGGCAGCGTGACCGTCCGGCCGTCGGGCGTGCCGGCCGTGGTGCGCGCGTCGTCGCCCGCTCCCTCGGTGCGCACCCAGTGGCCGAGGACCGTGCCGTCCGTGCCGAACGGGCTGTGCTCCAGGCCGGGTTGCAGAGGCAGCACCGCGCAGTGCTCCTGGAGCAGGGTGGCGCCGTCGCGGATGCCGGACCGCAGGAACGCGGGCAGCGACGCCCGCCCGTGCGTGCCGGTGGCAGGGTCGTACTCCAGCCACACCTGCTGCCGTCCCTGCCGGCCCTGGCGCCAGTACGAGGTGCCGTCCCCGAGTACGCGGCGCGCCGGGGGCAGGACCGTGTCCCCGGCGTGCAGGGCGCGCCCTCCGGTGGCGCGTCCGCCGCCGGGCAACGGGACGGAGGTCTCGCCCGCGTCGCCGCCGCCGTACCAGCGGGGGACGGTCTCGCCGCCGAGGGTGAACACCTCGGACGGGCGGGCCGACCAGTAGCCGTACTGCTTGCCGTCGTGGTGCCACATCACCAGCAGCTCGCCGTCCGTGTAGCGGAACGTCGGACGCCGCCAGCGATCGAGCTCCACCGGGAGCCGCAGCTCGTGCTCCAGCAGGATGTCCTGGGGGCCCACGACGATCGCCCGGTGCCTGCGCGAGAGGATCAGCGCCGGCCAGGCCTCGTGGACCGCGAGCGTGTCGTCGTGGTCGCGCCGGGTCTCCGCGTCCAGCCGCCGCAGCGCCTCGTCGAGGGCGGGCCAGCCCAGTTCGTCCGGTATGCCGGCGCGCAGGGTCCCCCCGAGCAGCGGCGCCACGTCGAGCGCGGCGACCCGTTCGACGGCCCGCGGGCTGATGCGGGCGGCGACCGCACGGAACGGGCGCATCCGCTCCAGCGCCGCGCGGGCGGCGGGCAGTCCGGCCGCCTCGACCAGTTCCCCGGCCGCGTCGTCGAGCCATTCGCGCAGTACGTCGGCGAGCACGGGGTGCCCGACCAGACCCTCCAGCAGCCCCGCGTCCGGGCGGTGACGGCCCAGGTTCCCGATCGCCGCGTACAGCAGGCGCCGGTGGCGGGGGTCCGCCGCGACGGCCTTCAGGTCACGTCGCCCGTCCCGGCGTTCGTGAAGCCACTGGCTGACCGGGAGGGCGACGTCCACCTCCGCCCCCGGCAGCGTCAGCGCCACGCCCTGCGCCACGCACAGGTCCAGCAGGTCCAGGTCGGCGCCGGCCTGCCAGCGGCCGGTGAAGAGGTCCACCGGGCGGCCGTCGGCGCGCAGTCGCGCGGCCATCCGCCCGACCAGTGCGAGAGTGGCGGGCGATCGGCCGCTCACCGTGCCGCCGTGCTTGAGGTGCAGCGCCCAACGGCTCAGCCAGTCCGCCGCGTCGACCCCGTCGGCGCCCTCGGCCTCACCCGTCAGCAGCCGGTCCGCGCCGGTCTCGGTGAGCAGCGCCAGCCAGAACTCGTCCTGATCCATGGACCGGCCGAGCCCGGCGGGCATGATCTCCAGCAGCCGCACCCGCACCGCGGGCCGGTCCTCGGCCAGGACGACGAGTGTCGCCCGGTAGGAGTTCCAGAACGACGCGGGTGCCCGGACCGCCGCGGGCGACTGGAGCAGATCCGCGACCAGGGCGCACTCCTCGGTCACCCGGTTCAGACCCGCCGCCTTGATCAGGGTGCGCGCGTCCTGCGGCAGCGACGCGTACGGCGGCATGCCCGCCGCGCAGCGCTCCACCGTCAGCTGCCGGAACTGCGCCCAGGCCTCGGCCGCGGTGAGGCGCGCCGCGAGGGCCTTCACATGCTCCTTGAGCGCCTTGACCGTCAGCGCTCCGGCGAAGGCGAACTCCAGGAACACGGCCCGCTGCCGCTCCTCGTCGACCGCGAGCGCGTGCACCCGCTCCGCCTCGCGGGCCTTGCCGAAGAAGGCGGCCGCGTACGTGGTGTTGTCGTGCTGGAGGAAGACACGGGCGGCCTGCTCGTAGAACGTGGGCAGGAAGTGCGGCACCGCCCTGCCGAGTCGTTCGCCGAGTGCCTCGAAGCCCTCCTTCGCCGTGCCGGGACGGGACTTGGCCTGTCGTGCGAGCCGCTCGACGTCCTTGACCAGCGCCAGCGCGTGGTGCCCGTTCGCCGGGTCGTTGACCAGGGCCCACGCGGGGAACCCCAGGGTCTCCCGGCGCACCTGGCCGACCTCGCGGACCTCCGGCTCCCGGACCAGTCCGAGGAAGTCCAGGGCGAGGTCCTCCGCCTCCCCCAGCGTGCCCGGCACGAGCCGCACCACCTGGCGCCCGTCGAGCGCGGGATGCGTGTATGTGCGGACGGTGAGGGCGTCGGCGTCCTCCCGGCCGCTGGTGCCCGGGGGCAGCACCGCGCCGGCGTCGAGCAGGACGGCGGCGGTGGTCTCGTCGTGGGCGATGCCGGCCGACGCGTCGCCGGTGGTGCCGTCGTAGGTCGTCATGCCGCACGCTCCTCGTCCTCGATGTCGCGTCCGGCGTACAGCGCCGCCGCCATGCGCATGCCCTCCGACCAGGCCACCGGCCCGACCTGACCCAGCTTCAGCGTCCGCCCCGCCGGATCGGTGAAGACCAGGGGACCGGTCTCCGTCTCCTCGTAGCCGTCGTAGTCGCCGATCCACACCCGGGCCTCGACGCCGCGTCCGTCCTCGAGTACGGAGCACACGGCGTGGCCGCCGCGCACGCGGTAGCCGAGCTGGGTCGTCCGGCCGTGCAGGAACCGCAGCTGCTTGAAGGCGCCGCCCGCGTAGTCCTCCACGGAGGCCGCCTCCGCGTCGAGTGCCGCGGGCCGGTGCCACACCTCGCGGAAGATCTGCTGCGCACGCTGCTCGACACCGAGTTCGACGGCGAACTCCCGCAGTTCCTCCAGGTCGTCGAGCAGCACCGGGTGCGGCAGCCGGACCAGGCCGGGGGTGAGGCGCACGGTGTCGCCGTCGAGGTCGACCAGGCCGAGGCCGCGCTCCGGGTCGGCGTCGCGCAGGAACCCGGCCACCACGCCGTCCTCGCCGGTGACCACCAGATCGCGCAGGGCGGCCTGCCAGGACGGGTCCGGCCACACGCGCGCCAGGACCGCGAACGGCACGGGCAGCGAACGCACCATCCACCGCTCCACGTCGGCCAGGCACTGCCGTTCGTGCCGCTCGAGCCACTCGACGAGCTGACGCAGTCCCACCACCGCGGGATCATCGGCGATCTTGGGCGGCACGGACTTCAGCCGCCGCCCGGCCGCGTTGCGGCACACCACCTTGCCGTCGTCGAGGGCGACTTCGTAGTCGCCGGCCGACACCCACCCCATGCGTGCCTCCCGCACCCGCAGTGATCAAGTGACGGGAACTGTAGAGCAGCCCTCTGACAACGCCGTCGGTGAGCGGCCCGACGTGCCTGCCTGAGGTGGTGTCAGGTGGGAGTGAGCACCATACGGAAGCGGGCGCGACCGGCGAGCATCTTCCGGTACGCCTCGTCGGCCTGGCCCAGGGGCATGACCTCCACCACCGGACGGATACCGTGCAGCGCGCTGAACGCCATGGTCTCCCGTACGTCCTGCGCCGTTCCGGAAGGGTGACCGCGCACGGTCCTGGCCCGCATGATGAGTTGCGCCGGGCTGATCGCCACGGGATCGGGATCGACCCCGATGACCACGAGCTCGCCGCGGTGCGAGAGTCCGTCGACCGTCGCCGCGATGGCGTCGGAGGCCCCGGCGGTGGCGAGCACGATCTTGGCGCCCCCGAGGGACTGAAGGGCGTCGGCGACGCTGGTGGAGCCCGTGCTGTCGACGTAGTGGTGGGCCCCGAGCTGTCGGGCGAGCTCCGCCCTGTCCCCGCCCCGGGCGATGGCAACCGTCTCGTAGCCCATGGCGACGGCGTACTGGACCGCCAGATGGCCGAGACCACCGATGCCCAGCACGGCGACCAGGTCGCCCGGCTGGGCGGGGCCGTGACGCAGGCCGTTGTACGTGGTCACGCCCGCGCAGGCCATGGGTCCCGCGTCGACCGCCGTCAGCGCGTCGGGAATCCGTGCCAGGGCGTCGACCGGCGCGACGACGGACTCGGCGAAGCCTCCGTCGTACGCCCAGCCGGGGACCTTCAGGTTCTCGCACACGATGAAGTCGCCCTGCCGGCAGGGCGTGCAGCGACCGCAACTCCCTCCGAACCAGCCCACGGTCACGCGGTCCCCGACGGTCCACCCGTTGTCCTCGGCCCCTTCGCCGAGTTCCTCGATGCGCCCGGCGATCTCATGGCCCGGAACGACCGGGAACCGGACGCCGGGGACCCCGGCGCTCACGAAGAAGTCGTCGCTGTGACAGATTCCGCAGGCATCCACGGTGATGCGTACATGACGGGGCCCTGGACGCGGCACCTCACGCTCGACGATCTCGAAGGGCCCGCTCGGTGTGGCGACCTGCGCGACGCGGTAGCTGCTCATCTGTGTCTCCTGGATGCCTTCAGGCCAACGCGAGAGCACGTCCATCCCATCACCGCCGTGGAAGCGGGGCAACCGGACCGCGACCTTGCAGGGAGTGACGTCACCTGCCAACATGGTGACGTGAATCTGGAGCATGCCTTTCCGTGCGGAAATCCCGCCCTCGACTTCGCGGCGACGCTGCGGGCCCGCAGGTCGGTGCGGTTCGAGATGTTCGTCGCCGGGGACCGCTTGGACGCCTGGTACCTCGAGTCCGGCATCGTGGACGCGGTCACCCCGGGCGGCGAGGCCGACGTCGAGCGGGCGGTGATCGTGCGCGAGGCGATCTACGAGCTGGTCACGGCTCGCGTCGCCGGGGAGGCGTACGACCGGGGCGCGCTCGCGGTGGTCAACAACGCGGCGCGCAAGCCTCCCGCGGCGCCGCAGCTGACCGCGACGGGGCGATGGACCGACGCCACACAGGAAGAGGCCCTGTCCGTGGTGGCGCGCCACGCGGTGGAGCTGCTGAGCGGGGCGGATGTGCCGCTGATGAAGGAGTGCGGCAACCCCGAGTGCACCCGTGTGTACATCGACCGGTCGCGCGGCATGCGTCGGCAGTGGTGCGAGATGGACTCCTGCGGAAACAAGCTCAAGGCGGCCGCCTACCGTGCGCGCAGGAAGCAGACGCAGGCGGTCGGCGCCGGCTGAGGGGCGGCTGGTCACGGCTGGTGGTCCCCCGGCAGCCCATCGTCACTCCCTTGACAGGTGATGGTGCGAGGGTCGACTATCGTCACTACTTGGGGTGGTGACGTGACGGTGACCCGATCCGGGTCCGTTCCGGCCACCATCCGAGCGACCCTGTCCGACCCCCAGCGTGCGTGAGGGCGAGATGACACACGAAGAGACGACCGACTCGACTGCTGCCGCGGCCCTGCGCCGTGAACGGTTCGGCGCACTACCGGCGCGGATCCGCTTGGAGGACACGGTCGAGGAGCGGCCGGCCACCGTGCCGGACCCGACGAAGGACACCTACAACCCCGACGAGTGGCTTGTTCGCACCTGCCTGTGAGCCGAAAGAGGAGTGCCATGCATCTGTCCAGGCTTCTTGCCGTTCCGGCCGCGATCGTCGGTGCGGTCGCCATCGCGTTCGGCTGCTTCGTGCAGGTCTTCTGACGCGTTTGTGAACGGCGGCCCGGCCCGGGAGCGTGAGCGTCCGGCCGGGCCCGGGAACGCGTCGGTGCCTCGCACCGGCGGCGCGGCCGGAACCCCACCCGCCGTCCGGCGGCCACGACGAGGCCGGCCCCCATCGCCAGCGTGCAGAGCGCCGCGGTGGGGGCTTCGTCATGTGCCCGGCGAGAGCGGGTCGTCGGGCCTCGGGAGTGAGCGGGTCCGGGCGCGCACGCGGAGAAGCGGGGCGGTGACGTCTCGTTCGAGCGTCACCGCCCCGCTGCTGCGGTCACGGTCCCCGCCCGCGGTCGCGTGACGGGCTTGCGGGCTACTCGGCGGTGGCGTGGATCCTTACCTCGACGTTGCCGCGGGTCGCCTTGGAGTACGGGCAGATCTGGTGAGCGGCGTCCGCGAGCTCCTGCGCCGTGTCCTGGTCGACGCCCCCGATGCGCGGGCTCAGCGTGGCGGAGAGGGAGAACTCACCCTTGTCGTCGTGGGCGAGGGTCACGTCCGCGGTGATGGCGGTGCTGGTCAGCTTGATCTTCCGGACGGGCCCAAGCGGCGGCGAAGAGCTGCTCCGGGTTGGTGGCGTCGCCGGCTCCGGGCGACGCTCCATGCGTCACCTGTCGAGGTGGTGACGTAAGCATGGCTCGGTAGATCGTCACCAGTCAAGCCGGTGACGCAATGTGGATGTGTCGCTCACTTTCCCTTGACTCCGGGGTGTGCGACACCGCCTTGGCAGGATGTCCTCGTCTGTCGGTCCCGGCGGGCTACGCCTGTCGGCTCTTCGCGGCCCGGCGGCCGGATCGGCACCACACCAGCAGCGCGGAGCAGACGGCCCAAGCCGCGAGGCAGGCCAGCGGAGTGAGCGTGTGGGCCCCGTCGAAATAGCTCAGATTGGTGATCGCCCGCACCGCGGCCCCGGGGGGCAGGACGGCCGAGGCGAGGTGCGCCGCGCCGGGAAGCAGGTCCTCGCCGATGGTGGCTCCGCTCGTGGCGTTGCCGATTGTCAGTAGGAGCAGGGTGGCCATGGGGATGCCCACCGGGCCGAAGTACGTGCCGAGGAGCTTGGTCGTGAACGCCGCTGCGGCGGCCAGCAGGGCCAGGGTCGCGGCGAGGAGGGGGAAGGGTGCCGGCACCGCGCCCAGAACAGGCCCGGCCAGCGTCGCGGCGACGACACCGGCGAGGGCCGCGAAGCCCGCCATCACGGTGAACCGATGCCGCAGGCGCAGCAGCTGCGACAGGCCCAGAATGCTCTGGGCGAGGGCGAAACCGGAGAGGGTGACGCCGAAGGCGACGTAGAAAGCCGCGAATCCCCGGCTGTCGTAGTGGGTCAGCGGCACGACGTCCTTCACGGACACCGTCCTGCCCGCGCCGTGGGCGTAGGCGGATATCAGGCTCTTCACCGCTCCGGTCGTCGACGGCCCGTTGGCCCCGGCGACCTCGAGCGACAGGTCGCCGGCGGTCTGAGGCACCAGCACTCCGGCGACGTCCCGGTGCTTGAGCGCCCGGTCCGCCGCGGCGGCGTTCGGTTCGGTGCGGACGTCGACGCTGTCGCCCAGGGCCTGCTGGATCTGTGAGGAGAGCTGGCCGCCGACCACCGCGACCGGGATGCGGTGGGGCTGCGGAGCGCGTGCCAGGCCCACGTAGCAGCTGATGAAGGCGGACACGACCACGAGCGCGATCAGGATCGGCTGCAGCCAGGCGCGTACCGGCGGTCGCTCGGCGGGTGCCGCCTGGGGCGGACGGGCAGCGGCGAGGGCGGTGTTCATGCGGGGGCCTCGGGAGTCTCGAGAGGAGGGCGCCGACAGGCGGCGGGGCTCTGTCGGGAGGGAAACGCTCGACGGCTCGTCGTTGAGTATTTGAGCGACATAGGTGAACGAGGTTAGCTTATGTCGGCTAGGTGTCGGCAGGGGTGGCCGTCGTCGGGGTGGTGCCCGCCGTTCACGGCGCCGGGACGGTCGCGGCGGCGCGTACCGGTCGCGGCGGGACCGCGGGCGCCGGGAAGGCCGAGCGCCGCCCGTCGGTGAGGAGAACCCGCGGTCGACGTGTGAACCGCCGTCGGGCGTGGCTCCGGTTCGCCCAGGGAATATGGTCAGTCGTCTCGTCGTTGAGGGGCCCATGGGAGAGGATCGCCGGGGCGTCGCTGGAGGACGGTTCGCGGCGGCCAAGCCGGCCTGGAAGGGCGTTTCGATGGGTACCGTCACCGATGCACCGCGGCACAGACGTGCCGCATTCCCCGGGCCGGGGACCGCCGTGCGGATCAGGGGGCGGCGAGGGCGCGTCGTCGGCAAGGAGTTCGATGCCCTGCACCGCTCCTGGTTCTATCGGGTCGAGTGGGCCGATTCCGGCACGGACGACCTCATGCCGATGGCCGAGTTGATGGAGCAGTCGCGTCGGCCCTGACCGGGCCGGTCCCCAGGGCGGTCGACGGTCATGGAGTGGTGCGGATCGACCGCTGACGCGCGCGGTACGCACGCAGATTGGCCGCGTTGCCACAGATCTTGACGTCGTGCCAGACCCCGCTGTTGTTCCTCGAGCGGTCGAAGAACGCCACGGCGCAGCGAGGGTTGCGGCACGTCTTGAGCCGGCTCCAGGAGCCGTCCAGTTGCGCCTTGAACACCTCGATGGCCGCCAGGGAGGCCACCAGTCGCCAGCCGGATCCGCGGGGCATCGGCTGCACGCGCCCCGTCTCGTCCCAGTGCATGCTCAGGGAGACCGTGGGCAGCGAGGTCGGCGCCGGCCCTCCGGTTCCGTCCGCGTCGTCGTCCGGGCCGGTGACCGTGCGCCGTAGGTCGTCGCGGAAGTCCCGCAGTCTTTCCAGGTCCTCCGTGTCCAGAGCCACGGCCGGGACCGCCTTCTCGGGCCGGCCCGCGAGGCCGGACAGCGCGTGGCTCAGCCAGTGCGCGGCGGTGTCCGGGTCCGCGAGGAGGTCCGCCTGGCGCGGCTTGCCCGCGGCGATCGTGCTCATCAGTTCCTGTACGAAGGCGAGTCCTCCGGGCGCCGGGTCGACGCCGTAGCGGCTGAGGGCGGACCAGCTCACCTCGGCTCCCCTTGTCGTCCGGACAGATGTCTCCCCCGCCTCCACCCTACTGCCGCTGCTCCGGGTCGCTCCGTGCGTGCGGCCGACGGGCCGGCGTCCCGCCGACGACCACCGGGCCGGCCGGGAGCGGGCGACCAGCGCATCGGGTGTATCCCGGTGGCTGAGCCCTCCGCGGTGGCTTATGCATGGAACAACGCAAGCAAGCCGAGGCATCGAGGGAGTACGGCGTCATGACCCCAGGCGACGAAGCGATCACGTGTCCGTTCGACTTCAGCGAAGGCATGGAATTCGACCCCTCCCTGGCGGAGCTGATGGACCGCGGGACCATCGCCCGGATCCGGTTGCCGTACGGTGACGCCGACGCCTGGCTCGTCACCGGCTTCGAAGGGGTGCGGCGGGTGACCACGGACCACCGGCTGAGCCGGGCGGCGATCGTGGACCACGACTACCCGCGGCTGACCCCGGAACCCATCGTCTCCACCGAGTCGATCAATGTGATGGACCCGCCGTACAGCAGCCGGATCCGGCGCCTGGCGTCGCAGGCGTTCACCCAGCGGCAGGTGGACGGGATGCGCGGGCGCATCACCCGGCTGGCGGACAGCCTGCTCGACGGGATGGCCGCGCAGGGACCCGGGGCCGACCTGGTCCGTCATCTGTCGGACCCCCTGCCCCAGCACACCATCTTCGATCTCTTCGGGATCCCCCGGGACGACTGGGCGCTGATGCGCCAGAACCTGCAGCACCTGCTCGCCACCGGCCCGGACAGCCGCGCCACTGCCGCGACCGCCAAGGCCGACCTGCGGGCCTACTTCATCGACATGGTCCGGCAGCGGCGGAGGACGCCCGAGGAGGACCTGATCGGCGCCCTGGTCGCGGCCAAGGTCGACGAGGACATGCTCGACGACGAGGAGATCGCCGTCATGGCCCTGACGCTGACACTCAGCGGGCAGGACACGGCGACCTGCCAGATCAGCAACATCGTCTACCTCCTCCTGACCCACCCCGAACTGCTGAAGCGCGTCGAGAGCCGGCCGGAGGACCTGACGGGCGTCCTCGACGAACTCCTCCGTGTCATCCCCTTCCGCAAGGGCGTGGGCATCCCCCGGATCGCTCTGGAGGACATCGAGATGGAAGGGGTGCGGATCCGCAAGGGCGACTTCGTCCATGTGTCGTACCTCACGGCGAACCGCGACGCCGAGCGCTACCCGAACCCGCACCTCATCGACCCGGACCGGCCCTCCCGGCCCCATATGACCTTCGGCTGGGGCGGGCACCGCTGCATCGGCGTGCCGCTGGCCATGGCGGAACTGGAAGTGGCGATCGGGCGGTTGGTGGAGCGGTTCCCGGGGCTGCGGCTCGCCGTGTCGCCGGAAGAGGTGCGCTGGGACAAGGGGACCATCCGGCGCTTCCCGATCGAGTTGCCCGTCGCCTGGTAGCGGCGAACCGGCACGGTTCACGGACGCCAGGGATCGGAGACCCGGTCCTCGGGCTCCTGCGGGTCCGGTCGTCGCTCCTGCGCCCAGGCGGTGTCGAGGACCAGCTCCGCCAAGCGGAACACCAGTTGGTGCCGGGGCTGGTCCGAACGACGGTAGAGGCAGACGTAGTAGGCGCCGTCGCCGTACCGGAAGATCTCGCGCCGCAGCGTGCGCAGGACGGCGAACTCCGGTTCCCCGGTGGACGCGGCGTTGTAGAGGGCGGCTTCGGCCTCCTCCCTCGTGCCCTGGAACCTGGCGACCGTCTTGGTCCCGTGGTCGCTGTCGACGGGATCGACGGTGATCACCCACTGAGCCATGAACTCCCCCTCCGGAAGCACGCCTCCGGCGGCGTGCGCATCGTCCTGCGGGAATCATCGGCCGGGAGCCGCCCCGGGCACCAGTCGCACGGTTCGGCGGCTCCGGCTCAGGCGGACGTCACCCCCGGGGTGTCACGTCGTCACCGCGGTGTGGCCTGTTCGATGAGGGTCTGCAGGTACAGCCCCCGGTGTGCGTCCAGTTCGGTCGGAGTGGAGGTGCGCACGGCGGTGGCGAAGTCGCGCCGGAGGATCGGCCAGCACTCCTCGTGGTCGATGCCCGCCGTGTCGTAGACCGCCTGCGTCCCGGAGCCGAACAGCTCGACGCGGGTCACGGCGCGCGGTACGTCGACGGCTCCGGACAGGGACGCCTGACTCACGGCGCCGTTCTCGTGCCGCATCGTCAACTCGATCCAGCGACGCGGGTCCCCGGTGCCGCGGATGTCGGTGATCGGCCCCACGGCGGCGTCGAGGAGGTCGATGAGGTGCGGGCCCAGATCGAGCAGGGCGCCGTGTTCCAGGCGCCAGCCGGTGGCGAAGTCACCGCCCAGGAAGGCGCCGTGGAGGTAGCAGGAGCGAGCGCCGGTCACGTCGAGCGCACGGGCCGACTCCACGAAGGCCCGGGTGGTGGGGTGGTAGCGCTTGGTGAGGACGAGCTGGGAGACGACGCCGGCCTCCGCGACGGCGTCCGCGACACGGCGGGCCGACGCCAGATCGGGGCCGAGCGGCTTCTCCAGCAGGACGGCCTTGCCCCGCTCGGCGGCGAGCGGGACGAGTTCGGCCTGGACGGCGGGCGGGACCGCGAAGGCGACGGCCTCGCAGCGGTCGAGGAGGTCCTCGAAGTCGACGGCCACATGCGCCCCGTAGGGCTCCGCGGTCTGCCGGGCGGCTTCGGGACGGCGGGCCCAGACGGCGGCCAGCCGGGTCTCCGGTCCCGCGGCGAGCATCCGCGCGTGCATGGCGCGGGCCCAGGGGCCGGCGCCCACGAGTCCGACCTCGACGGGCCGATGGGTCCAGGGGGCGGGTGTGCTGGTCACGACGTTCCTGTCTGCGGGGGAGCGCTCGCCTGCTCGGCGAGCATCAGGCGGTTGAGGCGGGCGTCGGCGCGGGCCGGCGAGTAGAGCAGTTCGACGACCATGGCCGTGGCCCCGATCAGACCGGCGTGGTCGCCGAGACGTGAGGTGACGATCTGCAGGTTGGCGGTGGTGCGGGGCATGGCGCGCTGGTAGAGCAGCTCGCGGACGCCGGTCATGAAGGAGACGCCGGCGAGGTCCCCGGCGAGCATCAGCACCCCGGGGTTGAGCAGGGTGACGACCGTGACGAGGACCTCGCCGACACGCCGCCCGGCCTCGCGGGCGAGGCGGATCGCGTCGGGATGCCCCTCGGTGAGGAGGCGTTTGACGTCGTATCCGGAGGCGGTGTCCATGCCCAGGGCGGACAGCTCCCTGGCCAGCGCCCGGCCGCTGGCGACGGCGGCCAGACAGCCGTAGGAGCCGCACATGCACAGGGCGTCGGACCGGTCGTGCAGACGGATGTGGCCGATGTCACCGGCGCCTCCGTCGATGCCCCGGTACACGTCGTTGCCGATGACGACGCCCGCGCCGATGCCGGTCGACACCTTCACGAGGACGAAGGCGGAACAGTCGGCGTGGTTGGCCTGGTGCTCGGCCAGTGCCATCAGGTTCGCGTCGTTGTCGAGGAAGACCGGCACGGGGCCGTCCTCCATGCTGGGACCCACATGGTCGGCGTACGCCTTCTGCATGCGTTCGCGGACGGGGTAGCGGTCCCAGCCCGGCATGATCGGGGGTTCGATCACCTGGCCCTTCTCCCACTCCACGGGACCGGGGACCGAGAGACCGATGCCGGCGATCCGCGCGGGATCGACGCCGGCGGCGGCGATCAGCTCCGGGAACCACGCGGCGAGTTGGTCCAGCACCTGGTCCGGGCCCGCGGTGATGTCCAGGGGCCCGGCGTGTTCGGCGAGGATCGTGCCGGCCAGGTCCAGCACGGCGATGCGGGCGTGCCGGGTCTCCAGATCGACGGCGATGACCGACGCGTGCGACGGATCGAAGACGATGCGGTGCGAGGGGCGGCCGCCGGTCGAGGCACCGGTGGTGTGCCGGAGCCACCCGGCGCGGTTGAGGGCGTCGAGCCGGTGCCCGACGGTGGAGCGGGACAGACCGGTGGCGCGTTGCAGGTCGGCGCGGGTGTTGGCACGGCCGCTGCGGATCAGCTGCAGCAGTTCTCCCGCGCTGACCTGGTTCGGCGTCATCGACTGTCCCTTCACGTGTCAGCTCTTGTCGGCGCCGCTGGTCAGGCCCTCGGTGAGCAGACGCTCCGCGGCGAAGAACAGAAGTACCACGGGGATCGTCAGGACCACGGATCCCGCCATCAGCACGGTCTTGGAGACCTCGATGCCGTTGGAGAGCTGAGCCAGTCCGAGGGGGACCGTCCACTTGCCGGGCTCGGCCGCCAGGAAGAGCAGCGCGAAGAGGAACTCGTTCCAGGCGATCATGAAGATGTACAGACCGGTCGCCATGAGGGAGGGCAGGGCGAGCGGCAGGATCACCTTCCGCACGGTCTGCATCCTGCTGGCGCCGTCGAGGGCGGCGGCCTCCTCGATGGAGCGCGGAATGGTGACCAGGTAGTTGCGGAGCATGTAGATCGACACCGGCACGGTCTGGGCGACGTAGACGACGGCCAGTCCGACCAGGCTGGAGGACAGCCCCAGTTTGGCGAAGACGACGAACAGGGGGACGGCCAGCAGGGTCGCCGGGAACATGTAGACGGCCAGGAATATCGCACTGACCTGGCGGTGGCCGAAGAACTTCAGCCGGCTCACGGCGTAGGCGCCGGGCACGGCGGCCAGCATGGTCAGGGCGACCGTACCGAGCGCGACGATCGCGGAGTTGAGCAGGAACTTCATGAAGCCCTGGCCGCCGGCGTCGGTGGAGCGCAGTACGTCCTGGTAGGTGGACAGGGTGAAGTCCTTGGCCGAGATCCACAGGGATCCCGGGTCGAGCAGCAGCGCGTCGATGGGCTTCAGCGACAGCACCAGCATGTAGTAGAAGGGCACCACGGTGATCACCGCGAGGAACGCGATGACGACCCAGCGCAGGACGCCGAAGAGTCCGTCCTCGAACCGTGCCCGGGTCAGGGCCGTCTTGCGGGTCACGACTCCTCCTTGACCTTGTTGCCGAAGAACTTGAAGTAGAGGCCCAGAAGGATCATGAGCACCACGGCCAGGGCGAGAGCCTGGGCGGCGGCGGCGCCGACGTCGTAACGGGCGGTGAGGAAGTCGTAGACACGGACGGCGGCCACGTCGGTGCCCGCGCCACCACCTGTCAGCAGGTAGACGTCGTCGAACTTGTTGAAGGTGAGGATGAACCGCAGCACACACAGCAGGGCGATGACGGGCATCAGCTGGGGCAGCAGGATGTGGCGGAAGCGCTGGCTCTGGGTGGCGCCGTCCACCAGGGCGGCCTCCTCCAGGCCGTCCGGTACCGCCTGGAGCCGGGCGAGGATGAACAGGAACGCGAAGGGGAAGTAGCGCCAGCACTCGAAGGCGATGACCGTCAGCAGCGCCAGCGGGATGTCGAAGTGCAGGCCGAGCAGGTGCACCTCGTACTCGCGGGTCGACAGGAAGGCGATGGGGTCGTCCCAGCCGAACAGGCGCCGGCCCCAGTCGTTCACCACGCCGTACTGCGGGCTGAGCGCGACCTCCCAGACGAAGGCCACGGCCACGACGGGGGCGACGTAGGGCAGCAGCATGGCGGCGCGCAGCAGTCCGCGGCCGCGGAAGGGCTTGCGCAGCGCCAGCGCGGCGACCAGTCCCAGGGAGACGGAGCCGAGAGTGGCACCCGCGGTGTAGATGAGCGTGGTGCCCAGGCTGGACCAGAAGCCCGCGGAGTCGAAGACCTGCGAGAAGTTCTTCAGGGACCAGTCGCCGAGGAGGCCCATGCCCTGGATGTCGACCAGCTTGGCGTCCTGGAACGCCAGCAGCACGGTCCACAGGATGGGCAGGATGACCACCACGAAGACCACGAGGAACGTGGGGGAGACGAACGCGAGTCCCGCGCGGTTCTCGCGGCGGCTTGCGGTCATCGGGCGGCGGCCCGGGGGAGCGGGCCGCTCGGCGGGCCCGGGGCTGGTGTCCCGGCGCTGCGGCGCGCCGGCTGGAGCTGTAGTCATGAGGGGACCTTCGTGACGTGCAGGCGGACGGCTACTGCAGGGACTTCTGGAGGGCGGCGACCTCGTCGCCGGCTTCGCGTGCCGCCTCCGCGGGGGAGGACTGGCCGCTGGTCATGGCGCCGATGGCCTTGGGCACCGGCAGTTCGCCGTTGGTCGCGCCGACGAGCGCGCCCTCGCCCTGGGTGATGCCCCAGCGGCGCATGTTGCTGACGCCGTCGGCGAGCTGGTTGAGCAGGCTCGCGGGGAAGACCTGGTCGAAGGGCTTCTTGGTGTCGACGCCGATCTCGCTGTGCCGCCACGCCTCGATGTAGCGCTCGGGTTCCGCTGCCGTGCCCTGCCGGACGGGGATCTTGCCCTCGGGCGCCATGCCGAACCAGGACTCGTAGCCGGCGCCCATCATGTACTCGATGAACTCCTGCGAGGCGGCGCTCTCGGCGGTCTTGGTGGTCACCCAGGAGGTGATCTCGCCGAACTGCGCGGCCTCCTCGGCGTCGGGGCCCTGCATCGCGGTGACGATGCCGCTGTTGGAGGACAGGTACTCCGTGTCCTTGCGGCACTCGGGGCAGCTGGGCAGGGCGTCCTTGCGCAGGCCGGCCAGCTCGTCGAGCAGGAACGACGACCAGACGATCATCGAGGACCGGCCCGCGAAGTAGGTGGCGCGGGTGGAGTCCACGGTCTGGGTGCCGGGGGCCCCATAGGTGCGCGCCAGCTCGTCGTAGGTCTTGAAGGCGGTCTGGCACTGCGGGGATTCGAGGGCGATCTCGTGGTCGTCGCCGACCAGCTGGCAGTCGTTGGCCAGGGCCACGCTCTCGAAGCTCTGCGAGGTGAAGACGTCACCGGGGTCGGTGGCGGCGGACATGCCGTCGTTCCCCTTGGTGGTGAGCGCCTTGCCGGCGGCCAGCGCCCGGTCGTAGGTGTCCGGGGCCGCCAGCTGCTTCCGGTCGAACTGGTCCTTGCGGTAGACCAGCAACTGGAGCCAGGCGTCGGAGGGCACCCCGAGGCTGTTGTTCCCGTCGGTGGTCAGGTCCAGGGCGTTGGGGTTGAAGGTGTCGCGCCCCAGCTCGCCGATGATCTTCTTCGGGATGCTCGTGTCGAGCAGGCCGTTGGTGTACATCTGCCAGACCTGGCCCATCGGGGCCGCGCCGATGACGTCCGGCAGCGTGCCGGAGGCCGCCGCCGACATGATCAGCTGCGGCATCTGCCCCTCGTCGACCCCGACGAGACGGACCTTGACGCCCGACTCCTTCTCGAACCCGTCGATGATCTTCTCCTGCGCGGCGATGCGATCCGGCAGGTTCTCCTGGGACCAGACCGTGATCTCGCGGTCCGGCTTGCCGGGCCCGGTGCTGGTGGAGCAGCCCGACAGCAGCCCGACACCCAGGGCTGCCGTGACGCTGACCGCGATCGTCATCGATCGCCGGCTCTTGGTGCGCATGCGTGTCCTCGTTCCCACTTACGTCTACTAAGAACGCATCTCAGCATCAGTTTTGCTTCTTGACAAGACATAAGTTGGGGTTATTGTCGACGCAACCGAAAAAAACCGCACCCCTTCCGGAGCCCTCCGTGGAACGCGTCGTTCAATTCACCGGCCCCCGCCAGGTGGAGGTTGCCGAGCACGACAGAGCCGATCTGCCGCCCGGGCACCTCCGTGTCCGCACCCGCTACTCGGGCATCTCCGCCGGCACCGAGCTCACCGCCTACCGCGGCACCAACCCGTACCTGACGCGCACCTGGGACCCCGAGGCGCGGCTGTTCCGCGACGGCGCCGCCGGCATCGAGTACCCCGTGGCCGGCTGGGGCTACTCCGAGGTCGGCGAAGTCGTCGAGGTGTCGCCGGAACTGGCGGGCACCCCGGGGCTCCCCGAGCCCGGCGACCTGGTCTGGGGCATCTGGGGCCACCGCAGCGAGGGCATCGTCCCCGTCGAGCGCATGATCGGCCACACCCTGCCGACGGGGCTGGAGCCGCTGGCCGGCGCCTTCGCCCGGGTCGGCGCCATCGCCTACAACGCCGTGCTGGCCGGAGACATCCACGTCGGCGAGGACGTCGCCGTGTTCGGGCAGGGCGTCATCGGCCTGCTCACCACCCGGCTCGCGCAGCTCAACGGCGCCCGCGTCACCGCGGTCGACGCGCTCGACGGCCGCCTGGAGACCGCCAAGCGCTACGGCGCCCAGCACACCCTGAACGCCCGCACCGACGCCGTCGCCGAACGCATCCGCGAGGCCACCGCCGGGCTCGGCGCCGACCTCGCCATCGAGATCAGCGGCGTCTACCCCGCCCTCCACGACGCCGTGCGTTCCGTCGCCGTCGGCGGCCGCGTGGTGGCCTCGGGCTTCTACCAGGGCGACGGCATCGGCCTGCGCCTGGGCGACGAGTTCCACCACAACCGCGTCCAGCTCATCTGCTCCCAGATCGGTGGCGTACCCCCGCAGCTGTCCGGCCGCTGGACGGTCGAGCGCCTGCAGCGGACCTTCCTGCGGCTGGTCGCCGAGGGACAGGTGGACGTCGCCGCCCTGGTGAGCCATGTCGTCCCCGCCGCCGACGCCGCCGAGGCGTACGTGCTGCTGGACGAGCGCCCCGCGGAGGCGCTGCAGGTAGTGCTGGAATTCTGAGAGCTCTGAAAGGCCCCCCTCATGCTCAAGACCGCCGCTCAGGAGCAACTCCTGCCCGGAGACACCCTGCAGGCCAAGTGGGACTTCGCCCAGGAAGCCGGCTACGACGCCATCGAACTGCGCGGCAAGGGCGATCTGCACTTCGCCTCGCGCCTGGCCGAACTGCGGCAGGCCCGCAAGGACGGCGTGGTCATGCCGACGGTCTGCGTCGACATGCTGCACTTCCTCGGCGCCTTCGACGCCGATGTCCGCCGTGACGCGATAGCCCAGATGAAGTCGCAGCTCACCGTGATCGCCGAGATCGGCGGCCTGGGCGCCCAGACGCCGGCCTCCTACGGCATGTTCTCGCGCCGGCTGCCGCCCTTCGAGCCCCCGCGCACCGAGGAGGAGGACCGGGAGGTCCTGCTGGCCGGGCTGACGGAGCTCGGTGAGCACGCCCGCAAGGAGGGTGTCACCCTCTTCCTGGAGCCCCTCAACCGGTACGAGGACCACATGGTCAACCGGCTCGAACAGGCCGCCGACCTGATCCGCGCGACCGGACTGGACTCCGTGAGGATCGGGATCGACAGCTACCACATGAACATCGAGGAGAGCGACCCCGCCGCCGCGATCCTCGCCCACGCCGACGTCATCGGCCACGCCCAGGTCTCCGACTCCAACCGGTTCCAGCCCGGAGCCGGACACCTCGACTGGCCCGCCTGGCTCGCAGCCCTGCACACCATCGGCTACGACGGCTACCTCGCCCTGGAATGCCGCCTGACCGGCGACCCGGTCGCCGCGGTCCGCTCCGTCCCGGCCTTCCTCAAGAGGTCCGGCGCGTGAGCTCCCTCCTGGACCGACCCGTGCCCACCGCCGCCGCCACCCTGACATTGCGGCGCGGTGCGGCGCGGGTCCTCATCGACAACTGGACCGGCACCTCCACCGTTCCCTCCCGCACCCTCTACCCCCACCAGTGGAGCTGGGACTCCGCCTTCATCGCCATCGGCCTGCGGCACCTGTCGGTGCGCCGCGCACAGCAGGAGCTGGAGTCCCTGCTGGCCGGGCAGTGGGCCGACGGGCGCATCCCCCACATCCAGTTCAACCAGGCCGTGCCGCACGACGCCTACTTCCCGAGCCCCGACTTCTGGCGCTCCTCGGGCGCCGGCCGTGCGGCGGGCGCCCCGTCGGCCACCGAGACCTCCGGCATCGTCCAGCCGCCGGTGCACGCCCTCGCGGCCTGGCTGGTGCACCAGGCCGACCCGGACGAATCACGGCGCCGGGGCTTCCTGGCCCGTCTCCACCCCCGGCTCGTGGCCTGGCACGACTATCTCCTCACCCGCCGTGACCTCGGCGGCGCGGGACTGGCGGCCGTCGTCCACCCGTGGGAGCCCGGCATGGACAACAGCCCCTGCTGGGACCAGCCCCTGCAACGCGTCACGCCCGCCTCGCCCGGCAGCTTCCAGCGCGCGGACCTGGACCACGGCCACCCGGCCGACCGTCCCACCGACCTGGACTACGGCCGTTACGTCCGCCTCGCGACCGACTACCGCGCCGCGGGTTACGACGATCGCGAGGCCCCGCACGGCTTCGCCGTGGAGGACCCCGGCTTCAACGCCCTGCTGATCGTCAGCGAACTGGCGCTGGCGTCCATGGCAGAGGAGCTCGGAGCGAACGGCGAACACCACACCGCGCGCGCCGAGGCCCTGACCCGGCGCCTGGTGGACCGCCTGTGGGACGCCGACGCCGGACTGTTCCGCGTGCGTGACCTGGGCGACGACACCCTGATCGACGAGCGCAGCGTCAGCGGCCTGATCCCGCTCGTCGTCCCGCACCTGCCGGACGCCGTCGTGGCCCGCCTGCGCGAGACCCTCGACGGCCCGCACTTCTCGGCACCGGCCACACGGCTGGTCCCCAGCTACGACCTGACCGGCCACGCCTTCGCCAGCACGCGCTACTGGCGCGGCCCGGCCTGGTTCAACACGGCCTGGCTGATCGAGCGAGGACTGCGCGCCCACGGCCACCACGCCGAGGCCGAACGCCTTCGCCAGGGCTTCCTCGCCGAGGCCGGGAAGTCGGAGTTCGCCGAGTACGTCGACCCCATGACCGGCGCCGCGCGCGGAGCCCGGAACTTCTCGTGGACCGCCGCCCTCACCCTCGACCTGCTGTGCGCCGACCTCGAGGAGAGCACACGATGACCGCGGCAGACACCCGCGTCCAGCTGGTCCGCGACGCCACCTTCGCCCGCCTCGACACCGAGGGCGGCATCACCGGCACCCGCGGCAGCACGCCCGACGGACTGTTCCTGCGTGACGCCCGTCACCTCAGCCGCTGGCAGCTCACCGTCGACGGCACCGCACCGACGGCCCTGGTGCCCGCGACGACGGAGACGGACGACACCGCCGCCAGTGTCCTGACCCCCCAGGGCACGCGCGACAACCCGCCCGCCTACACGGTCTTCCGCGAGCAGACCGTCAGCGCCGGAACGCTGACCGAACACCTGCGCCTGGTGAGCAACCGCCCCGACCCGGTGACCGCGCGCGTCGACCTCACCGTCGACGCCGACTTCGCCGACCTGTTCGAGCTGCGCGCCGACGACCGCCACTACCCGAAGCCGGGCGCCGGCTACGAGAGCCGACGCACCGACGAGGGCCTGCGCTTCGACTACCGGCGCGGCGACTGGCACGCCCGGACCACCGTCACCGGCAGCCCGGCCCCGGACGCTGCGGAGCCCGCGGGGACGGCTCAGGACTCCACCGCGCACACCCTGACCTGGCACCTGGAGCTCGACGGCCACGGGCAGGCCGAGCTCGTTCTGACGGTCCGCGCGCAGCCGCACGGCCCGGCGGTCCCGGTCCCGGCCGTGCCTCACACGCACCGGCAGACCGCGGCGCCCACGGACGACTTCGCCCGCACCTGCGCACGCGGCCTGGCCGACGTCGACCTGCTGACCATCCCCGTCACCGGCGTCGACGGCGAAGAGGTGTACGCCCCCGCCGCCGGCATCCCCTGGTTCCTCACCCTGTTCGGCCGCGACTCCCTGCTGACCTCGTACTTCCTGCTGCCCTACCGGCCGGCGACGGCCGCCGCCACCCTGAGCGCGCTCGCCGCGACCCAGGGCCAGGACTACGACACCTTCAGCGGAGAGCAGCCCGGTCGGATCGTCCACGAGACCCGCCACGGCGAACTGGCCCACTTCCGCCAGATCCCCTACGGCCGCTACTACGGCGCAGTCGACGCGACCCCGCTGTTCCTGGTCCTCCTGCACGCCCACCACGAGGCGACCGGCGACCGGACCCTGGCCGTCAGGCTGGAGCAGCACGCCCGGCGGGCCGTCGACTGGATGCTCACCGACGGCGGCCTGGAGAAGCACGGCTACCTCGTCTACACCCCCGACCCGGGCGGACTAGTCAACCAGAACTGGAAGGACTCCGCCGGCGCCATCTGCTTCACCGACGGCACCCAGGCCGAGGGCCCGATCGCGGTCTCGGAGGCCCAGGGCTACGCCTACGACGCGCTCGTGCGTACGGCGGACCTCGCCCAGGACGTCTGGCGGGACGAGGCGTACGCGCAGCGCCTGCGCGAGGTCGCCGACCGGCTGCGCGGCCGGTTCGTGACGGACTTCTGGATGCCCGGGGCCGACTTCCCCGCCCTCGCCCTCGACGGGCACGGCCGCCAGGTCGACGCCCTCGCGTCGGACGCGGGACACCTGCTGTGGTCCGGCATCCTCGACACCGAGCAGGCCCACCGCGTGGGCAGGCGCCTGCTGGAGCCGGACTTCTTCTCCGGCTGGGCCATCCGCACCCTGGCGGCGGGTCAGAAGCCGTACCACCCGCTCTCCTACCACCGCGGGAGCGCCTGGCCGCACGACAACGCGGTCATCGCCCTGGGCCTCGCCCGCTACGGGCTCGACGACGAGGTCGCCACGGTCTCCGAGGGCCTGATCACGGCGGCGGCCGGGCACGGCTACCGCCTGCCCGAGGTCATCGCCGGCTACGCCCGATCCGGTGACGCGGGCCCCGTCCCGTACCCCCATGCCTGCTCCCCGCAGGCATGGGCGGCAGCGACCCCGCTCGCCCTGCGGACGGCGCTGGGACAGGCCTGACCACACGGAAGTGCCTTCCGCGTGGTGGGGATCAACTGCCCCAGGACCACTGTGTCCCCTCGCGGAGCGGCCGTGGTCCGTGCGGTGTCCGCTCCTGCCCTCGCAGCCCTGCGCCCCGGGGGGACGGCGCGGCGACTCGATCCGTGCGAGTCGCGCGCCGTCCCGGTCGGCGGCGGGTCAGCAGACCGGCACCCCGGGCACCTGGTTCTCCGGCACGCTGAGGTAGATGTTGGTCATGTAGCCGCCGTACTGCGGGAGATGGGCCCACCAGTCGTTGAGGTACGGCGGCGCGCTGACCTGCTGGCCACGCCTCTGGCAGTCGACCAGGACCTCGACGCCCGCGGGCAGCGTCGTCAGCGTGCCGGACGTGGTCGTCGTCTGGGTGCGGACCCGGACGCCCGAGCCCCAGGTGCTGACCCAGGTACCGGCCGGGCGTGAGGCGCCGGGGACGTTCAGCGAGCGGGTCAGACGGCCGACGTCCGTGTAGGCCTTGCCGTAGGACGTCCCGCTCGGGTGCAGGGTGTAGACGACCACGATGGAGCGGTCACCCGCGCCCACCACACCGGTCGTGTGCAGCGCCGGACGCGCGAGGTCGACGGCGCTGGCACCCGCGTCGGCGGCGCCCGGCCCCCCGGCGGTCGAGGCGGTCGACTCCCGCGCCGAACTACTCGCGGCGGCCGATGCCGTGCACCCGCCCGAACTGAAGCCCGACCAGCCCTGCTTGACGGCCCAGGGCCGGTTGAACGAGCCGGCGATCCCGAAGTGCTGGTCGTAGCCGTCGGTGGCGCAGCGGGTCGACTCCCGCAGGTTGCCCAGCATGTAGTCACGGATCGGCGCCGGAGCGGAGTCCAGCAGATAGCGGTAGATCTTCACGGTGTCGCGGGCGGAGAGAGCCGTGTAGCCCCAGAAGCCCGGGTGGGTGGACGGCGGCCTGGCGGTGTCCGTCAGACCGAGCCGCGGGATCATCCGGTCGATGATCGCGCCACCGCCGTTGTTCGCCCAGAACGTGCTCGCGGCGGCGTCGTCGCTGCCGCGCAGCATGCTGTCGACCCGGGCCCGGTCGGCGGCCGGCAAGGAGTCGGGAGTGCGGTTCCACAGCACGTCCAGGGCTATCAGCAGCTTCACGACGGAGGCCGACCGGAACTGCCCGGCGGTGTTCAACTGCTCGGTGAACGCACCGGTCTGGCGGTCGAAGACGGCGACTCCCGCCGTCACCCCGGCAGGTACGTCGGCCTGGACCGTCGGAGGCGGAGCGGGCGCCTCGGCGGAGGCGGCGGTCGCGGTGGCGCCGACGAGCGCCGCGAGAGCCGCGGCACACACACCGGCATGCGCCACGCGACGACGGGCGGACCGGGTGAAGCGCCCGCCGTGTGTGCTGTTCGGAGTCTTCATGGCCATCCTCGGGTCGACGGTCGGTGCGTCGCTCGCACCATCGGCAGGACGGCCACGCGTGCCGCGCCGTATGAGGACCGGGCTCTCCGCACGGGGCCGGTCCTCGTCGCACGCACGGCGAGATGCCCCCGGGACCGCGGTGGTCCCGGGGGCATCTCGCCGTGCTGTCGCGGGCCGGGAGGTTCAGCAGGTCGGAAGACCCGCGTCACGCTCGTTGTCGCCGCCCCCGACGAGGAAGATCTCACTCATGTAGGCCGAAGGCGCCATGCCCACCGCCGGGGTCTTGACCCACCAGGTGTGCCAGTGGCCCCCGTAGTCCGCGCGACCGCCCTCGACCTGGCACAGCACCCTCAGCCACCCGCCGTCGGGCGACGTCGAGACGACCGGCGCCCGCGGGTCGGGAGCGGAGCGGAGGTTGACGTTCGTCCCCCAGATCGGGCACCGGTACGTGCCCCGGTAGTCCGGATCGGGCGTGCAGGGCGCCGAGTCGGCGGCCTGCGCCGATGTGGTGACGCCGGGGGTGAGGAGCGCCGCGGCGGCCAGGACGACCGCCGCGACACCCCTCCCGCCGGCACGGCGGCCGGTCAGCATTCACGCACCCCCGGCAGCCAGGCGGCGGGGTGGTCGATGTAGATGTTGGTGACGTAGCCTCCGAGCGCCGGGATGTACGACCAGGCGTCGTTGCTGTGGCCCTCGGCGTTGACCATGTCACCACGCTTCTGGCACTCCACGAAGACCGGCGTCGGCCCGGTCAGCGTGTGTACGACCGCCGCGTTCAGCCGGGCGTCGGCCCGCACCCGGACACTGGTGCCCCAGGTCGTGAAGTTGGTGCCGGGGTTGCCGCTGCCCGGCGTGCACGGCAGGCTCACCCCACGTGCCGACAGGTACGGCACCGGGTCCATGCCCCGGGTGCTGGACGTGGAGCTGTGCGCCTCGAAGTGGAGGTGCGGGCCGGTGGACTGGCCCTCGGAGCCCATGCGCGCGATCAACTGGCCGCCGCTCACCCGCTGGTTCACGGAGACGAGGCGCTCGTACATGTGGCCGTACTCGGTGACCGTGCCGTCGTCGTGCCGGATACGGATCCACTGGCCGTAGCCGCTGGCGGGCCCGGAGACGATGACGGTACCGGGTCCGGTGGAGTAGATCGGAGTACCGCGGTTGTTGGCGATGTCGACGCCGTCGTGACCGGAGTGCCAGCCCTGGGTGATGGTTCCGGCGGTCGGGCAGGAACCGGCGTAGTCGGTCGGGCCCGCGGGCGGAGCGGCGTCCGCCGTGCCGGCCGTGAGCGGGACCAGGGCCGTCGCGGCGATCGTGGCGACGAGCATGCCGAGGGACTGGGGGCGCTTGAATGCGCGCATGACGAGATCTCCTCCGTGCGGAAAGAAGCGAGTGGGCGGGTCGGTTCACTGGTACGGGCGGCGCCCGTGGATCAGCAGTTCGGGACTCCCGGCAGCCAGGCCTCGGGGTCGTCGATGTAGATGTTCGAGATCCAGGCCCGGTACTTCGGCAGATACGACCAGGCGTCGTTGCTGTAGCCCTCGGCGTGGACCATCTCTCCGTGGACCTGGCACTGCACGTCCACCGCCGTCGGGCCGGGCAGACGGGTCACCGGGGGCTTTCCGGTGCCGGGTTCCGGGCGCAGGCCCACCTGGGTGCCCCAGGTCAGGAAGCGCTTGGTGCCGGCCGGCGGCTGCTCCCCGCCCGCGATCCGCAGGGCGCCCGCGTACTGGGCGTTCAGCCGCACGTCACTGACCATCACGAGCGTCCCCGACTCACGGGCCTCCACCATCTTGCCGCCACCGAGGTAGACGGCGATGTGGTGGACGCTGCCGAGGTTCCCCGGGTTCGATCCCCACAGCAGCAGGTCGCCCGGCTGCAGCGGGCCGAGACCCTGGTCGCGGCCGAACCGGGCGGTGGCACCGCTCCACTGGGCCTGGTTCCAGGACCCCTCGGGCAGGGCGATCCCGGCTCCCTGCCAGGCCGCGTACTGGACCAGATGCGAGCAGTCGAAGCCCTTCACCTGGCTGTCGTGGGCGCCGGGGCCGCCGCCGGGGTAGTCCTGACCGTACGTCGGCCCGTGGAGGGAGCCGCCGCCCCACGAGTAGGGCACCCCGATCTGGGAACACGCGGCGTCGACGATCGCCCGCGCCTGCGCGGACGCGCCCTCCAGGGCACGGCAGTCGGCGGCGGCCACGGCCTGCGACGGAGCCGGTGACGCGGCGGCCGTCGCGGCACCGGTCCAGCTCAGCGTGGTGGCGAGCAGCAGTCCTCCGGCCACCGCCAGTGTGCGGTTCGTGCGGCGCATAAGGGTCCCCCTGATGTGGTTCGAGCGCTGTACGGATGAGTCGGGTACGGGTGAGCGGTCCATGAACGTGCCCTCGCCGTACGGGTGTTCGGTGGTCTGCGGGGCCCGGCAGTCGGTCGGTCTGCCTCGGGCCGCCGCCGGTCACACCGCGGGCGTGGGCCGCGCGGTTTCGTCGGCCTTCGTCGAGGAGACGTGCGCGGAGGCGGGTTCGTATGCGTCGAGTGCGGCGCGGATCTTGGCGAGTCCGCGCATCCGGTTGCGCTGCACCGTGCCCCGGTGCGCGCCGAGGCGTTCGCCCGCCATGTCATGGGTCAGACCCTCGATGTCGACCAGGATCACGGCGGCGGCCTCCTTCGCGGAGAGCCCGCGCAGCAGCGCGGTCGCCACCGTCTCGGCCTCCCTGCTGGCGAAGCCCCCGTCCCAGCTCTGCTCGGGCAGCCGGTCGGTGCAGCGCTCCTGGCGAGAGGGGTGGCGCCACTGGTCGCGCAGCAGGTTCAGCGCCGCCGCGCAGGTGTAGGCGTACGGCTGCTGCTGCCGCACCAGGGTCCGGGCGCGTGCCCGCCGGGAGAGCCTCAGATACGTCTCCTGCAGCAGGTCGTCGGCGTCGTGCGGATTGCCGGTCAGAGCCAGCAGCCGGCGTCGCAGTCTCGGCATCACGGCGGTGAAGGCCTCGTCGAACTCGGCCGCGGTCATGTGGTGGGTTCCGGTCGTCGTGTTCGTGCTGTCCGCGCCCTCCACGGCGAGGGACGACTTGTCCCTCATCGTCGGGGCGATGCAGGTGCTTTCCATGGTGTTCCCCCGGGGTCCGTCCGTCTCGTACTGCGGTGGTGCGTGCCTGCTTCTTCGTGCTGGAGCGTCACGGGCGGTACAGCGTGGCGGGCCCGTACTTGGCGGTCGGCGCCGTGGTCATCAGCGCCCAGTACCGGTCCCCGTGCGACCAGTGCCACCACTCCGTCGGGTAGTTGACGAACCCCGCCGCCGTCATCGCCCGGCTCATCACCGCCCGGTTCGCCCGGGCCTCGGGGCCGATGCCGGCCGCGCCGGTGCGGCAGCGGCCCTCGCTCTCCTCGGGGGTGGCGTTGACCTCGGTTCCGAGGGGGAGTTCCTCACCGTCCGCGGTGCACAGCGTCAGGTCCACCGCTCCGCCGCTGACGTGCGGGGCGACCTCCGGAGGCGAGATGTAGGCGCTGGCCAACTCCCGTATGCGGTCCGGCCGGGCGTCCGGATGGGCGGTGCGCAGGGTGGTCGCGTACTCGTCGAAGTAGCGGCGTTGCAGCGCGGCCGGCCGGAAGCCCTCGACCACCAGCAGGCGGATGCCCGCGGGCAGCGCGTCCTGGGCGAGCAGGAGCCGGCGCAGGACGCCGGCCCTGACATGCGCGTACGAGCCGTCGCCGTCTGCTTGCCGGGTGTCGACGCGCAGCGCGCCGGCCTCCCGGGTGTCGACCAAGGGCTCGCCGTTGTCGGCGACTTGGGTCCCGGCCACGCGGTGGTCCGAAAGCAGGATGATGTCCGTCACGCTCACAGCGTGCCGGTGGGCTCTGCAGAACCGCTGCAGAACCGCTGCAGGGCGGACTGCAGGGCCGCCGGCGGTCGCGTTGCACCAGTGCGTTCCGTGCGGCCGGCCCGCGCGCCGGGTCCGCGGAGTCGCGCACGTGCCCGCCCCGCGATCCCCCTGCGGCGATCCCCCTGCGGCGAGCGGCGAGCGGCGAGCGGCACGCGAAACGGGCGGACGGTACGCGGGGCGACGGGGCCATGACGGCCCGTCGTCGCTCCGCGCACCGCCCGCCCGAAGGAGCCGGCAGCCGGGTCTGTGCCCGGACTTCGTCAGAAGCAGTCCTCGAAGTTCTCCGAAACTCCGGGAATGGGCGCGTAATTGCTGCCCCCGCGCACATACACCGCGCTGATCCAGCCACGTGGCCCGCCGGCGTCCACCTGGACCCAGTAATTGTTCTCGTAGGGACCGTCCTTGACGGTGTCACCCGTGCTCTGGCAATACGCCGTGACATACATCCGGCCGACCTTGATGCCGCTGTAGGGCGGGCACGAGAACTCGGCACATCCGCGCATGTTCACGCCGGTCGCCCAGACGTAGACCTGGGTCGTCTGCGGGGCCTGCGGGGCCGGCGCGGCCGCGATCAGGGACAGGCCCGCGCCGCAGGCCGCCACCACGGCGGCCGCCGTGCGGCGCGCTCGGCTGGTCTTCTTGGTCGTCGATCCGGTCATTCAGCCCTCCGTCGGTCGTGTGCTCTCGTCGATGCGCCCGGATGACGGTTCCGGGCGACCGGCCGTATGCGTCACTTCGGAATCGGCTCATACGGAGAGGTGGTGACTTCCGTCCCCAGGTCGAAAGTCGGACGGTCTCTTCTGTGAACGGGGAGGAATTCGCACCGGACACCCAGCGTTTTTCGGCCATTCTCAGTCCCACCGCTCTGCCGAAATGAAGAAGGGCAGCGCGGTGTGAGGCATGCCTGTCGGCAGGTGCCGGTATGTTGTCCCTGACTCGCGGGAACGTGAATTCGGGGGACACGGTGGACGTTCGCCTTCTGGGTCCGGTCGAAGTGTCGAGCGGGGGACAGCGGATTTCGCTGAACGGTGCGAAACCGACGGCGATACTCGCGGCTCTCGTCGTGCACCTCGGTGAGGTCCTCTCCGCCGGACGACTGGTCGACCTGGTCTGGGAGGAGGAGCCGCCCGCCACCGCGCGTGCGCTCGTCGCCTCGCACGTCTCCGGACTGCGCCGCGCCCTCGCCGGCCGGGAGGGCGCTGACGCGATTCGGACCCGATCCCCCGGCTACGTCGCCGAGTTCCCTCCGTCCGCCGTGGACACCCGGCGCTTCGAGGAGGCGTTCACGGCCGGCCGGACCGCGGCCCTGGACGGGCGGGCCGAGGAGGCCGTCGACACACTCCAGTCGGCGGTGCGTCTGTGGCGCGGGCAGGACGCCCTGGAAGGGCTCGGGCAGAGCTTCGCCCGCGTCGAGGCGATGCGTCTGACGGAACTCCGTCTGGAGGCACAGGAGTTCCGCTTCGCCGCCGAGCTGGAACTCGACCGGCGCACGGATCTCGTCGCCGAACTCGTCGCCCACGTCGCCGCCCACCCGCTGCGGGAGCGCGCGCGGGGCCAGTTGATGACCGCGCTCTTCCGTACCGGCCGGGTCGCCGACGCGCTGCGCTGCTACGACGAGGGCCGCCGGTTGCTCAGAACGGACCTGGGCCTCGATCCCGGGCCGGAGCTGCGGGCACTGCACCGGGCCCTGCTCCAGGCCGACACCACGGTGCTCGGGCCCCCGGGCCGCCGCGATGCCACACCCTCCGGACAGGGCCCCGGGGGACCGAACCCCACCGGAGCCCGACCGGCCGGAGCGAGGCACGCGCCCGCCGGCGGGACGGCTCCCCGGCCGGGCGCGGACCGGAACGCACCGGCACCGCCCCGCCTCCAGCAGCCCCACGACGACACGCGCCGGGCCGTTCCCTCCCAGATCCCTCCGGACGTCGCCGACTTCATAGGACGCACCGAACAGATCGCCTGGGCCACCGCACTCCTGGAGCAGGTGCGCGACCCGCTGCGCACCGCGCCGCCCATCGGGGTCGTCTCCGGCCGGTCCGGCACCGGCAAGACCGCCCTGGCCGTGCACGTCGGCCACCGCACCGCGGCGCTCTTCCCCGACGGGCAGCTCTTCGTCGACCTGCGCGCCTCCGACTCCGAGCCCGTACGGACCGCCGACGCCCTCGCCCGGCTGCTGCGCGCTCTCGGCGTGGACCCCGGCACCGAGGCCCGCGACGAGGAGGACCTTCTCGGCCTCTACCGCACGCACCTCGCACGCCGCAGGGTCCTGCTCATCCTGGACAACGCCGTCAGCGAGGCACTGCTGCGGCCCCTGCTGCCGCCGGGCGGGGGCTCGGCGGTGCTGATCACCGGCCGCCGCCGGCTGGTCGCCCTGGAAGGCGCGACGCACCTCGACCTGGGCGTGCCGTCCGAGCCGGAGGCACTCGACCTGCTGGCACGCGTGGCCGGACCGACCCGCCCCACCCTGGAACCGGGCCAGGCCGCCGAGATCGTCGCGCTGTGCGGACGGCTCCCGCTCGCCCTGCGTATCGCGGGCGCCCGGCTCGCCGCCCGCCCTCACTGGACGCCGGCCAGGCTCGCCGCGAGGCTGCGGGACGAGCGCCGCCGGCTGGACGAACTCCAGGCGGGGGACCTGGAGGTGCGCGCGAGCCTCGGACTCGGCTACGCCGACCTGGACGCACAGGAACAGCGCGCGCTGCGCCGCCTGGCACTGATGGATCTGCCCGACTTCGCCGCCTGGGTCGCCGGGCCGCTCCTCGACGTGACCGCGCACGAGGCGGAGGACGCGGTCGAACGTCTCGTCGACTGCCACTTCGTGGAGGTCGTCCGCACCGACGAGACGGGCCGGACCCGCTACCGCATCCACGACCTGGCGCGCGAGCACGCCCGTGAGCGGTGTCTCGCCGACGAGGACGCGGACGAGCGCGAGAGGGCGGTGGGCAGGCTGGTCGCGAGGTGGCTGGGCCTGGCACGCAGCGCGGCGGCCCGCGGCCCCGGCGGCGCGTCGCGGCTCCTCCCGGGCGCCGTGGAGGAGCCGGCCGACCTGGCGGGGGAGCCGACCGCGTGGTTCGCCGCCGAGCAGCGCTGCCTGCTGGCCGCGGTCACCCACTGCGCCGAACACGGCATGTCCGACGCCGCCCGCGAACTCGCCGCCGCGCTCATGGCCGCGTCCGCGGCGCTCTACAACCAGTTCGACGCCTGGTCCCGTTCGCACGACGTGGCCCTCGACGCGGTGCGCCGCGGCGGTGACGTCGAGGGGGAGGCCTGGCTGCTGAACGGGCTCGGCCAACTCCGCCTGGAGCAGGACCGCTTCGACGAGGCACACGCGTTCTTCGCCGCGGCACTGCGCCTGTTCGAGGAGCGGTCCGTCCGCCGCGGCCGCGCGGACGCGCTGGCCGGAATGGGCGCGGTCCGCCGTGAACAGGCCCGCTTCGCCGAGGCGCTGACCCTTCTCACCTCGGCTCTCGACCAGTACCGCGAGCCGGAGGACATCGCGTCCATGGCCCATGTGCTCTACGGCATCGGGTGCGTGCACCGGGACCAGGGCCGGCACGACGAGGCATGGGAGGCCCTCTCCCAGTCGCACCGGCTGTACGTGACCGCATGGGACCGCCACGGCGAGGCACTGGCGCTGCGCTCCCTGGGCCTGTGCCACCGGGCGCGGGGAGACCTGCCCGGCGCGGAGGCCCTGCTGCGGCGCTCTCTGAGCATCTTCGAGGAGACGGACGACGCCTTCGGCGTGATGTACGCGAGTCAGTCGCTGGCCAAGGTCGAGCTGCGCCAGGGCCGGTTGCCGGAGGCCCGGGAACGTCTCGACCGGTGCCTGGAGATCACCCGTGAGCGTCAGGACATGTTCGGCGAGGCCCTCGTCCTGCGCACGCTCGGCGAGTGGCACCTCGCCGCGTCCGGATGGGAGACCGCGACCGAGACGCTGCGGCAGGCACTCGGCCTCTGGGAGAAGCTTGCTCTGCCGCTCTGGCGTGCCCGCACCCTGCGCGACCTCGCCCGCGCCGAACTGGCCAGAGGCGCGGGGCCGGTGGGACGCGAGCTCGAGGAGGAGGCGCTGCATGTCTTCCGTGAGCTCGGCAGCCGCGAGGCCCACGAGCCCCCGGACCGGGGCGGCGGCGGTCCAGGACGCTGAGGCGGCCTCGAACCGGCGAGCGACGCGGGCCCTTCGGTGGTCATACGGCAGGCGGTCACCTCCCGTCGCAGTGGTGAACGGCGCGGCACCCGTCGCCCGTGATCCCGCCGGGAGAGGACCCCACCATGACGGAGACGAAGTCGACACACTCGGACGCGCGCGGGCACGACGACCGCAACGAACGGCGCCCCGCCCTCAGGGCGCTGCGCTCCCTCGCGGGCCTCGTCGTGGTCGCCGCCTCGCTCCTGCTGTCGCTCGCCCAGCCGGCGGCCGCCCACCCGCCGAGCGGGTCGGTGTACGTGTGGGCGAGCGACGTGCGGGTGCGTTCGTGCCAGAGCACGAGCTGTGACCTCGCCACCACCGAGCGGCTCACGCGTGTCAGGGTCCAGGCGTACTGCCAGGTGGACATGGGCGAGGCCGGCCGGGTGACCGACGGCCCCTACACCAACACCTACTGGGTCCAGGTCATCACGCCCGGCAGGACCCTGGGCTGGATCTCGGCGGTGTTCGCCGCCGGCGGCTCCAACAACAGTCCGGTGCCCGGCGCGCCGGTCGACAGCCTCGGGGACGGCACCGTCGACTGCGAGTACATCTGACCACCCGGAATCCGGAGGAAGCATGAACACAGCACGTCTTGCGAGGGCGATGACCGCCTCGGCCCTGACGGCCGGGCTCCTGACCCTGGCCCCGGCCGCCTCCGCGGCCCCCGAACGACCCGCCGCCACGACCGCCCCGGCAGAGGCGTCGGCGTCCCTGACGTCGATCTACATCTGGGCGACGAACGTGAACGTCCGTCACGACGGACAGGACGCGGACTGCGTCTTCTACCCCTCGCGGGGCTCCTGCCCCACCGTCGTCGCGACCGTCTCCCGTACGGCCGCCAAGGGCCACTGCCAGCGCGAGGGCGAGACCATCCACGACAGCGGCTACAGCAACCGGTGGTGGACGCTGGTCGAGCTGGCCGACGGGAAGGTCGGCTGGGTCAACAACATCTACATCCAGGGCGGCGAGAAGATCGCCGGGGTACCCGACTGCTCCTGGTGACCGTCACCGATCCGCGGAGCCGCCGGCGTCCGTCCTCCACGGACGGAACGCCGGCGGCCCCGCACCTGTCAGGGCGGGTTCGCTCCCCGGGGGTTCGCGTCGTCGGGCACCGCGCAGCCGACGGGCGTGGTGCCGCGGCCGTGGCGGTGTCGGTGAGCGTGCCCTGCGAGACGAGTGAACCGAAGGCGATGAGCAGCGGCACGGCGGCGGACACCTGGAGCGCGTGGCCCGGCATCGCGCGGGCGGGGGAGAACCGCCCCGGCGTCCGGCTGCCGATCCGGGTCCGACGGTCGGCGCCATGGCTCATCGGGCGGGCGGCGGCGGTGTGCCGCACCGCCGCGACCGGGTCCGAGCGGCTCAGGAGGACTCGGACGGGCTACGGACCCGCGGCGGGGGCACCGCTCGGCCGGGCCGGCGGACGCCAGTCCCGGCCGGGTCCCGGCACACGGCCGGGGCCCGACGCGGTGAGCCACCGAGGAGTCCGCTCCCGCGCGCGGAACGTCGTCACTTGCGGTAGCCGAGGATCGTCATCATGCCGGACTCGGAGTGGTACTGGTTGTGGCAGTGCAGCATCCACAGGCCCGGGTTGTCGGCGTAGAAGTCGATGACGAGCTTGCGGTGGGGCAGCACGTGGGCGGTGTCCTTGCGGGCACCGACCGCGTCGATGCCGGTCATCGCGAACGTGTGGCCGTGGAGGTGTACCGGGTGCCACATGTCGGTGGCGTTGATGAGGCTGATACGGATCCGTTCACCCTCCCGGATCGGGATGCGCTTCTCGATGGAGTAGGGCTCGTGATCGAAGCCCCAGTCGAAGTTCTCCATGCCGCCGGTCAGCTTGATGCGCATCTCGCGGTCCGGCTCGTCGTCGCTGAGGGCGACCGACTCGTGCGGCACGAGGCGCCTGGCGGGCACGAGCATGCCGTCGAGTTCGTCCGGGTGCGCGGTGGGCGGGGGGAGCGCACCGCCGCTGGTCTGCAGCACGGCCATCGCCCTCGCGCCCTTGCCCTCGGCGAGCGCGACGAGGGGGAACACGCCGTTCCCGGCGGTGATCATCACGTCGTAGCGTTCGGCCATGCCGAGCAGCAGCGCTTGCGTCTTCGTGTGCTCGACCGGATAGCCGTCCGTGTGGGTCACGGTCATCTCGTGGCCGCCGAGCGCCACCCGGAAGGCGGTGTCGCCCCCGGCGTTGATGATGCGCAGCCGGATGCGGTCACCGGGACGGGCCTTGTAGACCGAGGGTGCCCCCGGGAGGCGGCCGTTGATCAGGTAGTGCGGGTAGTCGACGTTGCCTCCCATGCTCTCCAGGACGCGGCTGTACGAATCGCGCAGGACGCGGTCGGGACCGGCGGCCTTGGCGGAGGCCGACTCGTGGGCACCGCTGGACTTGGCGCTGTTCGGCCCGTGCGCTCCCTCACCCATGTCCATGGGCGCCGCCTCACCGCCCCGCAGCTGGCTGAGCACGCGGTCCGGGGTGGACCCGGAGACGCCGTCCACCCAGTCGTCCAGGACGATGACCCACTCCTTGTCGTAGGAGAGCGGCTCCTTGGGGTCCTCGACGATGAACGGAGCGTACAGACCGCGGTCGAGCTGCATCCCCGAGTGCGAGTGGAGCCAGTAGGTGCCCGGGTGCGCCACCGCGAAGCGGTAGTTGAACTCCTCGCCGGCGTTGATGGAACGCTGGGTGAGACCCGGCACGCCGTCCATGTCGCAGCGCATCCGGATGCCGTGCGAGTGCAGTGTCGTCGCCTCGCGCAGATGGTTGGCCAGCGTGAGGTCGAGAATGTCGCCGGCCGTGATCCTGACCTCCTTCCCGGGCAGCTGGTCGCCGTACGCCCATGTCCTGACGGTTTTGCCGCCCAGGTCGATCGACGCCTCGGTGGCGGTGAGCTTGAACTTGCGCACGGGACCGGACCCGCGCCTCTTCTCGGCGGCCAGGACCTCGGGATCGGACGGGTTGACGTATCCCTTCGGTCCCTTGGGGATGAAGTTGCCGGCACTGTGCCTGGCGCCCCTGTGGCCGGTGGCCCCGCCTTCGGACGGGGCGTCGGATCCGGAGCAGGCGGCCAGAGTTCCCGATCCGGCCGCCACGATCGAGGCACCGAGCAAGGTGCGCCGCGTAAATTTCTGCATGAACGTATAAGACCTGTTTTATGCGCTTATATGTGAGAACCGGAGCGGCGCGTCTCACGAATCACGGGCACGGCCCGAGGGGGGACGCGCCGGTCGCAGGCATGCGGTGCCGCGCGGCGACATGGCGCGGCGCCCACCGGGCGCTGCCCGGCGGCGGCGCCCCCGACCCTGACCGGCCTCCGCTTCGGTCTCCGCTTCGGTCTCGGTCTCGGTCTCGGTCTCGGTTTCCGTTTTGTCCGAGCACTTCCCTGCCCTGCTTCTGGCTGACCAGCAGGTGACCACTCCGTATACTCCGCCGGAACGCCGCCCGTCCGAACACCTGGCCAGAGAGTCCGCATACCGCCATGAAGAACGCCCTGCCTCCGCTGTCGCCCAACTATGCGACGCAAAGGAACCGCGCCTACCAGGAGAGCGTGGAGGTGCACGGGAAGTGGCCGGTCGAGTTCCAGTTCCGCCCGGCCCAGGGCGACCACCGGCACCTGCTGGTGGTGTTCTCGTCCGTGGGGAGCAAGTACGGCTTCGGCAACGCGCTGGAGAGCGTCAAGTGCAACATCCTGAGGATCCGTGACCACTTCGACGGCGGGGCCTCGTACTACGTGGCGAGGAACATGGACTTCAGCGTCACGGATTCCATACAGGCCCTCATCGGGGACCACATGGGGCGGCTGGGGGTCACCCGGGACGAGGTGACCCTGCTGGGCGCCTCCAAGGGCGGAAGCGCCGCGCTGTACTACGGCCTGAAGTACGACTACAAGAACATCGTGGCCTCGACACCGCAGTACTTCCTCGGCGGCTACTCCAAGGGCCACGGACAGCTCGGGGACGCCGTCCTCGGTGAGGGACAGTCCGACGAGAACGTCGCGACGATGGACGCCGTCATGCCGGACGTCCTCGCGCGCGCGACGGACCTCAAGCGGAACGTCTACGTCGTCTCCTCTCCCGGCGACTACCAGTACGAGGAGGAGGTCAAGCACTACCTCCCCGCCCTGCGGGAGTACGAGAACTTCAACTTCCTCTTCGTCGAATCGCCCACGGTCCGACGGCACGACGAGGTGGTCCGGCAGGCGCTGCCGTCGATCCTGAGCATCGTGTACTCCCTGACGGAGGGCGCCGCGCCCCGGTGGGGCGAGGTCCGGATCGGTACCGACGCCGAGGACCCGGAGGCTGCCGCCGCGCACCTCGCCGAGCTCCGCGCGCGCGACACCGCCCTGGCCGTCCTCCAGCGTGCCGAGTTCGCCGAGGGGTGTCTGCGGCTGAAGGGACACGCCTTCCTGCCGGGCGTGTCGCCCGACGGTCCGGTGGCCGAGACCAAGCGGCTCGTTCTGGAGAAGGACGGCGAGACCTGGACGTACCCGCTGGAGTCGGCCAAGGAGATCAGGCTCTACCGGGACTACTTCGACGAGTACTTCTGCGAGTACGAGATGGGCGGATTCGCCTCCGAGGGCCGGCTGACCTTCGCCGGGCTCCCGCAGGGCACCTACGACGTCTCCGTCTGCGTCACGAGCCAGGACGAGGGGATCGAGCGGCGGACGCGGCTGATCTCGCAGAACGCGGTCGACCGACGCCGGGCCGACGGTGACGCGGAGCTTCTGTTCCGCGGCGGCAAGGGGGGCCTCAAGCTGGTCAAGCGGAGCATCGTGGGAATCGACTCCGCCGGGGTGTGCTTCTCTCCCGGGAGGGCGGAGGAGCGCGAAGGGAAGGTCCACGCCGAGGGCGTTCTCTTCCTGCCCGGACGGAACGCCGACCGTGACACGCACGCCTTCTACTATCTCGTGCTCCAGGGGAAGCAGGAATGTCACTCCTTCGCCCTGGAGGCGAAGAGGACCCCCGACGCGGTACGGCCGCACAAGCCGACCGGTGACCTCGGCAACTACGACTTCGGATACTTCACGACGGGAACCGGCGGGATCGACGTCTCGGACGTCCCCGCCGGCAAGTACAGCCTGCTCGTCTCCATGAGCGTCGGCGGCGCCCTGTTCACCAAGAAGGCCGGGAAGGTCACCCTGAAGAAGGCTCGCTGAGCGCCTGGGGCCTCACGCCGGGCGGCTGTCGCGGGCGGCCTCGGCCCCCGCATCTCATCATGAGACCGTCATGGTCGAACGCTGTTATGGTCGAACGCATGAGACGGACGTCCTTCGATGGCTGGCCCTGCTCGATCGCCCGTACGGTGGACATCCTGGGCGACGGCTGGACACTGCTGGTCCTGCGGGAGGTCTTCTACGGCGAGTCACGCTTCGACGGCTTCATCGGCTCGCTGGGCATCGCCCGCAACACCCTCGCCGACCGGTTGCGGCGTCTGGAGGAGGCGGGGCTCCTGGAGCGCCGCGTCTACCGGACCGAGCCGGTCCGCCACGAGTACCTGCCGACGGAGAAGGGCCGTGACTTCTACGGCGTCCTGGCCGCGCTCAACGCCTGGGGAGACCGCTGGCTGGCGGGTGAGGAAGGCGTCCCCGTCGTCATGCGCCACACCACCTGCGACCACGACACACAGCCCCAGGTGGTGTGTTCCTCCTGCGGTGAACCGCTGCGGCACGCGGAGGTGACCGTGACCACGGGGCCCGGCTACCCGGCCCGCCTGCTGAAGCGGCCCGACGTGCGGGAGCGCTTCGGCCTCGGACCGGACGGGTGAGACACTCCGTCGAGGGCGCCCCCGGCCGTGACATCGGGTGCCCCGGCCCGCGAGGCGGTGTGTCGCGGGGTTCAGGCCTCGCCGTCGAGGTCGCGGACCAGCTCGATCGCCCTGCCCAGCGTGTCCAGTCGCGTCTGGAGGGTCTCACCCGCCGGATACATGCGGACCGTGTCCACGCCGGCGTCCCGCCACACACGCAGCCGCCGCCGGACCATCTCCTCGGTGCCGATGAGTGTGGTGGCCAGCACCATCTCGTCGGTCACGAGGGCTGCCGCGCCGTCGCGGTCGCCGCCCTGCCAGCGCTCCCGGACCTCCGCCGCCACCTCCGCCCAACCCTGGCGGCTGTAGGCCCGGTTGTAGAAGTTCGTCGACGCCGAGCCCATACCGCCCAGGCTGAAGGCGAGTTCCTTCCTGCGGCCGGCGACCATGGCGCCGAGCGCCTCCTCGTCCGCCGCGAAGCAGACCTCCGCTCCCTGGCACACGTCGAGGTCCTCACGGCCGCGCGCGGCGGCGGCCAGACCTTCCTGGAGAGGGGCGAAGTAGGCGTCCGCCGCGCCCTCGGGCACGAAGCTGGTGCCGAGCCAGCCGTCCGCGACCTCCCCGGTGAGCTTGAGCATCGCCGGTGACAGGGCCGCCAGATAAAGGGGAACGGGGTGCTCGGCCCGCAGGGAGAGCCGCATGGGTACGGCCTCACCACCGGCGAGCGGGATCCGGAACTCCGCGCCCGAGTGGGTGATCCTGCCGCCCGCGATCGCCTGCCGCACGATCTCCACCGTCTCGCGCACGCGCGCCAGGGGGCGGGCGAACGGCACGCCGTGCAGGCCCTCCATCACCTGAGGACCGGAGGGGCCGAGGCCCAGCAGGAAGCGTCCGCCGGAGAGGTTGGACAGGGTGATCGCCGTCTGCGCGAGGGCGACCGGGGTGCGCGTGCCCACCTGCATGATCCCGGAGCCGAGCAGCATGCGCTCGGTACGGGCCGCGTAGAAGCCGAGGGCGGACGGGGCGTCGGATCCCCATGCCTCGGCCACCCAGCAGACGTCGAGACCGAGCTTCTCCGCCTCGACGACGAAGTCGGCCTGCCGGGACCAGGTGCCGAAGCCGGACGCCTCGACCGTCGTCGCCGTCCGCATCACGCCTCCGCCCACTGCTTGATGTGCTCCAGCGTGGCGGTCATGTTGCGTTCGAACTCCCGCAGGCGCACGAACACGATCTTCTGCTCTTTGTCCGGCATGGCCTCGATCGCGATGGACAGTCCCGAGGGGGCCGGGCCCATCCGCACCCACTGCGACAGCTCGGTTCCTTCGTCCCTCGGCGTCAGGCGGAACCGCCAGATCGCCATGGGGTTCTCCGGGTCGGCCACCGCCCACGCGAACACCCTCGGCCGTTCGCATGCGATGACGGTCGAGACGGTCTCCCACTCCCCGAGTTCCGGATGCGCGCTGCGTCCGAGGAACCGGGCCCCCACGACCGGCCCGACTGCTCCGTCGATCCACGCCGCGGACCGCAGCTCCACGCTCGCCGCCGGCATGCGTTCCACGTCCGAGACCAGCTCCCACACACGCTCGGGTGGGGCATCGACCCAAGTCGTCACCTCCACCGTCGGTGTGTCCGCGTACCGCGCGCCCGTCCACTCCATCGTGTTCGCCTCCTCATCGCCGAGGTCCGTCGACAGTAGAGTTGCGTAATAAGACTCAGAAGGTCAAGGGTGGTCAGGGGTGGGGTTGTCAGAGGCTCGTCGTACTCTCCGGCGATGACCCGTCACCTGATGGAGCGGCGCGTTCTCGAGGCCGCGGAGCATGACGCGAGGAAGGCCCTGACCCAGGACGACGGCGCCTGGCGGTGGCTGCTGGACCCCGACGCGAACCGGCACGGTCCGCTCGCGGCCGAGGTGTGGGCGTGCGACGAGGCGCTGACGCATGTCCTGATGGTCGATCACCGCTGGCGTGGCTGGGTGGCACCCGGCGGCAAGGTGGAACCCGGGGAGACTCCGCGCGAGGCGGCGGTGCGGGAGCTGTTCGAAGAGACGGGGGTGGACGCGGAGTTGCTCGGTGTACCGGCCGCCGCCGCCGTTCGCTCGTACCGTCCCGGCCGGCCGGCCGTGCTGGGCCTGTCCTTCACGGCGGTCGCCGACCGTCGTGTCCCCTTGGCCCCGGAGGACGGGCAGCCCGCGGCCTGGCTGCGGCTGGACGCGCCCTGGCAGGGGTGGTTCGCCGGCGATCGCCTTCTGAAGCGCCGGTGCGCCGACTGGATCCGGGAGCGTGGCACGGCCCCAGGGGTTCAGTTCTGACGGCGTGGGGTGGTCCGTTGTAGCGGTGGGAGCGTGCCGTCCAGCGGGAAGGCGAGGGCGGCGCGGGCGTCGCCGGACTGGGCCGCCCAGCGTCGGGAATCGGCGCGCAGGAACCGATGAGGAGCGTCGCGACATGGACGGCGATGAGCAGGAAACTCACCGGTTCGCGTCCGTGGACGAGGAGTTCGGTGATGACGTCGACCGCCCCGCGGCCAGTGGCAGCCACCACTCCCGTCCCCGGCACGGCGACGGCGGCTGTGCCCGCGGCGCGACGCGCGGGCTCCGGCTCGTCACCGCGCGCCTAGCCTCTGTCCCCGCCGGGGCGGGAGAAGGATCGGAGGGCACCGGAGGCCGGCGAACGGCGCTCCACCCGACGGACGGTCTCGGGCAGGCTGCCCTCGATGCGGGCCAGTTGAGCGCTGAGGCTGCGCAGCCAGACGTCGAGGTCGACCAGCGCGGGCATCGGGGTCCGGTCCGGCCGAGAGGGCATCGGACGTGATTCGCCGCGCCGCGGGGAGGCCGGACGTGATTCGCCGTGCTGCGGGGACGCTGGACGTGATTCGCCGTGCTGCTGCGGCGGCGGCGTCGGACGCGACTCGCCCGGTCGTGGGGACGCAGGTCCTGGTCGAGGGGATGGCGGTCCCGGCGGCGAGGAGGCGGACCGGTCCTCGGCCTGCCCGGGGAGAGGCGGCCTCGGCTGCCCGGGGGGCGGCCTGTCCTTGTCCGGCCGAGCGGGTGGCGGCCGCGTCCCCTCTCCCTCCGATCCGGTCGGCCGGCCCGCGTCGAGCGGTGGCACGCCTGTCCCCGGCTCGGCGGCCGACGGCCCGCCCCGCGCCCACTCGGACATGTCGCCCGCGCACAGGGCGGCGAGCCGGTCGGTGGTGTTCGCCAGCGCGCACGCACCGGCCCGTGCCTGGTCGGCGGCGTCCCCGGACATGGCGGTCGCGGGCAGGTCGACGCGCGGCAGCCACTGGGCGCCGAGCAGGATGTGGTGGGCGGTGATGAGCACGGCGTGCCAGTCCGTGGGGGCGGGCGTGCCACCCCCCGGCTCGCTGCGGTACTGCGCGTAGGCGGACTCGGCGAGGCGCAGGCGGTGCAGGGTGGGCAACGTCGGTGGGGCGGGGGCCGAGCCCGGTGGTACGGCCGTCAGCGTCGCGACGGTGCCCTTGATCAGCGGGCCGCACTCCCGCAGGAGGCCGGCCATGGTGCGCAGTACCTCGCGGCGGGCGCCGGACGGCCAGGCGAGCAGGGCGCAGAGCAGCCCGATGGCGCTGCCGGTCACGACGTCCACGATCCGTGCCGCGGCGAGGTGCCACGACGCGGGGGCGATCTGGGCGAACGCGGTGGCCACCACGAGGGTGAACAGCCCCTGTGCCCAGGCGATGCCGAGGAGCGGCCCGAGCGCGAAGGCGATGAGCATGCCCGGCGCCAGCAGCGCCGCGTACGCCTCGGTGTGCTGATCGAGGCCGATGAGCAGCAGGCCCGCCGCGACGGCACCGATCAGGTTGCCCGCGACGGCCTTGCGGATGGCGGCCCAGGTCTCTCCGGCGGTCGTGCGGCTCAGCGTCAGTACCGCCAGCAGTACCCAGAAGCCGTGCGTCAGGTCGAGCGAACCGGCGACGAGCCGTGCGGCTGCCAGTGCGACGGCGATCCGCAGGGCGTTCTGGAACTGCACCGCGCGGAACGTCATGTTGCCGATGATCCGGCGCGACCACAGGTAGGGGGCGGAGGCCGACGCGTACCAGAACAGCTCCCGTGGCTCGATGGGCGGAGTACGCCGCCCGTCCAGGGCGACCCGTACCGAGATCTCCAGGACCCGGACGGACTCGGCGACGGCCAGCAGCGCGGCCTGCCGGCGCAGCACCGGTACCGGCGGGACCTCGGAGGCCGCCCCGGTCACCTGCCGGACGCGCAGCTGCTGGAAGCCGTCGATCGCCGCGTCCATCCGCTGGGAGCCGGGCGCGGTCCGACCGGTCCGCAGGGCATCGGCCGTCTCGTGGCACAGGATCGCCACCTGTGGCAGGAGGGAGCCGGACGCCACGTCGCAACGGCCCTCGCCGTCCGCGTTCTCCTCCGCGCCGGCGCGGATACCGGTGCCTTCACGGACGAGCGCGCGCAGTTCGCCGGACTCGGCCAGATGGGCCAGCTGTTCCAGCAGCCGGCGCGCGGCGGACCCCGCCTGGGCCAGGCCGCGGTCGGCGCGGTCGGGGCCCGCGGGGCGTTCCGCCGGCGGGGCCTCGGACAGCCGCAGCCTCATGCCGGTGCCCCGCAGCTCCGCGGGGGACAGGAGGCTGCGTCCGACGATGGTGTCGCCTGCCGTGGACAGGGCGTGCGCGATGGTTTCCCGGTAGCTCCGGCCGGGAGGCTGAGGCAGCAGGAACAGCTCGCACAGCGCCAGCACCACCACGCCGTAGGCGAGCCCGGCCAGCCGTAGCCAGAGGGTCTCGGGTTCGTACGGCGGGAAGCAGGCCAGGATGTAGAAGAGCTGGAGCCCGGGTGCCGCCCCGGCCGGCCGGGGCCCCGCGATCGCGGCGAACGCGAGCAGGAAGCCGACGACCAGCATTCCCAGCACCGCCGACCAGGTCTGCACCGCCAGGACGGTTCCGAGCCCCACCAGCAGCAGGCCCACCGGCAGTGCCTTGAGCATCACCTCGGCCCGCTGCCGCCCGGATCCGGGGATCGAAGAGAGCAGACCGAGCGAGATCGGGGCGAACAGCGCGTACAGCGCCACGACCGGCTCGTGGAGCCAGTAGAGGAAGGGGTAGAAGCCCGCGGACGCGGAGAGGGAGACCCGCAACGACCGGCGCAGGATCTCCGTCCGCGCTGCCCCGCCGGTCACGGCAGCCACCCGGCGACCAGAGCGCGCGCACCGAACGGCGTCGCGCTTCGGGTGAGTGGAGCGCGCGGGCCGGGTGGCGTCGCGTCTCGGGGGAGCAGAGCACGCGCACCGAACGGCGTCGCGCTTCGGGGGAGTGGAGTGCGTGGGCCGGGTGGCGTCGCGTCTCGGGGGAGGGGAGCGCGCGGATCGGACGGCGCCGTGTCTCGGGGGACGGCGGCCGCGGTAAGCGCCCCCGTGCGCGCGGCCGGTGACGACTCAGCGCGCATGGGCACGCTCCTCTCGGGCGGCGCCGCGGTGTCAGGACGGGCGCGCAGGCGACCCGCTCACCATTGTCGGCCGCTCCTGTCGCGACCGCAGCCCGGCGGCTCCCGGACGCCCGACGTGCGACCGCGGCCCGGGTGGCGTGCCGTTCGGACGGTTCCGGTGCACGCGCGGTTACCGTCGGCGACATGGACGGCGTTCGCCGAGGGTGGCGTGAGTGTGTGCTCGCTGGGGCGGTGTTCGCCGTGGGCATGGCCGGCACCACGCTGCCGACCCCGCTGTACCCCCTCTACCAGGAGAAGTTCGGCTTCTCCGAGTTCACGGTGACCGTCGTGTACGCCCTGTACGCCTTCGGGGTCATCGGCGTCCTGCTGCTGGCCGGCAACGCCTCCGACGCCGTGGGCCGGCGCGTGGTGGTCCAGTGGGGCCTGGGAGCCGGGGCGGCGAGCGCGGTGTGCTTCCTGTGTGCCACCGAACTGGGCTGGCTGTACGCGGGGCGGCTGCTGTCGGGAGTGTCCGCGGGGCTCCTCACCGGGGCCGTCTCGGCCTACGTGATGGAGCTCGCACCGTACGGCGGCACCTCGCGGGCCACCTTCGTCGCGACGGCCGCCAACATGGGAGGGCTCGGCTGCGGTCCGCTCCTGGCCGGTGTGCTGGCGGAGTACGCCCCCTGGCCCCTGTACCTGCCCTTCGTCGCCCACCTCGCCCTGGTCGCCGTCTCGTTCGCCGTCCTGCTGCGCCTTCCGGAGACCGTCGGCGAACGTATGCCGCTGCGGTCCGTACGGCCGCACGCGCCCGCTCTGCCCGTGCAGGTGCGGGCGGTGTTCGGGCCGGCGGCCATCGCCTCGTTCGTGGGGTTCGCGCTGTTCGGGGTCTTCACCTCGGTCAGTCCCGCGTTCCTGGCCGAGTCGCTGGACGTGCGCGACCACGCCGTGAGCGGGCTGGTCGTCGCACTGGCCTTCTTCGCCTCGACGGGCGGGCAACTGGCCGTCGGCCGGATCGGGGTGCGCCGGTCGCTGCCGCTGGGGTGCGCCGGACTCCTCGCCGGTCTGGCGCTGCTCGCGGGAGCGCTGTACTGGGATCTGCTGGCGCTCGTCGTGCTCAGCGCGCTCGTCGGCGGAGGCGGGCAGGGGCTGACGTTCCGCGCGGCGCTGGCCGCGGTGGCCCAGGCGTCTCCCGAGGACCGGCACGCGGCGGTGATGTCCACCCTGTTCGTGGTGGCCTACGCGGGCATCTCGGTGCCGGTGATCGGCGTGGGAGCGCTGACGGAGCCGATCGGCCTGGAAGGCGCGGGGCTCGTGTTCATCGGGTGCATGGCCGTACTCGTCTCGTCGGCCGCCGCCTATCTGCTGCGGCGGCCGGTGCCGGAGGAGGTGTGAGCGACGCGGTGCCGGTGTCGTCCGGACCGCCGTGCGCCTACTGGCCCACCCGGCCGTCGACGCACTCGCGCAGCAGATCGGCGTGCCCGCAGTGGCGGGCGTACTCCTCGACGCGGTGCACCCACAGTTCACGGACGGCGGTGCCGTCCTTGCCCACCCGCGTGCCCAGATCCGTGTGGTCGAGCAACGCCGCGTCGGTCGCCGCCTGTTCGCGAGCGAGATCCGCGAACGCGCCGTCCACCAGGGCCTGTTCCGCCACGGCGCCGTCGAAGTCGGAGTCGCGGCCACCGTACAGTCTCGGTTCCGGGTCCTCCGGGCGGATCCAGTTGCGCCAGTCCCGCTCCACCTCGGCGAGATGACGGACCAGCCCCAGCAGGGACATGGTCGACGGCGGCACCGAACGGCGTGTCAGGTCCCGCGGACCCAGTCCGTCGCACTTCATCCGCAGGGTCATGCGATAGCCGTCGAGGAAGTCCCGGAGGGTCGCCAACTCGCCGTCGGGGCTTGCCCCCTCATTGTTGCGGGGATCCTCGTGGGGATCCACCCACATGTCGGAGTGGACGGTGGCCTTGGTCCATCGCTCTGGCTGGTCGCTCATGGTGCCCACGATGCTGAGCGGTGGCCTGACGGGCAACCGATTATCCGGCTTCAGTCGGCTGCGACCAGTGCGTCCCGGGCCACGGCGAACAGGCGGGCGCAGCGTTCCGTCATGGCGTCGGCGGACTCCTCGGGGTGGTTGATCCACCAGCGGACAAGGGCTGTGGCCACACCCTGCCACGCGTGGCGCAGGGCGTCGGCGTCCAGGGCGTCGAAGGGCTCGGCGGCCGGCAGGACGTCGGCGGTGCCCCGTGCCGCGCACTCGTCGACGGCGGCCCGGTAGCGCCGCGCGTGGCGGGCGGCCTCGCTGTCGGCGGGCAGCGAGGTGTCGTACAGGACGAACCATGCCTCCCGCTGTTCCTCCAGCGCGGAGAAGAGGCCGTGCAGGACCCGCAGCGCGGTGGGCGCCGGCGGCGCGGTCCCGCGGCCCCGGTCCTGGGTACCGTCCTCCGGCACGGCTCCGTCCGCGGGGTCCTCCATGGCCGTCCGGATCGCCGACAGGATCCGGTCGCCGACCGGGACCAGGCACGCGAGGTACAGATCCTGCTTGGTGCCGAAGTACTGGTGCAGCAGTGTCTTGGTGACACCGACGCGCGCCGCGACCGCCGCGAGCGAGGTGCCCTCGTAACCGCGGCGGCCGAACTCCTCCGTGGCCGCGGCGAGGATCTGCCGTTCGCGCCGGACCCGCGGAACGCCTTTCGTGCCCGCCCGGGTCGAGGGGGTTGCCATGCGAGTAATTTACCACTAGGTAATTTACCTCCAGGTAAATTCGATGAAGGAGCCGGCCCATGTCCGTCGACGCCGCGGCGCGCACGTCCCGAGAGCGTTCCTGGTGGGGATGGGGGTGGGCCGACGCCCACCCCGACGACGCGGAGTGCGTCGCGCTGGGTGCCCTCGTGCCCGGCACCCTGGCCCGGCCGCTGCCCCTGCCCCGGGTCGCCGACCTGCGCATCGGCCCGCCCGCCGCCGAAGTGCCGGGCAGTCTCGGCCACTTGGTGACGTACGCCCCCGAGGCGCGCGCCGCGCATGCCATGGGCAAGGCGTACCGCGATGTCGCGCGCGCCCTGCGCGGCCGGCCGGGCCGGATTCCCGACCTGGTCGCCCATCCGGTGTGCGACCAGGACGTGGCCGACCTGCTGGAGTGGGCCGGCGAGCGCCAGGTGGCCGTCGTCCCCTACGGCGGCGGCTCCTCGGTCGTCGGCGGTGTCGAGTACCGGGGCGACGCCCACCACGCGGTGCTGTCACTGGACCTGACCGCCATGGACCGGGTCCTGGAGATCGACACCGACAGCCGCGCCGCGCGGGTCCAGGCCGGTGTCCTCGGCCCGGAGCTGGAGAACCAGCTCCGGCCGCACGGGCTGACATTGCGCCACTTCCCGCAGAGCTTCGAGTTCTCCACCCTCGGCGGCTGGCTGGCCACCCGGGCGGGCGGGCACTACGCCACGGGCCGGACCCGCATCGACGACTTCACGCAGTCGCTCAACGTGGTCACCCCGGCCGGCGCCGGCGCCTCCTGGCGCCTTCCCGCGTCCGGCGCGGGTCCCTCACCGGACCGCCTCTTCCTCGGGTCCGAGGGGTCCCTGGGCGTGATCACCGAGGCGTGGATGCGGGTGCAGGACCGCCCGCGCCACAGGGCGTCCGCCTCGGTGTCCTTCACGGGCTTCGACGCGGCGCTCCTCGCGGTGCGCGCCCTCGCCCGGTCCGACCTCGCACCCGCCAACTGCCGGCTGCTCGACGCGGGAGAGGCCGCGCTCTCGGGCGCGGCCCAGGACGGCAGCGCCGTGCTCGTCCTCGGATTCGAGTCCTCGACCGGCCCCGTGGAGGACCGCCTCACCCAGGCGCTGGACCTGGCCCGCGCCCACGGCGGCCGGGCCGAGGAGGACGCGTCCGGCCGGGGCACGTCCGCCGACGGGGCGGTCGGCGCCTGGCGCTCCGCCTTCCTGCGCATGCCCTACCTCCGGGACGGGCTGGCCCGGATGGGCGCCGTCGCCGAGACCTTCGAGACGGCCACCACATGGGACCGGCTGCCCGCGCTGATCGACGCGGTCCGCACCGAGGTCGGCGCCGCCGCGCACAAGGCGACGGGGCACCCCGCGCTCGTCAACTGCCGTCTCACCCATGTCTACCCCGATGGCGCGGCCCCCTACTTCACCGTGATCGCCGGTGCGCGACCCGGTGACGAGGTGGCGATCTGGGACGACCTGAAGGCCGTTGCGGGCGACGTCCTGCACCGCCACCGCGCCACCATCACCCACCACCACGCCGTGGGCCGCGACCACCGCCCCCAGTACGACCTCCAGCGCCCCGAGCCCTTCGCCCGGGCCCTGAGTGCCGTCAAGCGCACCCTGGACCCTGGCGGAATCCTCAACCCGGGCGTGCTTTTCGACGGTTGACGGCACCGGCGGCCCTGCCGCCCCGGTGCGTGGGCGGGCCGCCCCTCGCCGGAAGGCACCCGGCGATACATGTTGCTACGCTCGAAATGGCCTGATCGAGCGAATTGCGCCTCATCGTGTCGCGGCAGGTCCTGGATCGATGTCGCGACGGGTCCTGGATCGATGGAGAGACAATGACTGTCCAGGCTCGGAAGTTCGGCTTCGGTGTGCCGTGGGAGTCCCTCTTCGGCTACAGCCAGGCACTGCAGGCAGGGGAGACCCTGTACATCTCCGGACAGGTGTCGCACGACGCCGACGGTGCCTTCGTCGGCGCCGGCGACTTCGAGCTCCAGACCAGGACCACGTTCGCCAACCTCGACAAGGTGCTCGACCAGTTCGGGGCCACCCGCAACCAGGTCGTCGAGTCCACCGCGCTGATCATCGACATGCGGGAGAACTTCGCGTCGCTGGCCCGCCTGCACGCGGAGTACTTCGCCGAGCACCGCCCCACCAGCACCGCGATGGGCGTGGTCGCACTGGCGCTGCCCGAGCAGCTCATCGAGATCGGCGCGGTCGTGCGTCTCGACCTGGAGACATAGGAGGCGCGCCGGCGGGAGGCGGGCGTTCACCCCGGACGGACGGTCAGGCCGAGGTTCCCCCGGCGGAGTCGCCGGCACCGGGCCGGTAGTCCAACGAGCCGGTGCCCCATGGAAGGTGATGACCAGATGGATCTCAAGCTCGAAGTCGTCGTACTGCCCGTCGCCGACATCGACCGGGCCAAGTCCTTCTACGAGGGCCTCGGTTTCCGTATGGACGTCGACTACGCGGACGACGAGGGGTTCCGGGTGGTGCATCTGACGCCCCCGGGATCGCAGTGCTCGATCCTCTTCGGCGACGGGGTGTCCGACGCGGCACCGGGCTCGGTCGAAGGGCTGCATCTGATCGTCGACGACATCGAGGCGGCCCGGGCCGAACTCCGCGCGCGGGGAGTCGACATCAGCGAGGTGTTCCACGACGCCGGCGGTGTCTTCCACCACGCCGGGGAGAAGGACCGCGTCGACGGCCCGCAGCCCGAACGCGCGAGTTACGGCTCGTTCGCCTCGTTCAGCGACCCGGACGGCAACGGCTGGGTGCTCCAGGAAGTCACGACCCGGCTTCCCGGACGGTGACGCGGCGGCATCCGCCCCGTGACACGGACCCGCGAAAGCGGCAGCACAGACGCAGGAGCAGCAGTGGACGACACCTCCCGTACCTACGACGTCGTCGTCATCGGCGCGGGTCCCGTCGGTGAGAACGTGGCCGACCGGACCAAGGCGGCCGGGCTCAGCACAGTGATCGTGGAGAGCGAGCTGCTCGGTGGCGAATGCTCCTACTGGGCGTGCGAGCCCAGCAAGGCGCTGCTGCGCCCGGTGCTGGCGCGTGCGGACGCGCGCCGGGTGCCGGGGCTGAGGAAGCTGGTGGCCGGGCCGCTGGACGTGCCGGCGGTCCTGGCCCACCGCGACGACATCGTCTTCCACTGGCAGGACGAGGACCAGGTCGCGTGGCTGAACTCGGTCTCCGTCGACATCGTGCGCGGTCACGGCCGCCTCGACGGCCCCCGTCAGGTCGTGGTGACCACCACCGACGGCGACACCGTGCGCCTGACCGCGCGGCACGTGGTCGCCGTCTGCACGGGCACCGGTGCCGCGCTGCCGGACCTCCCCGGCCTGGACGAGGTACGGGTGTGGACCAGCCGCGACGCCACCAGCGCCGCCGCCGTACCGGGACGTCTCGTAGTCGTCGGCGGTGGTGTCGTGGCCGTCGAGATGGCCACCGCCTGGCGGGCCCTGGGCGCCGAGGTGACCCAGCTGGTCCGGGGTGAGGTCCTGCTCCCCGGCCGGGAGCCGTTCGCCGGGGAGCTGGTCACGGAGGGGCTGCGCGAGGCGGGAGTGGACGTCCGCTTCGGGACCTCCGTCACGTCCGTGACGCGGCCGGACGGACCGGACGGCGAGGCGCGCATCACCCTGGCCGACGGGGAGCCACTGGTCGCCGACGAGATCCTGTTCGCGATCGGACGGACACCCCGCACGGACGACCTCGGCCTGGAGACCGTCGGTCTCACCCCCGGCGACTGGCTGAGGGCCGACGACACCTGCCGGGTCACCGCCGTCCAGGACGGCTGGCTCTACGCCGTCGGCGACGTCAACCACCGCGCCCTGCTGACCCATCAGGGCAAGTACCAGGCCAGGATCGCGGGTGCCGTGATCGGGGCCCGTGTCCACGGCGAACCGCTCGACGAGACCAAGTGGGGAGCCCATGTCACGACCGCGGACAGCGAGGCCGTTCCCCAGGTGGTGTTCTCCGACCCCGAGGTCGCGCACGTCGGCCGGACCGCGCTGCAGGCGGAACGCGCCGGGCACCGGATCAAGGTGGTGGACAACGACTTCCTGAGCGTGGCCGGCGCCGTCCAGTACGCGGAGGGCTTCCGCGGCAAGGCCCGCATGGTGGTCGACCTGGACCGCGGCACGGTGCTCGGTGTCACCTTCGTGGGACCCGGCGTCGCCGAACTGCTCCAGTCGGCGACCATCGCGGTCGTCGGCGAGGTACCGGTCGAACGGCTGTGGCACGCCGTTCCGCCGTTCCCGACGATCAGCGAGGTGTGGCTGCGCCTGCTGGAGGCGTACCGCGGGTAGAGCCGGTGGCGCGTGCTGCCGGGTCCCGAGGCCGGGGCCCCGGGCAGGTCCCGAGGCCGGGGCCCCGGCTTGGAGGTCAGCCCCGGACGGGGTACCGGCTGGTGACCGCGACGCGGTTGAAGGCGTTCATCACCGTCGCCAGCCACGCCACCGCCGAGACCTGCTCCGCGGTCAGGACGGCCGCGGCGGCCTCGTAGTCCTCGTCACTCACGTGTCCGTCGGCCACGCCCGTGATCGACTCGGTGAGCAGCAGGGCCGCGCGGTCGGTGTCGGAGAAGTAGTCGGTCTCCGCCCACGCGGGCAGTACGGCGATCCGGTCGGGGTTCTCGCCCTTCTTGAGCGAGTCGCGCGTGTGCATGCGCAGGCAGAAGGCACAGCCGTTGATCTGCGAGGTGCGGATCTTCAGCAGCTCGACCAGGAGCGGGTCGAGGCCCGCCGCGGCGGCGGCGCTCTCCGCCTCCGTCGAGAGGGCGAGCAGGGCCTTGTAGGGGGCGGGGTGCTGCTTGCCGATGTTGACGCGCTGGTTGTCGGTCATGGTTCCTTCGCTTCGCTGGGGTGGCCGGTCCCGCGGTACGCACCACGGGCGACGATCTCACCAGGGAGACGAGACAGCCACGCCGGATGTGACGGCTCAGACGAAGGTGAGTTTCTCCGGGTTGAGCACCCGGTGGTACGCCGTGATCAGGCCGCCCGATATGTGCGCCGTGTCGACGGAGTGGACACGGTCCCGCCGGCGGAACACCAGTGCGAGCTCGCCGCCGACCTCGACGAGGTCGATGCGGTCCGGGCGCCCCTGACGTACCAGGCGCACCATCACACCGGCGATCCGCTCACCGCCGTGGATGGGCTTGCGTGCCGCGGCGACCTCGCCCCCGCCGTCGGTGACGAAGACGGCGTCCGGGTGCAGAAGCCTGACCAGACCGGCGAGATCACCGGCCTCGTACGCCGCACGGAACGTCGTGAGCACCCGCTCACGCTCCGCCTTGGACGCCCGTGGCGCGGACTCCTTCGCCCTGGCCACGCGCTGCCGCGCCCGCGAGGCCAGTTGCCGGGCGCCCGGCGCGGAGACGTCGAGCACCTCCGCGATGCGGCCGAACGCGACGCCGAAGACGTCGTGCAGGACGAAGGCCACCCGCTCGGGAGGGCTCAGCTCCTCCATGATCAGAAGCATGGCCGAACCGACCGACTCGTCCACCAGGACGGGCTCGGCGGCGTCCGGGCCCGTCAGCAGCGGCTCCGGAAGCCAGGGCCCGACGTAGGTCTCCCGCCGCACGCGCGCGCTCCGGAGGATGTCGTACGACCGCCGCGCCGCCACCGTCACCAGCCAGGCCCGCAGGTCGTCGACCTCATGGAGATCCGCTCCCGCCGCCCGCAGCCACACGTCCTGCGTCACGTCCTCGGCATCGGCCACGCTGCCCAGCAGCCGGTAGGCGACGCCGAAGACCGCGGGGCGATGCGTCTCCCACTCGGCTCCGAGGAGATCCTCCACACGCTGGGCCCGTCCAGCCGTCCGCCCGTCACCCATGTGATCGCACTTCCTTCTCAGCCGACGCTTCCAGCCTAGCCCTCGGGTCCGACGGCGAAGTCCTGGCCGAGGCCGGGCACGGTGGTCGGCACGCGAGGCGCGTCACCGTGGAGATGCTGCGCCGCGCGATCCCCTGGACAATGGAAGACGCCCACGCAGCAGAATGGGGGCTCGGTATGCCGATCATTTCACCCGGTTTCCACGGGCGAGCGCGCGATGCGCGGCACGAACTGCCTCCCGGGCAGTACGAGACCGCCGACTTCCCCGTCCTGTCCACGGGACCGACCCCCGCGGTGGACCTCGACGCGTGGGAATTCACCATCCGCACGGAGGCGGGCGCACGGCACACCTGGGACTGGACACAGTTCCTGGCGCTGCCGAGCCAGACGCCGACCGTCGACCTGCACTGCGTCACCAAGTGGTCCAAGTTCGGCACACAGTGGCAGGGGGTCTCCCTGGACGTCCTCCTGGAGGACGTGGAGACCGGCGCCGAGTACGCGCTGGTGCACTCCTACGGCGACTACACCACCAACCTGCCGCTGGAGGACCTCCTCGACGGTCAGGCGTGGATCGCCTACCGCTACGACGGCGACGAACTCCCGCCGGAGCACGGCGGCCCCGCCCGGCTGCTGGTCCCGCATCTGTACTTCTGGAAGTCCGCCAAGTGGGTCCGCGGCATCCAGCTGCTCGACGAGGAGGAGCGCGGCTTCTGGGAGAGCGTCGGCTACCACAACTATGGGGACCCATGGCGGGAGCAGCGCTACCAAGGCGACTAGGCGACCGGCTGCCCTGGAGGACGGCCCGGCTGACCGAGCGGCGCGTCGAGTCCGGCGTGGCGCGCACGCTCGCCTTCGAGGTGCCCGGCTGGCCGGGCCATCTGGCCGGGCAGCACGTCGATGTGCGCCTCACGGCGGAGGGCGGCTACAGCACGCAGCGCAGCTACTCGCTGTCCTCGGCACCGGACGGCGAGAGCGTCGAGCTGACCGTTCAGCGCGTCGACGACGGCGAGGTCTCGCCGTATCTGACGGAGGGTCTCCCCGTGGGTGCCGCGCTGGAACTGCGGGGACCGATCGGCGGCTGGTTCGTGTGGCGGCCCGAGCAGACCGAGCCGGTCCTGCTGGTCGCCGGTGGCTCCGGGCTGGCGCCGCTGATGGCGATGATCCGCACACGACGCGCGGTCGGCAGCCGTACGCCCTTCCGGCTGGTCTACTCGGTGCGCAGCCCCGAGTACCAGCTGTTCGCCCCGGAGTTGAGACAGGACGATCCGGGCCTGGACAAGAGCTACCTCTACACCCGCTCCGCCCCGCCCCACTGGAGGCGGCCGCTCGGGCACCTCACGGCCTCGGACCTGTCCGGCGCGGGATGGCCACCGGACTTCGAGGCGACCTGCTACGTCTGCGGTTCCACCGGCTTCGTGGAGAAGGCGGCCGGTCTGCTGGTCGCCCTCGGCCACCATCCGAACCGCATCCGCACGGAGCGCTTCGGCTGATGCCGCGCCGCACCCGGGCACTCATACTGAGAGGTGGAGGCGCGACGGCCGGTACGACGCAAGGGAGATGAGTCCTTATGACCCTGACGCCCGGCTTCCTCGACGGCAATGCCGCCGGCGGGGACCTTCAGGCGCTGTTCGGCACCGACATGACCATGGCCTGGGGACGATGCCGCAACTGCGGAGAGCAGACGATGCTCGCCCGGACGCACGCCTACCTCGACGGTCCGGGGACGGTGCTGCGCTGTCCCGGCTGCGAGGGAGTCCTGCTGCGTCTGGTCCGCTCGCCCTCCGAGACCTGGCTCGACGCCGGAGGACTGGACTACCTCAAGATCCCGACACCCGTGTGACGACGTACGCACGACGCGGCGGAGAGAACCGCGGGCCGACCGCCCGCGGTGGGGGAGGGCCCCGCGTCGGCTTGGGAGACGCTGATGGCAGACAATGCCGACCGCCTGCAGGAACTCGCCTCGCGCGTGCGGACCCCCGACGTCGTCGATGCCATGGGGCGCATGCACCGCCACCGGTGTCACATCGACGGCCTGGTGAGCCCGACGCCGGGCCGGGTCCTGCTGGGGCCCGCGCTGACGATCTCGTTCTTCCCCTCGTGCGAGAAGGCACTTCCGGCCGAGCGGTACACCTTCACCCGGCTGTTCTCCGAGGCCGTCGCGGACGGTGCCGAGGGGCGGGTGCTCGTCCTGGCCGGCAACGGGCATCCCGATGTGTCGCTCGGCGGCGGATCGAAGCTCGCGCTGGTGGCCGCACACGGTCTCGCGGGCGTCCTGGCGGACGGCCGGCTGCGGGACTTCGTCGAGATCGCGACCCACGACTTCGCCGTCTACTGCCGGGGACAGTCGGCGAAATGGGGCGGTGACGTGGTGACGCCGTACGAGGTCAACCGACCGGTGGTCGTGTCCGGCGTGCCGGTCCGTCCGGGCGACCACGTGTTCGCGGACCGCTCCGGCGCGGTCGTCGTCCCCGCCGCGCAGGTCGTCGAGGTGTTCGAGGAGGCCGGCCGCGTCGCCCGCACCGAGGAAGCGTTCGTCGGGGGCGTGGAACAGGACGATCCCGCTCCCCCCTGATGCGCGGCCCCCGCGCGTCCGCGTGGCTCACGCGACCTGGATGACGGTCTTGCCGACCGTTCCCTTCTTCGAGCGGAACGCCTCGGGTGCTCGGTCCAAGGGGTGAACGGCACCGACCAGCGGACGGAGCCGACCCTCCCGGTACCTGCGAAGGACCTCCAGGAGGTGACCGCGGTCGGGTTCGACGATGAAGTAGAGCGCCCGGCCGTCCTCGGGCCGCACGTTCGGGGGCCGGGCGATGCTCACGAGCGTGCCGCCGGGGGTGACCACGGCGGCCGAGCGGTCCAGCACCTCGCCGCCCAGGCCGTCGAAGACGAGGTCGACATGGCCTACCGCCGCCTCCCACCCCGGCCGTTCGAGGTCGACGAACTGCTCGGCGCCGAGTTCGAGGACCCGGTCCCGGCCGCTCGCGCGCCCCGACCCGATCACGCGCGCCCCGGCGTCCCGGGCCAGCTGCGTCGCCGCCATCCCCACGCCTCCGCCCGCGCCGTGCACCAGCACGCTCTGGCCCGCCTCCAGTCGCCCGTGGACGAACAGGCCCTGCCAGGCGGTGAGTCCCGGCATCGGCAGCGCCGCCGCCTCCACGTGATCGATCCCGGCGGGGAGCGGGGCCAGATTCCGGGCCTCCACCGCCACGTACTCCGCGAGGGAGCCGTCCCGGTTCCAGTCGGTCAGCCCGAAGACCCGCTGCCCGACCGAGAGCCCGGTGGTGCCGACCGCGACCTCGGCGACCTCGCCCGAGACCTCGTGCCCCGGGACGACGGGCGCACGGTCCCTGCCGCTGCGGTCGACCCAGGAGGCCGGCCAGGTCAGCTCGTCAGGCGTGAACGAGGCCGCGCGCACCCGCACGACGACGTCACCCTCGCCCACATACGGGTACGGCGCCTCTTCCACGACCAGACCGTCCACTGCCCTGTCCCGATCGTGGCTCCGTACGGCCTTCATGGCCGCTCCTTCCGGTCGGGGAGGCCCCCTCCCGTCCAGCATGACGGCGAGCCGCACACGGGGCGATTCGGGCGCACGAGTGGCCGTCGACGGTGCCGGCCGTTGCGATTGTTTGCGAAGCGATACATGCCGTGGCGTGAGGTTGTGCGCCTTCACGTCACGTCGGCAGCGTAAAACAGCAGGTAGATGCCCCGTTGTCAATCGCCTCCGGCCACCTTCCCGCTGCCCCTGCCGTCTTCTTTGCCATCTCCTTGCCTTTGAGTAAATGAGCGCATATGCTCCTAAGTGTTCGAGTCGTCGGCTGTGCCGACGGCTTCTCACCATGCGACTCCCGCAAGAAAGCAAGGACATTCCCGTGGATCTCAAGCTCGAACTTCTTGTGCTGCCCGTCTCCGACGTCGACCGCGCCAAGGCCTTCTACGAGGCGGCGGGCTTCCGTCTGGACCTGGAGAAGGCCGTCAGCGCGGACTGGCACGTCGCACACTTCACGCCGCCGGGCTCGGAGTGCTCGATCCTGATCGGCAAGGGCATCAGCGCCGCCGCGCCGGGCTCGGCCCAGGGTCTCTACCTGATCGTCGCCGACATCCAGGAAGCCCGCGCGGAGCTCGTGGCCCGGGGCATCGAGGTGAGCGAGGTCTTCCACGACGCGAAGGGCATCATCTACCACGGCCACGCCGGCGGGGACGTCGTCCACGACGGTGCGGGCCAGGAGCGGCTGGCCGGTCCGCACCCCGACCGTGCCTCCTACGGCTCCTTCGCCACGTTCAGCGACCCGGACGGCAACGGCTGGGTGCTCCAGGAGGTCTCGCAGCGCGCCCCCGGCCGCTGACCGGCCGGCCGGACCTGACGGACGTCACCGGACCGCCGGGCGCGGAGAGAACTCCGCGCCCGGCGGTCCGCCCGCATGCGTGCCGCCGGCCCCGCTACTCCGCCCAGGGGTGGAGGCCGGTGTGCAGCACGGCATCCAGGGTCGCGCGCAGCAGGGCGGCCTGCTCGGCGCCGAAGGCGCCCTCGAACTGGTCCTGCACGGACTGCCAGTGCGGCAGCGCCGCCTTCAGACGGGAACGTCCGTCCGAGGTGATCGTGACGATCCGCGCGCGACGGTCCGAGGCCGACGGCTCGACGGTGACCAGGCCCTCCCGTGCGAGCGGCTTGAGGTTCGAGGCCATCGTCGTACGGTCCATGGCGATCATCTCGGCGAGGGCGGAGATGGTCGCCTCGCCGTGCACGCTCAGCTTCTGCAGAATGCTCAGCTGCGTGCCGCGCAGCCCGACGGGGGCCAGGGCCTTGTCGTAGGTCGCGCCGATGTAGCGGGCCGCCTTGCGCAGGGCCAGGTTGTTGCAGGGATCGACGGACTTCGCCGGCGCAGGGGTCATGAGTTCCTCCAGGGCTTCCCCCTCCACAGTAAGAGCACATGCTCCTAAACGCCAAGGCGCTTCCGGCGTACCCCGGACGCCGTACACCCGCACGCGCGTGTGGCCAGGCGCCGGCACGGCACATCAGGGGAAGATCGCTCCATGGCGACCAGCAATCTCGTACTCATCGCACACACCGGTGGCGTGGGCCGTACGGTCCTGGAGAATCTGCGGGCCCAGGGCGTTCCGGTGCGCGCCATGGTCCGCCGCGAGGACGAGCGCGCGGACGAGCTGCGTGCGCTCGGCGCGGAGATCGTCGTAGGGGATCTGACCCGGCCCGAGAAGGTCGCGGCCGCGCTGGAGGGCGTCGCACGCATGTACTTCGCGATGCCCGTGTCGCCGGATCATCTGCTGGCGGCGACCGTGGTGGCCGACGTCGCCCGCGAGTACGGCCGGCTGGACGGACTGGTCGGCATGTCGCAGATGACCGTGTCGCAGATGACGGCCACCAGCACCTCCGAATCGGCTCAGCAGCGGTTGCACTGGCTGGCCGAGCGGGTGTTCGACTGGTCCGGCCTTCCGGTGGTGCACATCCGGCCGACGGCCTTCCTGGACAACCCGCTGTTCACCGTGCTGCCGGCACGGTCGATCCGCGAGAACGGCACCCTCGTGCTGCCCTTCGGCACCGGGCGCACCTCGCCGATCGCGGTGGCCGACGTCGCCCGGGTCGTCTCCACCGTGCTCCGCGAGCCCGCCGCGCACATCGGCCAGGTCTACGAACTGACCGGGCCCCGCTCCATGGACATGACCGGCATGGCGGAGGAGTTCTCCAAGGCCCTCGGGCGCCCGGTGTCCTACGTCGACATGCCGCTGGACCAGTGGCGGGCCGAGGTGCTCGCCAAGGTGGGCCTGCCTCCCCACACCGAGCAGCACATCCTCACGATGGCCAGACTGCACCGCGAGAACCGCTACGACCGGGCCACCCGCGACGTCGAACGTGTCACGGGCATCCCCGCCCAGTCGGTCGAGGTGTTCGTCGCCGCACGCAGGGACTTCTACCTGGGCTAGCCGGCCGGCGCCGCGTCAGTCAGGGTTTGCCCGTGAGGAGCAGACCGGACCGGGGTGCCCGCCGGCCCGGGCGTGCCGGACCGGCGGCACGACGCGCCGGCGCGGGCACCTCACATCAGTCCTTCGCGCGGGCGGGGAGCCGCCAGCCCGGGCGGACGAAGTGGCAGGTGTATCCCTCGGGATAGCGCTCCAGGTAGTCCTGGTGCTCGGGCTCGGCCTCCCAGAAGGGGCCGACGGGCTCCACCTCCGTCACGACCTTGCCCGGCCACAGGCCGGAGGCGTCCACATCGGCGATCGTGTCCTCGGCCGTCTCCTTCTGCTCGGGGTCCACGTAGTAGATCGCCGAGCGGTAGCTGAGGCCGATGTCGTTGCCCTGCCGGTTCTTCGTCGTGGGGTCGTGGATCTGGAAGAAGAACTCCAGGAGCGCGCGGAAGTCGGTCTGACCGGGATCGTAGGTGATCTCGATCGCCTCCGCGTGCGTGCCGTGGTTGCGGTACGTGGCGTCGGGCACGTCACCGCCCGTGTAACCGACACGGGTCGACAGCACGCCGGGCTGCCGCCGCACCAGGTCCTGCATGCCCCAGAAGCACCCTCCTGCGAGAACGGCCCTCTGCGCCTGTCCAGTCATCTCTGTCCTCCGCGTTGTCGTCGCTGGTTGGCTACGCCTCAGCCCCAGCGTACGGCGACGGTGCAAGGCGGATCCGGGCCGGTCGGGCGTGCCCGCGCAGGGGTCCCCGCCGACAGGATGCGGACGTCCGGGCGCGAGTGCATGGTGGAGTCGTCCGCGGCCGGGACCATGCCCGACTTCCCCAGACGACGGCGGGCTGGTCCCGTCCTCCTCCCCAGGACCTGGTAGGTGATCAAGGTGGATGAGACCGTCCGGCAAGTGATCGTGGTCGGCTCCGGTCCGGCCGGCTACACCGCCGCGCTCTACGCCGCCCGCGCACTGCTGCGCCCGCTGGTGTTCGAGGGTTCCGTCTCCGCGGGCGGCGCGCTCATGAACACCACCGACGTCGAGAACTACCCGGGGTTCCCCGAGGCGGTACTGGGCCCGGAGCTGATGGACAGGATGAGAACGCAGGCGGAGCGGTTCGGAGCGGAGCTGATCCCCGACGACATCGTGGAGGCCCGGCTCGACCAGGACGTCAAGGAGGTCGTCGACAGCGCGGGGAACACCCACCGTGCCAGGGCGATCATTCTCGCCACCGGGTCCGGCTACCGGGAACTGGGGCTCGCCAACGAGAAGCGGCTGTCCGGGCGCGGCGTGAGCTGGTGCGCCACCTGTGACGGCTTCTTCTACCGTGACCAGGACGTCGTGGTCGTGGGGGGCGGCGATTCCGCGCTGGAGGAGGCGAACTTCCTCACGAAGTTCGCGCGCACCGTCACCGTGGTGCACCGCCGTGACCGGCTCCGCGCCTCGAAGATCATGCAGGAGCGGACGCACCGCAATGAGAAGATCCGCTTCCTGTGGAACCACGAGGTGACCGACGTCCTGGGCGAGGAGAAGGTCACCGGGGTGCGTGCCCGTGAGGTGGACACGGGCCGGGAGACCGACCTCCCGGTGACCGGCGTGTTCATCGCCATCGGACACGATCCGCGTGTCGAACTGGTCAGGGACCAGCTGTCCCTGGACCACGCCGGCTATGTCGCCGTGGAAGGCCGGTCCACGCGCACCAACCTCAACGGTGTGTTCGCCTGCGGTGACGTCGTCGACCACGACTACCGGCAGGCGGTCACCGCCGCCGGTACCGGCTGCGCGGCGGCTCTGGACGCCGAGCGGTACCTCACCGCGCTGGACGACTGCATGAGCCCGGAGGAGGCCCGCCTGGAGGCGGTGGTGGTGGCCGAACTCGCCCACTGACCCACGGCTTCGCGACTCAGCGGGACGGCGTGGCGGACCGGTACCCGCCGGGCCGCTGGGTGCCGCCCACCCGCGAATCCAGGGCCGAGGCGCTGAGGTCAGCCGTGGGGGCCGTGCGCCGGACGCGGCCGTCAGGGGTGACCCCGCACGGTCAAGGCTCGATCAGGCCGACGCGGATCGCGTACCGGGTCAGCTCCAGGCGGTCCTTCAGGCCGAGCTTCTGCAACAGGTTGGCGCGGTGGCGTTCCACGGTCTTGGGGCTGATGACCAGCAGGTCGGCGATCTCCTGGGAGGTGTGGCCCTCGGCCACGAGTTTGAGGATCTCCTCCTCGCGGTGCGTGATCGCCTTGGCGGGCAGCGCGCGGCCCTCCCGGAGACGGCCCAGGTAGTCGCGGATCAGGGCGTTGACGGCGCCGGGGTAGAGGAAGGACTCACCGCGCATCGTCGCGCGGCACGCCTCGACGAGGTCCCGGTCGGCGACGGACTTCAGGACGTAGCCGGACGCGCCCACGGCGAGCGCTTCGAAGAAGAACTGCTCGTTGTCGTACATGGTCAGGATGAGGATGCGCAGATGCGGCTGGATGCGGTTCAGCTCGCGGGCGGCCTGCAGCCCGGTCAGGCGGGGCATGGCGATGTCGAGGATGGCCAGGTCCGGGTGGTGGACACGGGCCAGTTCCACGGCTTCGGCGCCGTTGTCGGCCTCGGCCACGACGGTCAGGTCGGGTTCGCCGTCGAGGATGAGGCGGACCCCGCGCCGGACCAGGGCGTGGTCGTCGGCGAGCAGGATGCGGGTGGGGGCGGCTGCTTCAGGCATGGTCAGGGTTCCGGTCGGGGACGGTGAGGCGTACGTCGGTGCCGCCGCCTGGGCACGGCCCGAGGGAGAGCCGGGCGCCGACGAGCAGGGCGCGTTCGCGCATGCCGCGGATGCCGGCGCCTTCGGGCGCGTCGCCGATGCCCCGGCCGTCGTCGTGGATGCGCAGCTCCACGCCCGCGGCGGTGCGCCGGAGAGTCAGCTCGGCGTGGCGGGCCCGCGCGTGGCGGGCGGTGTTGGTCAGTCCTTCCTGGGCGACGCGGTACAGCACGAGTTCGGTGTCGTGCCGCAGCGGCGGCAGGTCCGTGCCGAGGTGGTGTGCGACGGACAGCCCGGGATGGGTGAACTCGGTCGTGAGGGCCTTCAGGGCGGCGGTCAGACCGAGTTCGTCCAGGACTCCGGGGCGCAGTCGGCGTGCGATGCGCCGGATCTCCTCCAGGCTGCCCCGGGTGGTCTCCTGCACCTGGCGCAGCTCCTCGCGCACGGCCGGCGGGGCGGCGCCCGCGACGCGTTGGAGTTCGAGCAGTACGGCGGTGAGCGTCTGGCCCACCTCGTCGTGGAGCTCCTGGGAGACGCGGTGGCGTTCGGCCTCCTGCGCGGACAGGGCGCGGGCGCTGCTGGTGGCGCGCTCCTCCTCCAGGCGGTCGAGCATGGTGTTGAACGCCGTGATCAGCTCCGCGATCTCCCCGTGGCCGCTCACGGCCGGACGCCGGCCAGGGCGCAACAGGTCGGTGGTGGTCATGGCGCGGGTGAGGCGTTCCAGCGGGGCCAGCCCGACGCGCAGCAGGAGGGCGTTGGCGACGAGCATGGCGGCCAGACCTGCGGTGAGGACCGCCGCCTCGGTGAGCAGGACCGGCGTGGAGACGGTCACCGGGCCCAGCAGCAGGGCCGTGGCCGCGAGGAGCACCACGGCGTTCAACAGGAAGATCCGCCAGTACAGGGGCACCGCGTATCGCCTCCTCGACCTGGTTCCGGCTGCCCGCCATGCTTCATCGTCGGCGTTGGCCCGACCGTGCGCCATCCGTGGCGACACCCACCTGCCGAGGAGCCAGGGGCCGCGCCGGCGGTCCTCATGGGTGCCCGCCGCCGGAAGGGATGGGGGCTGGGGCCGATGGCGGGCAGGCGTCCCGGGGCGCGAGCCTGGAGCCCTGGAGAGGACCGCGAGCCCGGGAGGAGGCGTCATGGCGCAGTCCGACGGCGAACGTCCGGTCGTCCTCGCGGCACGGTCCGAGCGCGACGATTCGCGATTCACCCGCGTCCTGGGAGCCGGCCGTCCCGTCCGCCCCCGCGAGTACCGTCACACAGGGGCCTGGTGGACCCTCGGCGTCGCCCTGGCCCTCCTGGCGGCCGGCATCGTCGTCGCCGACGGACCGCTGATCGCCATCGGACTGATCCTGGCCGGCATCGGCGCCCAGCTGCGCGAACCCCACCGCGCCCGTCCGGGACGAGGCGGTCGGCAGGCCCGCTGAGCGCGCGCCCGTTCCCCGGCCGGCCTCACCCCGGCACGCGGACCGGAGCGGCGCCCGTCACGGTCGGGCGGACCGCGCCGTGAGCTCCGCGACCTCGCTCAGGACGCGGGCCGCGGGTGCCGGGTGGATCAGCCACCTCAGGTGGCTTCCCGCGAGGGTGCGGACGTCGTAGGGGTTGTCCGGGGTCAGCGCGTCGCCCTCGCGGATCAGGCGGTCCTGAAGGGCGAGCGGCAGACTCGCGTCGTCGGTCAGGCGCACGTACGTCTTCGGGACGCGGCCCCAGGTGGCCGCCCGCGCCCGGTCGTCGGACGTGCCGACGTCGAGGTTCTCGTCGGGCTGGAAGGTGTTGAGGAACGTCAGGAACTCCTCGTCGGTGCCGTCGGCGAGGAAGGCCGCCTTGAACGCGGCGAGGGCGTTCGGGTCGGAGGTGCGGAAGTTGACGCGCAGCAGGCCCAGTTCCGCCGGGTTCCCGGCCATCGCCAGGCCCAGTGAAGCGGCGTCGACCGTGGCCATCTCCGGCTCGGCGTAGTAGTCGCCCACCGCCAGGTCGACGGGGCACCACGCCGCGACGTAGACGATGCGGTCGATCAGGTCCGGCCGGGCGTTGGCCGCGGCGGTGGCGGTGACACCGCCCCGGCTGTGCGACACGAGGATCACCGGACCGTTGTCCTTGGCCCGTTCCAGGATGCCGATCAGGTGCGCGGCGTTGTCGGCGAGCGTGACGCCCTTGATCGGTCCGGGAGCGGTGGCGAGGTCCTCGAGGTCCTGCGGCGCCTGGTAGGCGCGCGGGTAGCCGGCCCCGAAGCCGTGGCCGGGGAGGTCCACGGCGACGCAACGGTGCCCGAGCAGGCCCAGCTCGGCCTGGAGCGGCGCGAAGGAGAAGGAGTTCGCGAAGGCTCCGTGAACCAGGACGAAGGTCGGCTGCATCTGTGAACTCACTCTCTGCCCCTGGATGTTTCCCGGGGACCCTAGACACCGAAAGATCACCGGCGCAACTGCCGGGGCCCGCGGTTCGCGCTCCGGCGCCCCCGAGGCGGTGCCGCCCGCGGCCGCTTCCTGAATCGGGCGGCACCACCGGTTCCCCGGGCCGGTGGGCCGGGCGGCGGTCCGCACCGCTCCGTGAGGCGCCCGCGTGGTGCGCCGGACCCCTCGTACCGCGGGCCGGGCCCGGTCATGTCATGACTCCGTGGGACGCCGCTGCCCGCGCGAGGCGCGCGCCCGACGGGCCGTCAGGTACGCACGGAAACCACCGTGTGCCGGTGCGTCGCAGTGCGACGGCGCGGGACTTCCGCGAGACGCTGCCCTGGGCACCCCGCCCCTCACCCTTCCGCCCCCCCTCCCCGGAGTTCGCCATGGCAGCACCGTCCGCCCCGTCCACTGGGGACGGTCACCGCTTCGACGACCTGCGCGCGCTGTTCATCAACTGCACGCTGAAGCCGTCGCCCCAGCTCAGCCACACCCAGGGTCTGATCGACAAGAGCCGCGCCGTCATGGACTCGCAGGGGGTGACCACGGAACTCGTTCGCGCGGTCGACCACGACATCGCGCCGGGTGTCTACCCCGACATGACCGCCCACGGCTTCGCCACCGACGACTGGCCCGCGCTGTACGAGCGGGTGCTGGCCGCCGACATCCTCGTGCTGGCCGGGCCCATCTGGCTGGGCGACAACAGCTCCGTCACCAAGAAGGTCGTCGAGCGGCTGTACAGCTGCTCCAGCCTGCTGAACTCCCAGGGCCAGTACGCCTACTACGGACGCGTCGGCGGCTGTCTGATCACCGGCAACGAGGACGGCGTCAAGCACTGCGCCATGAACCTCCTCTACAGCCTCCAGCACCTCGGGTACACCGTTCCGCCGCAGGCCGACGCGGGCTGGATCGGACCGGCCGGACCCGGACCCTCCTACCTCGACCCCGGTTCCGGTGGCCCGGAGAACGACTTCACCAATCGCAACACCGCCTTCATGAGCTGGAACCTGATGCATCTGGCGGCGATGCTCAAGCGCGCCGGAGGCGTCCCGGCCCACGGCAACCAGCGCTCGGAGTGGGACGCCGGCTGCCGGCCGGGGGCGGACAACCCCGAACACCGCTGAGCGAACCGTGGACGGCGCCCGTACCCCTTGATGCCGCCCGTACCCGGTGAATGGGAGGGTGGGAGACGAACTCCCAGGAGATGAGGCGGAGATGACGCGTGTGCGCAAGGCGCTTACCCGGCCGTCGGTCGTCGCGGTGCTGCTGGTGGCGGTCGGCGCAACCGGCTTCGCGCTGTACTGGTTCCAGCCGTGGAAACTCTGGCAGGACACGACCGTCGACGAGGCCCTGCCAGGGATCGCGGCACCCTCACGAGGGTCCTCCGGACAGCCCTCCCCGGCCGACGGGCCGCGGACGCTGGCGACCGGTGAGCTGATCAGCCACGAGCACGAGACGTCCGGCACGGCGAAGCTCGTACGGCTGGCGGACGGATCCCACGTCCTGCGCCTGGAGAACCTAGCGACCAGCAGCGGGCCGGACCTGCGTGTCTGGCTGACCGACGCGCCCGTCCAGCGGGGACCGGCCGGGTGGCGCGTCTTCGACGACGGCGAGTACGTGAGCCTCGGCGCGCTCAAGGGCAACAAGGGAAACCAGAACTACGCGCTGCCCCGGGACGTGGATCCGGCGGGCTACAGCAGCGTGAGCATCTGGTGCGACCGCTTCGACGTCTCGTTCGGCGCCGCGGAGCTCGCTCGCGCCTGACCTGCCCGAGAGACCGGGTCGGCCACCGTACCGGCCGTGTCGAGGTACGGCGCGGGGCATCGGGAGACGAGGGGCGCTCACCGGCAGCCCCGGGATCGAGTGGAGAGGAGGGGCCGCGTGGACCAGCGGGAGGCGGCTGTCCCGGTCGGCAGCGCGCACGGCACCGGCGTGACCGGGGCCGGTCCGGGCCAGGACACCACGGACGTGCGGCGGCGGATCCCCCGTACCGACGCGCTGCTGCGCGACGCGCGCCTCGCGGAGGCGGCCGGCCGGCTGGGGGCCGACGCGGTCAAGGCGGCCGTCCGGCAGGCCCAGGCGCGGGCGCGGGACGGCTCCCTCGCACCGGAGGACGTGGCGGACACGGCGGTGGCCCTGCTGCCGTCCACCGCCGGAGGGCTGCGGCCGGTCCTCAACGCGACCGGCGTGCTCCTGCACACCAACCTCGGCCGGGCGTCGCTGTCGGCGGCGGCCCGCCGGGCGGTGCGGGAAGCCGCCGGCCCGACGGACGTCGAACTGGACCTGCACACCGGGCTGCGCGCCCGCCGCGGCCGGACGGCCCTCGCCGCACTCGGCGAGCGGGTGCCGTCCGCCGCCGCCGCGCACGTCGTGAACAACGGGGCAGCGGCCCTGGTCCTCGCGGCGACCGCGCTCGCCGCCGGGAAGGAGATCGTCATCAGCCGCGGGGAGATGGTGGAGATCGGGGACGGCTTCCGCCTGCCGGACCTGCTGGTGTCCACCGGAGCCCGGCTGCGCGAGGTGGGCACCACCAACCGCACCACCGTCGCCGACTACAGCGCCGCGATCGGCCCGCAGACGGCCTTCGTGCTGAAGGTGCACCCCTCCAACTTCCGCGTCACGGGGTTCACCCGGGCCGTCGGCGCCGGGGGACTGACGGACCTGGGTGTCCCGGTGGTCGTCGACATCGGCTCCGGACTGCTCGGCCCTCACCCCCTGCTGCCGGAGGAGCCCGACGCCGAGTCCCAGCTGCGGGCCGGTGCGTCGCTCGTCACCGCGAGCGGCGACAAGCTGCTCGGCGGACCCCAGTGCGGACTGCTCCTCGGGGACGAGGACCTGGTGCGGCGTGTGTCGCGGCACCCGCTCGCGCGTGCGCTGCGCGTCGACAAACTGACCCTGGCGGCACTGGAGGCCACGCTGACCGGTCCCGAGACGCCGACCGCCGCCGCGCTGGGCGCCACTTCGGCCGTCCTCCTCGACCGCGCCGAACGGCTGGCCTGCGCTCTCGGGGCCGACGGCGTCGACGTGCGCGCCGTCGCGAGCAGCGCGACGGTGGGCGGTGGGGGCGCGCCGGGTGTGACGCTGCCCAGCGCCGCGCTGTCGCTGCCCGAGCGGTACGCGGCCGCGCTGCGGACCGGCCCGGTCCCCGTGGTGGGGCGGCTGGAGGCGGGCCGCTGTCTGCTCGACCTGCGGGCGGTGCCGCCGCAGGACGACGAGCGGCTGGCCGCGGCCGTGCGGTCGGTCCCGGACCCGGCCGCGCGGGGGTAGCCGGCATGCGTGTGCTGGCCACCGCCGGGCATGTCGACCACGGCAAGTCCGCCCTGGTGCGGGCGCTGACCGGGATGGAGCCCGACCGCCACGAGGAGGAGCGGCGCCGGGGACTCACCCTCGACCTCGGATTCGTCTGGACACGGCTCGCCCCGGACGGGACGAGCGCCCGCGCCGGCGGGGAGCCGATCGCCTTCGTGGACGTGCCCGGGCACGAGCGGTTCGTCGCCACCATGCTGGCCGGCGTCGGGCCCGTGCCCGCCGTGCTGTTCGTGGTCGCCGCGGACCAGGGCTGGCAGCCGCAGTCGCAGGAACACCTGGAGATCCTGGACGCCCTCGGGGTGCGACACGCCGTGCTCGCGGTGAGCCGCAGCGATCTGGCCGACCCCGAGCCCGTGCGCGCGGACGCCGCCGAGCGCCTCGCCGCCACCTCCCTCGGCCCCGTGCCGTCCGTCGCCGTGAGCGCGGTGACCGGCGCGGGACTGGCACAACTGCGCCGGGAAATAGTCCGGTTGGGCCGGAAGCTGCCTGTCCCGCCCGGGGACGCGGACCTACGGCTGTGGCTGGACCGCGCCTTCACCGTGCGCGGGCACGGCACCGTCGTCACCGGCACCCTGGGCGCGGGCACCCTGCGCGTCGGCGACCGCCTGATGGCGGGGGACGGCACGACCACGCTCCGGGTGCGCGCACTGCAGTGCCTGAACGAGGACGTCCCCGCCGTCAGCGGGGTGGCGCGCGTGGCCGTCAACGTGCACGGCGCGGCCGAGGGCGCGCTGCACCGCGGCCAGGTGCTGCTGACCCCGGACCGCTGGCTGCTCACCGGCCTGGTCGACGTGCGGGTCTGCGGAGCGCCGGCCGACGAGCTGCCCCGGACGCTCACCCTGCACATCGGCACCGCCGCGGTGCCGGTGACCCTCCGTCCGTTCGGCCGGGACACGGCCAGACTGACCCTGAGCCGCGCGCTGCCCCTGCGCGTGGGCGACCGCGCCGTCCTGCGCGAACCGGGCGGCCGGCGCACAGCCTGCGCGACGACCGTCCTGGACGTACGACCCCCTCGCCTCATCCGGCGCGGAGCCGCCCGGACCAGGGCCGCCGTGCTGGCGGACATGACCGGCCGGCCGGACGGCGCGGCGGAGCTGCGACGGCGCGGTCTCGTCCGCGCCACCGAGCTGGCGGCGATGGGAGTGCCTGCACCCGCCGCGCCGGTCGCGGGTGACTGGCTGGCCGACGCGGCCCACTGGACGGCACTGCGGGAGCGGCTGGAGGCCGAGGTCGAACGGCACGCGGCCGAACACCCGCTGGAGCCCGGTCTGCCCACCGAGGCGGCCCGCCGGCTGCTCGGCCTGCCGGACCGGTCCCTCGTCGACGCGCTCGCCGGGGCGTCGGGGCAACTGCGCGGCGGACAGGGGCGGTTGTACGGCGGCGATCCCCGCCCCACGCTGCCGCCGCCGGTCCGCGCGGCCGTCGAGGCCCTGCGGGCAGAGCTGGCACGAGCCCCGTTCCGCGCCCCGCATGCGGGCCGGCTGACCGAACTGGGCCTCACGCGCAAGGCACTGGCGGCGGCGGTCGCGGCGGGCGCGCTGCTGCGGGTCGGCGAGGGGATCGTGCTGCTGCCGGACGCGCACGCGCGTGCCAGCGCCGTACTGCGCAGGCTGCCGCAGCCGTTCACCCTCGGTGAGGCCCGCCAGGCCCTCGGCACGACCCGCCGGGTGGCCGTACCGCTGCTGGAGTTCCTGGACGCGCGGGGGCTCACGGAACGCGTGGACGACCAGCGCCGGCGCTGCCGTGCGGACGCGGGGAGCGGAGGCGGACGGGAATCGAACCCGCCTGCCCGAGATCCTCGGACACCTCGGTTTTGAAGACCGGGAGGGCCACCAGGCACCCACACGCCTCCCCTGCCCGCCCAGGCTATCGGAGGCCGCACACCGTCGATCCGGAGGACCCGGCATGACCACCACAAGTGAAACGCCCGTTCGTCTCACGCAGTTCGCCCACGGCGGCGGCTGCGCCTGCAAGATCCCGCCCGGCGAGCTGGAGCACGTGCTGCGCGGGCTGGCCCGGCCGGCGACCGCGAGCGAGGGCTCGCTCCTGGTCGGGCTGGCCACGGGCGACGACGCGGCCGTCGTCGCCCTGCCCGCCGAAGGCGGTGACCCGAGCCGTGCGGTGGTGTCCACGGCGGACTTCTTCACCCCCGTCGTGGACGACCCCTACGACTGGGGCCGCATCGCCGCGGCCAACGCGCTCTCCGACGTGTACGCGATGGGCGGGAGACCGCTCGTCGCCGTCAATCTCCTGGCGTGGCCGCGCGACGTGCTGCCCCTCGAACTGGCCCGAGAGGTCCTGCGCGGCGGGCTCGACATCGCCACCGAGGCCGGCTGCCATGTGGCGGGCGGCCACAGCGTGGACGACCCCGAACCCAAGTACGGCATGGCGGTCACCGGCCTCGCCGATCCCGCACGTCTGCTGCGCAACGACGCGGGCCGGCCGGGAATGCCGCTGTCGCTGACCAAGCCCCTCGGCCTGGGTGTGCTGAACAACCGTCACAAGGCCACCGGTGAGCGGTTCGAGCAGGCGGTGGCCACGATGGCGGCACTCAACCGCGACGCCTCCGCCGCGGCCCTCGCCGCCGGTGCGACCTGCGCCACCGACGTCACCGGCTTCGGCTTCCTCGGCCATCTGCACAAGCTGGCCCGTGCCTCGGGCGTGACCGCGGTGGTCGACACCTCCGCCGTGCCGTACCTCGACGGTGCGCGGGAGGCGGTCCGGGACGGCTACGTGAGCGGCGGAAGTCGGCGGAACCTGGAGTGGGTCGCGCCGTACACGGACTTCGGGCATGTGGACGAGGACACCCGGCTGCTGCTGGCCGACGCGCAGACCTCGGGCGGGCTGCTGGTGGCGGGAGAGGTGCCCGGGGCGCCGGTGGTGGGGGAACTCGTCCCGCTGCGGGAGCACTCCGTCGTCCTCGGCTGACGACCGGAGAGGGTCCGCGCGGGGCGGGACGCCCGCGCCCGGTCAGCGGCGACCTCCGGTCGGTGACCGGCGCGGGCCTCGCTCACGCCCGGCCGGCTGACGACCGTCGCCCGGCCCGTCCGTTGCGGACCGGCCCCCGGCACCGCTGTCACGCAGGCGTGCCGGGATCGTTGGGATGCGGCTCCAGCTCCGTGACGACCGCGTTCATCCAGGGCCACAACGGAAGGGTGCCGAGGACGTTCCGCCGAAGCTCCGCCTCGTCGGCGGCGCGCCACACGCCGATGCTGCGCCGCTCGCCGACGGGGCGCCACAGACGCGCCAGGTGCCCTGTGGCGGCCAGTTCCCGGGCCCGTACGGACTCCGCCGCGCGGACGCGGTCCACCTCGGCGGGGTCCGTACCCTCCGGAACGGTCGTGGTGAGCTCGACGAGGAACTCTCGCATGGTCGTACTCCCTCTCGGTGCGGGCGGCTCGGCGCCCGGGCGGCGAACAGAGGGGACGCGGCGTGCGGCCCCGCCGGGGGACCTCAGTCCTGGGGAGCCACGCGGGAGACGTGGTACTGGCGAATCCTCCACTCGTTCCCGTCGCGCCCCAGGACCAGCGACATGTGCACCTTCGCCTCCCATCCCGCCGGGTCGCCGAACGTGACGTCCGCGAAGCCGCCGGCGACGTCCTCGCCGAGGGTGTAGGTGTGCAGGACCGTGAAGTCGGCGCGCCGGTCCTCCGGGACCGCCGCGTAGTAGGCCCGCACCGCCTCGCGGCCGGCGGTGGGCACCGGTCCGAAGCCCTGGAAGAGCGCGTCGGGCGTGAACAACTCGGCCATCGCGTCCGGCCGGTGGCTGTCGAAGGCGTTCTTCCAGCGGGCGAGTACGTCGGGCAGGGGGTGGTTCATGGCACTGCTCCTCTTGATCGGTGGGCGGGCTCGTCCTGGTCGGTGGGCGCATCCGTCGTGCGTGCGTCGCGGCGCGGCTCCGAGCCGGGAGGCCGGCCTCCGCGGGATCCGGGCCGCCGGCTCGGAGGTGGCATGGCGGTTGCCCGTTCCCGCCCACAGGTTGATCCGCTCCGCTTCCTGCGCGGCGACCGCCGCCTTGCGCATCGGGCTGGTCAGGTGGTGGGGGGCGGGACAGCCGAGCGGCGCAAGGGCGGTGCGGCGGTCGGCGGAGCGGTCGCGCCGCGCGGCCGCGGAGGGGATGCGGGTGACGCGGTGGCCGGGCGCCACCGCGTCGAGCCCGGCCGGTCAGTGACCGGCGGTCTGACCACCGTCGACGGGCAGGATCACGCCGGTGACGAACGGGGCGTTCTCCAGGTAGACGATCGCGTCGGTGATGTCGGAGACCTCGCCCATGCGGCCCACGGGGTGCAGGGCGGCGAGCGTCGCGTGGTGCTCCTCGGGGTGCATCGGGGTCTTGATCGTGCCCAGGGCCACCGCGTTGGCGCGGATGCCGCGGGAGGCGTACTCGATGGCCAGAGCCTTGGTGGCCGCCTGCAGTCCGCCCTTGGTCAGGGACGCCAGCACGGAGGGCACACCGGAATGGGGGTGGTCGACGAGGCTGGTGGTCACCTGGACGATGTGGCCGCCCCCCTGCCCGAGCATCTGCTCGACGGCAAGCTGGCTGATGCGGAAGAACCCGTCGACGTTCACTCCCAGAACCGCGTCGTAGTCCTCCTCGGTGAACTCCGTGAACGGCTTGGAGAGGAAGACCCCGGCGTTGTTGACGAGTGTGTCGATGCGCCCGAACCGCTCCACGCCTGCCGCGATGACGCGCTCGGCGGTCGCACGGTCGGAGATGTCCCCTTGCACCGTGAGGACGTCGGGGTCCTGCGAGGGGGCGATGCCGCGTGAGGTGGCGACGACGGCGTAGCCGAGCTTGCGGTAGGCGGTGACGAGCCCGGCGCCGATGCCCTGCGACGCACCGGTGATGACGGCGACCTTCTGTCCCTGACTGCTCATGACGGCCTTTCGGGTGGGGGGTGTGCGGCGGCTGGTAGCCGACCGGTTGTCTAAAGTAGATGACCGGTCGGTTAAATGCAAAGGAGCAGGCGCGGGGCCGCGACGGCGCCGGCCTGCCGATTCGGCGGCCTGTCACCGGGCGCGGCCGTTCCTGATCCTCGTGGCTCGCGGTCGGCGTGCGGGCGCCGGTGGCGGCGAGAGACGATGGAGTGGCCGTGGTGGGCGGTGTCGGCGCGTGGTCCGTTCCGGCAGGCCGATCGGAGGCCGGAAGGAGCCAGGAGGATGGGTGCAGTCGAGCCCCTCCGAGGTGGTCCCGGCACGTCGGGTGCGGTCGCGCCCGTGACGGGTGGACTGCTCGACGTGCTGAACGTGGCCGCCGTCCTGCTGGACCCCGACGGCCGGATCGCCCTGTGGAGCCCGCAGGCGGAGATCCTCTTCGGCTACCGCGCCGAGGAGGCGCTGGGCCGGCACGCCGGCCGGCTGCTGATCGACGAGGAGGACCTGGAGACGGTGCTCGGGCTGTTCGCCCAGGTGATGCGGGACGGCGAGAGCTGGGCCGGGGTCTTCCCGATCCGGCACAAGGACGGCAGCAGACGCCTGGTGGAGTTCCGCAACATGCGGCTGATGGACGAGGGGCGCGACTACTACGCGCTGGGGCTGGCCGCGGACCAGGCGACACTGCGGCAGGTGGAGCGCAACCTCTCCCTGTCCGACCAGCTCGTGTCCCAGTCCCCGATCGGGCTGGCCATGCTGGACACCGATCTGCGCTACATCTCCGTCAATCCGGCGGAGGAGCGGATGAACGGCGTACCGGCCGCCCGGCACGTCGGTCGCCACGTCAGCGAGGTGCTGCCCTTCCTGGACCAGTCCTTCGAGACCTCCATGCGCGAGGTGCTGGCCACCGGGACCCCGATCCTGGACCAGTACACCGTGGGCCGTACGGCGGCCGACCCGGACAACGACCACGCCTGGTCGATCTCGTTCTACCGGCTCGAGGCCCCCAACGGGACGGTGCTGGGTGTGGCGACCTCCAGCGTCGACGTCACCGACAGGCACCGCGCCGTCGAGGAGCAGCGCCGCACCGCCCTCACCCTCCAGCGCAGCCTCCTGCCGCATCCGCCTCCCCAGCGCCCCGGCCTGGACATCGCCCACCGCTACCGTCCCGCGCAGGCCGCCGTCGAGATCGGCGGCGACTGGTTCGACGTGATCCCCCTGGCCGGCGACAGGACGGCACTCGTCGTCGGCGACGTCATGGGCAGCGGCGTCACGGCCGCGGCGGCCATGGGGCAGCTGGCCACCGCCACGAGGACGCTGGCCGACCTCGCTCTCCCGCCGGCCCGGGTCCTGCATCACCTCGACCACATCACCGACGCGCTCGAAACCCTCGCGACCTGCGTCTACGCCGTCTTCGATCCCGGTACGGCGCGGTGTCACGTCTCCCTCGCCGGTCACCTGCCGCCCGCACTCCTGCACGCGGACGGCGCCTGCGAACTCCTCGACCTGCCCACCGGCGCGCCCTTGGGCGGCTGCGGCATCCCCTTCGTCTCCACCTCCTTCGCCTTCAGGCCGGGCGATCAGCTCGTGCTCTACACGGACGGCCTCGTCGAACGCCGTGATCGGCCGATCGACGCCTGCCTCGACGTGCTCCTCGCCGTCCTGGACGACCCGGCACGCCCCCTGGACGCCACCTGTGACCAGCTCCTGCGCATCCTGCGGGCCGGAGGGGGCCATGACGACGTGGCCCTGCTCGTCGTCCGGGCCGTGTGAGCGGCACCGACGGCGAGGCCGGAAACCGCGCGATCGACCGAGATCGACCGGCGCGTACCGGCCGCGGCCGGCCTCGCGGACCCGGCGACGCGATCGGTACGCGCCAATAGCGCCACCGCCACACCGGAGGGGGGCCGCCCGCCGTCCCGGCGGCGGCCCCGCTCCCGTACCGGTCGCGGCGTGCGCGTATACGACCCGGGCGCCCTCGTCACACTTCCCCCGCAGAGTCTTCACGTGAAGCGCACTTTCGGTCGTCACCGGACCGCGGCTCCCGGGCGGGGCAGACGCCGGGTCGCCGCCGTGCCTAGCCTCCCTGGCCATGCGATCACCTTTGACGAGACGCCTGGGTCTCACCACCGTCCTCGCCCTTGTCCTCGCCGTGTTCGGCCTGGCCCCCGCCGTGAGCGCCGCGCCGGCCCCGGCCGAGCTGTCGTTCACCACCGACGCCGCCACCACCACGCCGGGCGGCACCGTGAACGTGTCGATGACGCTCACGAACAACAAGACCTACGACATCTGGTTCGTGTACCAGACGATCGACCCCACCTGGCTGACCACCCAGCGCCCGGACCTGAAGTACTCCTTCACCGGCTGCACCCTCGCCACGTCGAGCGGCACCAGCCCCTGTTCCGGCACCGGCCCCGCCGACCTCGGCGCCAACTACGGCGCCACCGTCCCGCCCGGCCAGAGCCGCACCGTGACGCTGACCCTGCAGGTCGCCCCGGACTCTGGCTGCAACGGGAACATCGGCTTCTACTCGTACTTCTACGCCGAGTTCAGCGACACCACGAGCCTCAGCGGCGGTCCGGTCTTCACGCCCGAGACGCGCGTCCTCTGCGCCTGACGCCCCGCGCCGGGCCGGGACGCGTGACCAGAAACCGGTCCATGGTCGTCCGGAGTGCGGTTGCCTGCCGATGACCTCGCCACCGGCGGGCCCTCAGGGTCCGTCGGTGGCTTGCTTCACCCCTCCCGCCTGCGAAGACTCCCCTGAGGCGAAGATCGGCCGGGGCCCGGGGCGGCCGGGCTGATCGTCATACCGGGTCGCACCGGTGTCTGTCGTCCACCTGCTTTTTTCCGTCAGGTTTCGCAGCGGAACCACAAAAGCTTCACAGGTGCCCCACCATGTGACACGACGGATGCGTGAACGACCGGTCTCTGAGGGGGAAGCCGGCGCCGCGCAAGGGGGTGCGTCCGCTCCGCGGAGCAGTACTCACCCCTGCCCTGGGGAGGGGACAGCACCGCATGAAGCGGACTTTTCGCACCACCCTGCTGACGACGTGCGCGCTCATGGCCGCTCTCTGCGTGCCGGCCACGGCCGCACCCGCCGACGCCCGCGTCGATCTGCGGGTGCTCGTCGTGAGCGACGGCGGCCCGGCCACCGACGCCATCGCGGCCGAACTCGACGCCGCCGGAACGCCGTACACGGAGATCGACCTCACGCGCACGGACCGGCCCGTGATCGACGCCGGCTACCTCGCCGACACCGTGGACGGCCGGGACCGCGCCAGGTTCCAGGCCGTCGTGCTGCCCAACGACAACCCGTTCCCGGCGGACTCCCCGGAGATGGCCGCCCTCGTGTCCTACGAGCGGACCTACGACATTCCGCAGGTCGACGCCTACACCTACGCGCGCCCCGAGGCCGGGCTCCAGTACCCGGTGTTCGGCGGCTACTCGGGCAGCGTCGACGGAGCACAGGCCCAGATCACCGACGCCGGCCGCTCGGGGCCGTTCGGATACCTCGAAGGGACCGTGCCCTTCGAGGACAACTCGCCCACCGTGGGGGAGAGTTACGCCTACCTCTCCACCCCCGCGCCCGGCGCCGACTTCACCCCGTACGTCGAGGCGGCCATCCCCGGCACCGGCAAGCGCGGCTCGCTGGTGGGCGAGTACCGGCACGACGGACGGCGTGAACTCGTCGTCACCTTCGTCTACAACCGCTACCAGCAGCAGTTCCGGCTGCTGGCCCGCGGCATCGTCGCGTGGATGACCGACGGGGTCCACCTGGGCCTCTCCCGCAACTACTTCGCCGTGCACGTCGACGACGTCTTCGCGGCCGACGACCGCTGGAACTCCACGCTCAACTGCACGCCCGGCGACGTCGACTGCACGGACCCGGACGCCACCCCCGACCCGATCCGCATGCTCCCCGCGGACGTCGACCACGCCGTGGCCTGGCAGCGCGAGCGCGGCTTCACCCTCGACCTCGCCTACAACGGCGCCGGCAGCGTCGACCACCGCGAGGACAACGACGGAGCCGACCCGCTGGCCGACCGGTTCCTCGACGAACGCGGCCAGTTCCGCTGGATCAACCACACCTACACGCACGCCTTCCTCGGCTGCCGGCAGGACACCACCGTCGTGCCGTGGCGGTGCGAGACCGACGCCGGCGGATCGGTGAAGTGGGTCAGCCGCGACGACATCTCCGACGAGATCGCGGCCAACCGCGTATGGGGACGGCTCGCCGGACTTCCCCTGGACGACGACGAGCTGGTCACCGGTGAGCACTCCGGACTGCGGGTCCTTCCGCAGCAGGCGGTCGACAACCCCCACCTGGCCCTCGCCCTGGCCGACAACGGCGTCGGATGGCTGGCCTCGGACAACTCCCGCGAGCCCGAGCAGCGGCGGGTCGGGGCGGCCGTCACCGTTCCCCGCTACCCGATGAACGTCTTCTACAACGCGGGCCGGACGGCCGACCAGGTCGACGAGTACAACTGGATCTACACCAGCCGCGCCCAGGGCGGCAGCGGCATCTGCGAGGACAACCCGGCCACCACCACCTGCCTGCCCGCCCCGCTCGACCCGGCCACCGGCTACCAGGACCACATCGTCCCGCTGGAACGGCAGATCGCCCTCGGCCACGTCCTCGCCAACGACCCCAAGCCCCACTTCATCCACCAGTCCAACCTCGCCGAGGACCGCATCGCCTACCCGGTCCTCGACGGCGTGCTCGACACCCACGACACGCTCTTCGCGCCGAACACCCCCCTGGTCAACCTGCGGATGGCGGACATCGGGACCGAGCTCCAGCGCCGCGCCGCCTGGCGCACCGCCGTACGGGAGGGGCAGATCACCGCCTACCGCGTCGGCGCCACGGTCTTCGTCGAGGGCCCGGACGGCGTGGTCGTCCCCGCCACGATGCCCGCCGGCACCACGCGAGCCGGCGCCGCCTTCGGGGAGGCCTACGCCGGCGACCGTTCCGGGTGGACCGCCTCCGCCGACGCGCCGCTCACCCTCACCCTGCCCGACTCCGCCACCTCTTCCACGGCCCCCGACGCGGGCGGTTCCGCGCCGGCCGGCGAACCGGCGCCGGGCACCCGCGTGCCCGAGGGCGTCGCCGAACCCCTCTCCCCCGTCGCGGGGAGCTGACCGGACCACCGGCAGCGAGGTCCCGGCCGCCCGTCGGCGGCCGGGACCGGCACGACCACCCACACCTCGGCCGTGGAGCACACCGATGCACGTTCATCCCAGCGGGCGGCACTCCGGCGCGACCCGCGTCACCCTCCTCACCGAAGGCACCTACCCGCACAGTCACGGCGGTGTGAGCGTCTGGTGCGACCAACTCGTCACCGGCATGCCGGACATCGACTTCGACGTCATCGCCGTCACCGGCACCGGCCGTGAGCAGGTCGTCTGGGATCTGCCGGACCAGGTCCGCGACGTCCTGTCCGTACCCATGTGGGGCGACGCCCCGGCGGGCGGCCCGCCGCGCGGCCGCGCCCGCAGGCGGCTCGCCGACGCCTACGAGCGCTTCCTGACCGCGCTGCTCGACCCGGGCGCCGAGCACGGGTTCGCACCCGCCCTGTACACCATGGCGGGTGCGGCGGCGGACGGGCGGCTGAGCCCCTTCCTGCGCGGCGACACCGCGATCGCGGTCCTGACCGCCGTGTGGCGGCGGCCGGGGCTGGCCGTGCGCGAGGCGGGACCGACGCTCCACGACGCGCTCACGGCGACGGGCCTGCTCGAACACGCCCTGCGCCCGCTGGCCGCGCCACCGCCGCGGGACGGCGTCGCGCACGCCGTCAGCGGCGGGGTCGCCGTCCTGCCGGGGCTCGCGGCCCTCGAACGGCACGGCGTCCCCCTGCTGTTGACCGAGCACGGCGTCTACCTGCGCGAGCGCTACCTCGGCTACCGCACCGCTCCCTACCGCTGGCCGGTCAAGGCCGTGATCCTGGGCTTCTTCCGCCTGCTGGCGGAGGAGAGCTACCGCCGGGCGGCCCTGATCACCCCCGGCAACCGCTACAACCGGCTGTGGGAGGAGCAGGGCGGCGCCGACCCGGCGTCGATCCGCACGGTCTACAACGGCGTCGACCCCGCCGCGTTCCCCCCGGCCGGCCCCGAGCCGGGCACGCCCACCCTCAGCTGGGCCGGGCGGGTCGACCCGATCAAGGACCTGGAGACCCTGATCCGCGCCTTCGCCCTGGTCCGCGGCCGGCTGCCCGACGCGCGACTGCGGATGTTCGGCGGGACACCACGGGGCGGGGAGTCATACCGGGAGCGCTGCGAGGCGCTGGCCGCGGACCTGGGACACGCCGACGCGGTGACGTTCGAAGGCCGCGTCGACGACATCAAGGACGCCTACGCGGCCGGCAACGTCGTGATGCTGTCCAGCATCAGCGAGGGCTTCCCCTTCACCCTCATCGAGGCCATGTCGTGCGGGAGGGCGACGGTCTCCACCGACGTGGGCGGTGTGCGGGAAGCCGTCGGCGACACCGGACTCGTCGTGCCGCCGCGCGACCCGGAGGCGATGGCCGCCGCCGCGCTGGAACTCCTCGGCGACCCCGCCCGGCGCAGGGCCATGGGCGAGGCGGCGCGGCTGCGCGTGATCGAGCAGTTCACGCTCCGGCAGACCATCGACACCTTCCGCGCCGTCTACCACGAACTCGCCACGGGCCGCCGGGAGTCGCCCGCCCGGATCGTCCTGCCCGCCCCGGCGGTCACCGGCACGGGGAGCCTCGCCGTATGAGCGGGCCGATGTTCCTCGAACCCGGCGGCGCCGAACAGGACACGCTGGCGCTGCGGCTGGCCCAGCCCCGCCCCCGGCGCCGCCGGCCCCGCTGGGCCCTGGACGACACCGCGGACGAAACGAAGGACGGCAGATCCGACGGCGGAACGGACGACAGGACGCTCGCGATCCGGGTGCCGCGGCAGGGCCCCGACGAGGAGGCGGTCAGCTCGCTCGCCGCCGAACTCGCCGACCGCATAGGCCCGGCCGTCCACCCCTACGAGGTGGCCGCACTGCTGGAGGCGGACGGCCTGTCCGCGTCCCTCATCAACGAGCGCTACGGCCATCCGAACCTGTTCTCCCTGGCGTCCGCGCTGTACGCGCGGGTGCCCCGCACCTTCCCGGCGCCCCCCGCGGCGCCCGACCCCTGGCGGCCCGACACGGTCCGCTGCCTGCTGCGGGGCCTGCTGTTCGCCCTGCCCGCGCTGGCCTACCTGCTCACCGCCCCGCTCTGGCCGGTCGAGCGGTACGCACCCGTCCTGATCGTGGCGGGCATCGCCTCCTGGGCCTGGGGCCAGGCCCTCGGCCACCGTGCGCACCTGCGGCTGGTGACGGGCCGCCGCGAAGCGTCCGCCACCCTGCTGACCGGGTCCCTGCTGGGCGCGGCGGTCGCCACCGCACTCGCCGCAGCGACCGCGGGGGGCGCCGGTCCGGTCCTCGCGGCGGCGGCCGGACAGTCGCTGTACCTGGCCGCGGCCGGTGTGCTGCTGGTGCTGGCCCGGGAGCGCCTGCTGCTGGCCGCGCTCAGCCCGCTGATCACGGGCGCCGCGGTGCTGCCGTGGTGGGAACCGGGCCCCGCGCTGCGATGGGGACTGCCCCTGCTGGCGCTGGCGGCCACACTCGCCGCCACCGCCCGTGTCCTGTGGGTGGGCCTCGCGACTCCGGCCGCCGCCGGCGGTCCGCGCCCGCGCCTGCGCTCGTCCGTTCCCTACGGACTGTTCGGGCTGGCCGCGGCGGTGCTGGTCATGCTGGAGGGCCGGCAACACCCGTACGGGGTGATCGCCCTGACGCTCAGCATGGGCCCGGCCGAGTGGCTGCTGTACCGCTACCGGGGCTGGTCCGTGGCCGCCCTGCGGGTCAGCCGCACGCCCCGGGCGTTCGTGCTGCGCTCGGCCGCCGTCCTCGGCCTCTGCCTGACCTGCTACCTGCTGCTTCTACTGCCCCCGGCCCTGCTCACCGGAGCCGGTGCGGCCACCGTCCTGCCACTCGCGGGGGTCCTGTGGACCGCGCTCCTGCTGCAGGCGTTCGGGGTGGCCTGGCCACCGGCCGTGGTCTGCCTGGCCGCCGCGGGCGCCGCCGGAGCGGTGACCTGGCTCCGACTGTCACCGGGCCCGGCCGTGTTGCCCGCGGTCTGCGGCACGGCCGCCGTCTGCCTCGCGGCCTGCGCGATACGCCTGCTCGGCAGGCCGTCCCGGCACGCCTGACCCCGCCCGCCACCACCCGCCGCGCCCACCGGGGCGGCACCTCGCCCTTCCCACCGACGAAAGGAACAGCAGAGTTGACCCCCGCACCGCTCGCCGCCGTCACCGGAGCCGAGGGCTTCATCGGCTCGCACCTCACCGAGGCGCTGGTCGCCTCCGGCCATCGCGTCAGGGCCATGGCCCAGTACAACTCGTTCTCGTCCTACGGCTGGCTGGAGACCCTGCCCGCCGACGTCCTCGACCAGGTGGAGATCGTCCTCGGCGACGTACGGGATCCCGGCTCGGTACGCGCCCTGCTCGACGGAGCCGACTGCGCATACCATCTGGCGGCGCTGATCGCGATCCCGTACTCCTACCAGGCCCCGCACAGCTACGTGGACACCAATGTCACCGGAACGCTCAACGTGCTGGAGGCGGTGCGCGCGCTCGGCACCCCGCGCCTGGTGCACACCTCGACCAGCGAGACCTACGGCACCGCGCGGACCGTGCCGATCACCGAGGACCACCCCATCAACACCCAGTCCCCGTACGCCGCCTCGAAGGCGGGCGGCGACCGGCTGGCCGACAGCTACCACGCCAGCTTCGACACCCCCGTGGTGACGCTGCGGCCGTTCAACACCTTCGGCCCGCGGCAGTCGATGCGGGCCGTGATCCCCACCGTCGTCGGCCAGGTGGCGGCCGGGCAGCGCACCATCACCCTCGGCGATCTGCGCCCCACCCGGGACTTCACCTTCGTCGAGGACACCGCGCAGGCCTTCCTCGCGGTGGGCACCGCCCCGGCCGGGCAGGTCGTCGGCCGGACCTTCAACGCCGGGACCGGGGGCGAGATCTCCGTCGGAGACCTGGTCGCGCTGATCGGCAAGGTCATGGACGCCCCCCTCGACGTCCGCGAGGACGCCGATCGCCTGCGCCCCGCCGCCTCCGAGGTGATGCGGCTGGTCGCCGACGCGAGCCGGCTGACCGCTGCGACCGGCTGGCGGCCCGGCCACACGCTGGAGGAAGGGCTCGCGCGGACCGCACGGTGGTTCGCCGATCCGGCCAACCTGGCCCGCTACAAGACCGGCATCTACAACATCTGACCCGTCCGGACGTACTCGCAGGAGGTATGCCATGCACGCAGTCATCCTGGCCGGAGGAAAGGGCGTCCGGCTGCGGCCGTACACCACCGCGCTGCCCAAGCCCCTCGTCCCCATCGGGGACCAGCACGCCATCCTGGAGATCGTGCTGCGCCAGCTGTCCACGGCCGGCTTCTCCCACTGCACCATCGCCATAGGCCACCTGGGCGAGATCATCCGCGCGTACGTCGGCGACGGCACGCAGTGGGGGATGCACGTCGACTACGCCACGGAGGAGAGCCCCCTCGGCACCATGGGACCACTGCTCAACCTGCGCGAGAGCCTGCCGGAGAACTTCCTGGTCATGAACGGCGACGTGCTCACCGACCTCGACTACGCCGACGTGCTGCGCCGGCACGAGGAGTCGGGGGCGCCGCTGACCATCGCCACCTACGCCCGCAAGGTGCACATCGACTTCGGCGTGCTGACGACGGACGCGAGCCGCGTGGTCGCCTTCACCGAGAAACCCAGCATCGACTACCGGGTCTCCATGGGCGTCTACGGCGTCTCGCGGGCCACCCTCGACGGCTACACGCCCGGACTGCCGCTGGGCTTCGACGAACTGGTGCTGGACCTGCTCGCCGCACAACGGCCGCCGCACGCCTACGACTTCGACGGATACTGGCTGGACATCGGGCGCCCCGACGACTACGACCGGGCCAACGCCGAGTTCACCAGCCGCAAGTCGCTGCTGCTCAAAGGAGCCTGAGCACTGATGCGCATCCTCGTCCTCGGCGCCACCGGGTACCTGGGCGGCCATGTCGCCGAACGGCTGCGTGCCCTCCCGGGCACGCGGCTGCTCATCGGCGGCCGCTCACCCGACGCCGACGTCACCGTCGACCTCGCCTGCGACGGCCCGCGCGAGATGGCCCAGGCGCTGGCCGCGGCCGCTCCCGCCGTCGTCGTCAACTGCGCGGGCGCGACCGGGACGGACGCCGTCACCCTGGCGGAGGTCAACGCGCGCGGTCCCGCCGCACTGTGCGCGGCACTGCGCGAGGCGGCCCCGGCGGCCCGCCTGGTCCACCTCGGCTCCGCCGCCGAGTACGGCCCCGGCACCCCCGGCCTGCGGGTGACGGAGTCGGATCCGACCGGACCGGCGGGACCCTACGGCGCGACCAAGCTCGCGGGCACCGTGGCGGTGACCGCCTCGGGGCTGGACGCGGTGGTGCTGAGGGTGGGGAACCCGGTGGGCCCGGGCGCCCCGCCCACCGGGCTGCCCGGCCGGGTCGCCGCGCTGCTCGGCGACGCCGGGCGCGACCCGGACGCGACACTGCGGCTCGGCGACCTGTCGGCGCACCGCGACTTCGTGGACGTACGCGACGTGGCACGGGCGGCGCAGCTCGCGGCCACCGCCGTGGGTCCGCTGCCCGCCCTCCTCAACATCGGGGGCGGGGAGGCGGTCCCGGTGCGTGAGCTGGTGCGGCGGCTGGCGGCCGCGGCCGGCTTCCGCGGCCGGATCGTCGAAGCGGGCGGCGGCGGGTCCGCGCGGTCCGCCCGGGTGTCGTGGCAGTGCTCCGACATCAGCGCCGCCCGTGACGCCCTCGGCTGGCGGCCGTCCCACTCGCTCGACGCGTCACTGGCGGCGCTGTGGGCGGCGGTCGGCGCCCGGTCCCCGCGCCGCGAAGGGGTACCGGCCCCGTGAGCCTGCTGATCCCGCTCTACGTCCATCCGGCCGAGGACCCGGCGGCGTGGCACCGGCTCATCACCCGCGCGGCCCGCACGTACGGGGTGGTGCTCAACCCGGCGAACGGGCCGGGCGAGGTCCCGGACCCGGCGTTCCTGGCCGCGGCCGAGGCGCTGCGCGCGGCGGGGGCCCGGCTGCTCGGCTACGTCGACACGGACTACGGCGCGCGCGACCCGGCCGAGGTCGTCGCCGACGCGCGCCGGCACCAGGAGTGGTACGCGGCGGAGGGCTGCTTCCTCGATCAGACGACGGCGGGCCCGGACGGGTTGCCGGCCTGCCGCCGTCTGGTGCGCTCCCTGCGCAAGCTGGGCTTGTCGACCATGGTCCTCAACCCCGGCGTCCACCCCGCCCCCGGATATGTGGCCCTCGCCGACCTGACCGTCACCTTCGAGGGCCACTGGTCCACGTACGTCGCGGCGTTCAGCCGCCCGTCGTGGGCCGAGCGACAGCCGCCGGAACGGTTCTGCCACCTTGTCTACGGGGTGCCCGCCCCGCTCGTCCCGCTCGCCGTGCGCACCGCGACCGAACGCGGCGCGGCGGTGTGCGGTCCGGTGACGGGGGAGCCGCCCAACCCGTGGTCACGGCTGACGCCGGCACTGGCCGCCGAGGCGGACCGATGAGGCGGCTGGTGGCGGTGTCCACGGCCGTGCTGCTGCTCCTGGCCGCCCTCGCGGCGTGCTCCGACGAGCCCGACCGCGGACCTCGCCCGCTGTGGCAACCGCGCCCCGGCCTCGCCTGGCAGTGGCAGCTCGACGGCGAAATCGACGCGTCCGTCGACGTGCCCGTGTACGACATCGACGGATTCGAGAACAGCGCCGAGGACGTGGCCCGGCTGCACCGGGACGGCCGCAAGGTGATCTGCTACATCAACGTCGGCGCCTGGGAGGACTACCGCCCCGACCGGAAGGACTTCCCCCGCTCCGTGCTGGGCAGGCCCAACGGCTGGCACGGTGAACGCTGGCTCGACATCCGGCGGATCGCGGTCCTGCGGCCCCTCATGGAACGCCGGTTCGACATGTGCCGCGACAAGGGCTTCGACGCGGTGGAACCCGACCTCGTGGAGGGCTACGCCGACGACACCGGATTCCCCCTCACGGCCGGGGACCAGCTCCGCTACAACCGCATGATCGCCGACATCGCCCACGAACGCGGCCTGGCCGTGGGCCTCAAGAACGACCTGGCCCAGATCCCCCAGCTCGTCGGCCACTTCGACTTCGCGGTCAACGAGGAGTGCGCCCAGTACGGCGAGTGCGCACTCCTCGAACCCTTCATCGCGTCGGGCAAGGCGGTCTTCCACGTGGAGTACGCGCAGCCCACCGGCCGCTTCTGCCCGCAGGCGCGCGAGCTGCGGTTGTCCTCGATGCTCAAAAAGCTCGAACTGGGCAGCTGGCGCAGGCCGTGCTGACCGAGGCCACGGCGCGAGGGTGACCCGGCAGCACGCGAGGAGCCCTGTCCCGACGCCCGCCGCGACGCACCTCGCGTCGCAACTGCGCCATGGCACAACGACGACGCCGCCCGGCTCTTGAGCATGGTCGGTCATGGCCGGACGATCAGGGTTCCCACGCTTCACAAGAGTCTGAGGGGTCTCCTTGCGCATGGTTCCCAACCCCAGACCCGGGCTGATCGCGCTCGGCGCGGTCGCGGCCCTGGTACTCGGGGCCATACCGGCCGCCACCGCCGTACCCGGGCACCCGGCCGGTGCCGTTCCGTCCGCCGGTACCGCACCACGGTCACCCGGCGACGGCGGCAGTCACACCGTCACGCTCATCACCGGTGACAAGGTCACCATCGGCACCGCCGCCGACGGCACCGCCATCAGGTCCTTCGAAGGCGCGAACGGCACCACCACCGGTTACCACCGGGCCGTCCTCGACGGCGAGACGTACGTCTACCCGGACTCCGTCCTGCCCTACGTCAGCGCCGGGAAGCTCGACAAGCGGCTGTTCAACGTCACGCGGTTGATCGCCGACGGCTACGACGACGCGCACGCCGACCGGCTGCCGCTCATCGTGCGCTGGACCGACGCCGCGGCGAGGTCACGGACCCAGCCGAAGGTCGCGGGCGCGACGGTCCTGCGCCGCCTGGACAGCATGCAGGGCGCCGCCCTCGCCCAGAACCGCGGGAAGGCGACGGCGTTCTGGTCGGCGCTCACCGGCGACCGGGGCGAGGCGACGGCCCGTGGTGCGAAGCCCGCCTTCACCAACGGCATCGCCAAGGTGTGGCTGGACGGCAGGGTGAACGCCGACCTGTCCGAGTCGACCGGGCAGGTCGGCGCGCCGGAGGTCTGGGAGAAGGGCAACACCGGCAAGGACGTGAAGGTCGCGGTCCTCGACACGGGCGTGGACCCGGAACACCCCGACCTCGCCGAACAGGTCGACGCGAGCGCCAGCTTCGTCCCCTACGAGGAGGACGTCACCGACTACCACGGCCACGGCACGCACGTCGCCTCGACCGTCGCGGGCACCGGCAGCGCCTCCGAGGGCAAGGAGCGGGGCGTCGCCCCCGGCGCCCGGCTCGGCATCGGCAAGGTGCTGGACACCCAGGGCCAGGGGCAGGAGTCCTGGATCATCGCGGGCATGGAATGGGCCGCCCGGGACCAGCAGGCGAAGATCGTCAGCATGAGCCTGGGCGGTGCGGGCGACCACACGGACCCGATGAGCGAGGCCGTCGACCGGCTCAGCCGCGAGACGGGCGCGCTGTTCGTCGTCGCCGCGGGCAACGGCGGCCCGAGGTCCGTCACCAGCCCCGGCGCCGCCGACTCCGCGCTGACCGTGGGCGCCGTCGACTCCGAGGACCGGCTCGCCGAGTTCTCCAGCCAGGGCCCGCGCGAGGGTGACGCCGGCCTGAAGCCCGAGATCACCGCCCCCGGCGTCGACATCCTCGCGGCGCGCACCCACTACCAGCGTGGCGGTTCGGGCTACTACACCACCATGAGCGGTACGTCGATGGCGACACCGCACGTCGCCGGCGCCGCCGCGCTGCTGGCCGCCGAGCATCCGGACTGGACCGGCGAGCGGTTGAAGGAAGCCCTCGTCAGCAGCGCCGAGGCCACCCCGGCCTACACGCCGTACGAGGCGGGTGCCGGCCGGCTCGACGCCGCGGCGGCGGTGCGCGCCTCGGTCTTCGCGACCGTCAGCGCCCACTCCGGCTTCCACACGTGGCCCTCGACGCCGGGGGAGACCGACGTCCGGAAGGTGACGTACACCAACGTCGGCGACAGCCCGGTCGCCCTGGACCTCGCGATCGACGCCGCGAGCGCCCCGGCGGGGCTGTTCAGCCTCTCCGAGGGCCGCGTCACGGTGCCCGCGCACGGCACCGCCACGGTCTCCCTGACCACGGACCTGGCACGGCTGCCCGCCGACCAGCCCGTCAGCGGCATGATCACCGCGACGGACGGTGCCGGTGAGGTGCGCGCGCGCACCCTGATCGGCGGCGCCCGGGAGGGCCGGCGACAGAACCTGACCGTGGTCGCCAAGGACCGTTCGGGCGAGCCGCTGGCCGGCCGGGTCTACCTGCTGTCCGCGGGCCGCTTCCAGGTCCTGGATCTCGACGCGTCCGGCACCGGCACGGCGCGGCTGCCCGAGGGCAGTTACAACGGATGGCTCATCGGCGATGTGCAGGGGGCGGAGGGACCCCACTCGCTGGGCATGGCGCTGCTCGCCTTCAACGAGGTGCGGCTCGACCAGGACCGGACCGTCACCCTGGACGGCCGCAAGGCCCGCCGGATCCTCGCGCACGCGCCGAAGGAGACCACGGCCGTCGCACCCCGGCTGGACGTCCAGCGGTCCTTCGCCGACAGCCTGTTCGCGACCTCCATGCTGCCCAACCCGTCCTACGACAGCATCTGGGCGCTGCCGACCGGCGGCAAGGTCAGCGACGGCGCCTTCGACTTCGGCGCCCGCTTCCGCCTGGAGCAGCCCGCGCTGACCCTGGGCACCGGCACGCGGACGTACGACGACCCGCTGGTCAAGCGCGCGGCCCAGCCGCTCCCGGCCGGCACCAGGACACTGAAGGCGGTCCTCGACGACGCGGGGACGGCCGGGGCACCGGCCCGGCACGACGTGCGGGGCAAGGCCGTCGTGGTCCGCGGCGGCGACACCGCGGAGATCCGGGAGCGGGCGGAGGCCGCCGCCGCGGCCGGCGCGCGACTGCTCGTGGTCGTCAACGACGGCATCGGGCGGATGCTCCCCTGGGACGAGAACCCGTGGTCCCCGCAGGACCCGGCCCCGCTGACGGTGGCGACCCTCGACGCCGACCAGGGCACCGACCTGATCGACCGGCTGAGGCGTGGCTCCGTCACGCTGAAGGTGACCTCGCATCCCACCACCGAATACCTCTACGACGTGGTGCGCCACTGGGACGGCGCGGTCCCGGCGGACCCGACCTGGCGGGTGGCCCCGCATGAACTGGGCCGGGTCGACGTCTCCTTCCGCAACCCCAGGCCCGCCAAGGCCAATGAGTTCCGCTACGACTTCTGGCAGGGCTGGGCGGTCGGGAACCGGGTCACGGCGCCCGCCCAGGGGGACCGGACCGACTGGGTCACCGGCGGCACCGACTGGGTGGAGTCGGCCAGTGTGGTCGGCGAGACGGGGCAGGAGTCGATGGACATCCTGCGCTACGCGCCCCGGAAGACCGCCGAGGTCGACTGGTTCGGGCCGATCCAGCGCCCCCGGATGAGCGCGCGCGGTTCCCTGCCGTTGCGCTATCTCGACACGATGTACATCCTCGCGCCGGGCTGGGGCGACTCCGGAGCAGGCCATGTCGGTGACGCCTACGGCAACTTCGACGTGCGCAACCGGGTGTCGCTGCACCAGGGCGACCGCGAGCTGGACTGGGGCAACGCCGAGCGGCTCATGACTCCCCAGCTCGCCCCGGAGCGCCTGCCCTACCGCCTGGTGGTGGAGAACGACCGCGGAGCCTGGGAGCACCCCTACTCGACGCGTACGTCGACCGAGTGGGACTTCACCTCGGAAGTCACCGGCCCCGAGGCGCCGGCGTCCCTGCCGCTGATCCAGCTCGACTACGGCGTGGACACCGACAAGTCCGGCCGGGCGGACCGGCGCGCCGGGCTGACGGTGACCGCCTCGCACCTTGAGGGGACGCGGGCCACCGTCGGGAAACCCGCCGTCGAGGTCTCCTACGACGACGGGGCCACCTGGCACCGGGCCGAGCTGAACCGTCACGGCGACGGATGGCGTACGAGCCTCAAGGCCCCCCGTACGGCCGGCTTCGTCAGCCTGCGGGTCACCGCCCGGGACAGTGCCGACAACGCCGTCTCGCAGACGATCACCCGGGCCTTCGGCCTGCGCTGACGTCACCGATCGCCATGTGACACGGGCGGGACCGCATCCGGCGGCCCCGCCCGTGTCATATGGCCCGCACCCTCGGGAAGCCTGGCTCTCACCCGCCCGGCCCCACCCGGTGGGCCCGGCGGGGCACCGCGTCCTAGCGTCGAAGTGCCTTGCGCCAACCGGGCCGCAAGGTCCGGGCGGCCCCCGTACCTGTGCGCCCTGGGCCGGGGTCGCCCGACCTCGATCCCTGAGTTCCCTCGCGGTGCACCGCCCTGGTCCGGTCGGGCGGGACGGAGGCGGGCACCGCGACTCGGGCAGCGCCCCGCATCTTCACTCCGGCGAGGGCGCCCGGCCTGCCCGGTCCAGGGAGTGCCTCCCGACCGGGCCCCGCTCCCGGCGGCCTTTACGAGCCGTCCGCCGCCGTCGGCGTCCCGCGGTGGGCGCGGACGAGCGCGATCACCAACGCCGCCGTGCGGTCCAGATGGCTGCGGCCGTCGGGCAGTTGCGCCGACGGGCTGATGTAGCTGAGCGGCCCGACGTGCGTGGCGGGGTCGAGCCGGTGCTCGGTGATCTTTCCGGCGCGGACGGCCCGGTTCCAGGAGCTGGCCCAGAACAGCGGCCAGCGCTGAGGGAAGATCCAGGTGCTGAGCCGCTCGATCCGGTCGCCGGTACTGGTCAGCCGGTGGAGGTGCTCGGCATGGGCGAGGTCGTTGGCGCCGTTGTGGAACCCGCCGAGCGTGATCAGCAGGAGCGGGCAGCGCAGTTGCGCGTGCAGTTGCGCCACGGCTCCGACGGCCACCTGCGCTCCGCCGCTGTAGCTGAGCAGCACCACGGGGATGCCGCTGTCGGCCTCGTAGCCCGCCAGCCGTAGCTGCGTGGCGATCTGGGAGCCGACTGCCCGGTTGTACAGCGGGCGGTACCGGCGGTCTGCCGCGACAAAGATCTGCATGACGTTGTGCAGGAACAGCAGCAGTCCGACGCGGCGCTGCAGCCACGCCCACACCGGCCGGTCGGCGAGCGGGTCGGCCAGGGGCGAGTAGGGCTGCACCTGACCCAGCACCCGCCACTCGGGTGCCCCGGCGAGGAGGGCCTTGACGAGCTGGCCGCCGTCCCGGCTGTCGCGGACGCGCCGCTTGCCGATGCCGTCGAGATAGATCAGGTAGGCGTCCGGGGGAGCCTCGGGATCGGCGCCCCGGGCATAGGGCACGCCGCTGGGCAGCAGGGTGACGGGTGCCCGCCAGCCGGCGGCGTAGGCCAGCACCTCGTAGCGGGCCAGCAGGGCCTCGGCGAGCAGGGCGGGCCCGATCGCGAAGACCCAGAGCAGGAAACTGTTCATGCGAGCGACTCCCGCGGTCCGGTGGCGCTGAGATGCACGACCAGACGCCGTACGCCTTCGACGGCCACGGCGAGCCCGGCCCCGGCGACGGTCACGCAGCCCACGGCGGTCCACCAGTCCAGGCCGGCCGCCGTGGCGAGGAGGTCGGCCAGACCGGCCCCGACGCCGACGAAGAGCACGAGGTGGAGCACGGGTCCGAGCCAGGGGAACGCGAGGACGGCGCAGAGCACGAGCGGGGCGGCCACGCCCGGTGTCCACACAAGCCCCTCGCCGGGCGGCGGCGAGGACGCCACCAGCTCGGCCAGGGTCCACGCGGACAGCGGCCACAACGCGAACACGGCGCCCTCGACCAGACCACCGGCGAGCAGCAACGAGGCCACCAGACTGCGCGGCATGCCGGGCCGGCGCACCGCCAGGGGCAGGATGCGCCCGGCGGCCTCGGAGACGCCGGCGAGCAGGAGCAGGAGGACGACGACAGGTGACATCGCTCAGCCCCGCCGCGTCCGGCGGTCGGAGGACGGCCCGGCCGCGCCCACGTACCGTTCGAGTTCGTCGGCGGCACGCCGGTAGCCGCCCGCCGCGTGCAGCGCGTCCCGCAGGGTGGACGCGGACTCGCGGAACCGGCTCTCGTCCAGCAGCTGCCGCGCGAGAGCACGTACGGAGCCCTCGGTGACGTCCTGGGGCGGGATCGACAGACCGGCGCCGAGCTCCACGACCCGGCGGGCCACCAGGGGCTGGTCGGCGCCCAGGGGCACCACCAGCATCGGAACCCCGGCGTACAGCGACTCGCTGACGCTGTTCATCCCGCCATGGGTGACGAACAGCGACGCCCGGGCGAGCACCTCCGGTTGGGGGACGAAACGGCAGGCGACCACGTTGTCGGGCAAGGGGCCCAGCGCGTCGGGATCGGTCTGTCCGGTCGAGAGGACGACGGTGCCGCCCAGGGGCGCGAGCGCGTGGGCGAAATGGCGCAGCAGGCGCGGGTCGGCGTCGAACACGGTGCCCAGGGAGGCGTACAGAACGGGGTCGCGCAGCCGGTCGAACGGGAAGGAGTGATCCGTCGGGCGGGCGCCGATGCTCGGACCGACGAAGGCGTAGCCGTCGTCGAACTTCTCGGCGGCCGGCTGGAGCTCCCGCGCGATGTACACGAGGTTGAGCCGCTGGCGGATGTTCCCCATGTCGAACAGGGGGAGTCCCCTTGTGTCGTACTCGCGGCGCAGTCGCAGGCGTGAGCGCAGGTGGTCGCGGAGGCTGCGGGGGTGGGCCGCCGAGGCGACCAGCAGGTCCCACGAGCCGCGGGTGGGGCTCGGCACCTGCCGGTTGTAGGCGAACGTCGTGAACGAGGACACCGCCGGCACCCCGAGTTCGCGCGCGGCGACGGCTCCCCACGGACAGGTGCTGTCGTGGACGATCAGGTCGGGCCGTATCTCTCGCAGGTCGTCCAGCACCGTGGGCATCAGGCGGAGTGCGGTGGCCGTCAGTCCGGCGATCAGGGTGAGCGGGATCGGCGGATCGGGGAGCGGCAGGTTCGCGCCGGGGTAGAGATGGACGGTCGCGCCGGTGGCCGCGATCTCGTCACGGAACGCGGGGAAGGTGTGGTACGTGACGGAGTGGCCACGTCGCACGAGCTCGGCCACCAGCGGCAGCGTCGGGTTGATGTGCCCGTGCATGGCGATACCGAAGAAGGCGATGGTACTCAAAGGGCGCTCCGCGAGAGGGAAGGGGTCGGTGCCTCGCCCGGCCCGGCCGGCGTCGCCGAAGGCTCCCCGGTCCGGTACAGGCCAGGCCCATTGATGCGCAGCCCGTCGAGGAACTGTCCCGCCGTGCGGTGCGCGGTGCTGATCAGCCGTTGCGACTGGCCGAAGTCCCAGGGAGCGGGCCACTCCTCGATGCCGGTCGGCAGTACGACGGTCGGGATGTGCCGGGCCACGGCGTTCAGGTCCCGCTCGATCTGGTGCTGCATCAGAAGCTGTCCGGCCCTGGCGGCGATCGCGCCGGCCCGCCGGTTCGGGACGCGCAAGCGCGACGCCGCGCTCCCCGGCCCGGTGGAGAGGACCACCACGCTGGCCGCCCCGGCCTCCAACGCCGCCAGGACGGGGACGTAGGCGATCACACCGCCGTCGACGAGCGTCCGGCCCGCGTGATCCACCGGGGGCAGCATCCCGGGTACGGCGGCGCTGGCCAGCAGCGCCGACTGCAGGTCTCCGTGGTCGAGCAGCACCGGCGCGCCGGTGCCCAGGTCCATGGCGACCGCGGTGAACGGGACGGGCAGTTCCTCGATCCGGGCCGGCAGCCCGGACCTGGCGATGAGGCGGCGCAGGCCACGGTCGGTGAAGACGCTGGTGCGGGAGGGCAGGTAGCCCAGCGGATACACCTCACGGCGCCGCAACTGGGTCCACACGCTGTGCAGCCGCGCGGCGGCCCCCGTGGGGTGGGCCGCGGCGATGGCTCCGGTGAGCGCGCCCACGGAGGTGCCGACGATCATGTCCGGCGTGAATCCGCGTTCCTCCAACGCGTACCCCACGCCGACGTGCGCCGCTCCGAGCACGCCGCCGGCGCCCACCACCACGGCCACGGGCCGGGGAAGGGTGGACAGGGCCGACGGTCGCGGCATTGCGGGTCGCGGGCTCGACACCGCGGGACGCGTCTCGTGGCCGCCGTCCGGGGCCCGGCGCTTCCCACGGTCACGTTCGCTCGTCGCGTCGCCGCCGAAACACCGGCGCGCCCATGTGACCGGTGCCCGGCCACAAGCATTTTTCATGATCAACCTCTCTCGCCACGGCACGGATCGGTACCGGACTCAGCCGGTGCCGGGCGGCACCCCGATGTGCGACGCGAGCTGCCCGACGCGCTGGGGCAGGCCCTTTCCGAGACGCGCGACGATGCCGTGCGCCCCCCGCGGCCGGCGCACATGGCGCCTCGCGGCGATCGTGGTGGTGTTCCGGGGGCGGGGATGCCGCGAGGCCCCGCGGGACGTTCCGGTCCCGTGCGGGCGCGGTGCGGGGGAGGCGTCCGCCCCGTCGACGAACGTGACCGTCTCGTCGAGCGGCGCCCGGCCGGTACGCGGCGGAGCGGCCCTGAGGTCGGCGAAGCCGATCGACATGCCGCAGAAGAGGAGGAGCTCCTCCGGGGGTGACACGGCCTCCGCGACGGACCGGTGGTACTTCGCCCACGCCATCTGCGGGCAGCTGTGCAGTCCCTCGGCGCGGAGCAGCAGCATGACGGTCTGCAGATACATGCCGACGTCGGACCACTGGGCCGGACCCATGTCGCGGTCGATGTAGCAGAAGAGGGCGGCGGGCGCGCCGAAGCAGTTCCAGTTCTGCGCGGCGGCTCGCTGACGTGCCTCGAGATCGTCGCGCGGGACGCCGAGCGCGCCGTAGCGCTGCGCGCCGAAGGCGGAGCGGCGCTCGCAGTACGGGGACTTCAGCTCGGGCGGGTACTGCTGGTACTCGGGCTCGTCCCAGGGCTCGCGCGCGGCCAGCCGTCTGCCGGTGCGCTTCTTCAGCTCGGTCAGTGCCGGTCCCGTGAGCACGAAGGTGTGCCAGGGCTGGAGATTCGATGCCGAGGGTGCCCAGGCAGCGGCGGACAGCACGCGCTTCAGCACCTCCCCGGGGACCTGCCGGTCGGTGAACTCCCGCACCGCCCGCCGGCTGGTGACCGCCTCATAGACATCCAACATCGTCCACCTCCTATGGACTCGGCACGTATGTTGGTTGCGTTCACGATGATATCACTCGATACAATCGCGCCCGTAACTATCGTCTAGCATGATCCAGCCCCGGCCCCCCCACGCCCGGGGCGTTCTTCGGAGGAAGCCCATGGCCACGTTGCTGCACATCGACTCGTCCCTGTTCCCCGACGGCGTGTCCGCCTCCCGTGCGGTCACGGACGCCTTCCGCAAGGCATGGGAGGAGCAGCACCCGGACGGCACGGTGATCTACCGCGATCTCGCCGCCGACCCCGTTCCGCACATCAGCATCGCCGCCCACAGCGCCGCTTTCGCCGCCCCCGAGGAGCGCAGCCCGGAGCAGTCCGCGGCCTTCGCCGCCCGAGTGGCACTCATGGAGGAGCTGGAGCAGGCGGACGCCGTCCTGATCGGCGCCCCCATGTACAACTTCACGATCCCGTCGACGCTCAAGGCGTGGCTGGACAACATCATCCTGCCGGGCCGCACCATCGGTGCCGCGCCCTCCGCCGCGGGCACCCCCGTCACCGTCGTCGCCAGCCGAGGCGGCTCCTACGGGCCGGGCAGCCCCCGCGAGGGTTTCGAGTACGTGCAGAACTACCTGGAGGCCGTTCTCCAGGGCAGCCTGGGCCTGGAGCCCGACTTCATCGTCCCGGAACTCACCATGGCCCCGCGCAACCCGGCCATGTCCGAGCTGATCCCGCTCTACGAGGCTTCCCGTGAGCGCGCCTTCGCGGACGCCGCGACCAAGGCGAAGTCCCTCGCGGAGCGGCTCGCCGGCTGAGTTCACCACGGGTATCGCACCGTGTGACACCTCGGACAGAGGCGTCACACGGTGTTTCTTGTGCTCCCGCCCCGCGCGTGTCGCGGCGAGGAAGTCGGGACGTACCCGATGCCGGCGGGGCGGCCGTTCTCGCGGTCGGCGGTCCCCGCCCGTGCTCAGGACTCTTCGGCCGCGGGGTAGGCGAAGCGGGTCAGCAGATCCGCGAGTTGCTCGGGCTCGCCGGGGTGCAGTTCGGCGACCAGTCGTTCGGCCAGCGGCACCGCGGCCACATGGGCCGCCTCGAAGAGCGCGACGCCCTGCGGCGTGATCTCCACCGCCCGCGCCCGGCGGTCCCCCGGCACGGCCTTGCGCTTGGCGAGTCCTCGGCGTTCGAGGTCGTCCACGACCCGCATGACCCCGGCCTTGTCCGACGCCGTGGCGGCGGCGAGGTCCCGCTGCATCGTGGTCCCGTTCTCCCTCAGTACGATCAGCACGGCGAAGTGCCGCAGCTCCACGCCGAGCGGTCGAAGCGCTTCGGCCATCACCGCGGAGGCGCGCCAGTGCGCCCGGCGCAGAAGTAGGCCGAGCGCGAAGGGGGAAGGCCCCCCTTGGCGGTCGGTCGCACGCGGGGCGGTGGATTCGTCCGGGACATTGACGGCCATGAGAGTACATTACCAGGTACGTTTCAATCGATACGGTATCGAGTGAGGTGAATTTCTGGGTGCGGCCGCGGCGGGGCCTCGGGGACGAGGGCCGCAACTGCCGGGAGCGGCGGGCGAGTCGGAGCCCGCCGCCGATCGTGAGCGTCGGTCCGCTCAGCTGGGCTCCCGCAGGACGAGCGCGCTGTGGGAACGCGTCCTGGCAGGTCGGCCAGGTACTCCGTACGGCGCCCGGCCGCGCGGGCCAGGGCCCCCGCCGGTGGGGGTCCGTCTCCCCGACGGGGGTCGGGGTGACGGGGAGACGGACAGCGTGTTCAGCCGAACATGCCGGGCTGGTAGCTGCCGGCGGGCTGCTGGTTGATGACGTTGATGCGGTTGTAGGCGTTGATGACGGCGATGAGGGAGATGAGGGCGACGAGCTGGTCTTCGTCGTAGTACTTGGCGGCGTTCTGCCAGGCTTCGTCGGTGACGCCGCCGGCCGCGTCGGCGAGGCGGGTGCCCTGTTCGGCGATTTCGAGGGCGGCGCGCTCGGCGTCGGTGAAGACGGTGGCCTCGCGCCAGGTGGCGACGAGGTTGAGTCGCTGCTGGGTCTCGCCGGCGTGGGTGGCGTCCTTGGTGTGCATGTCGGTGCAGAAGCCGCAGCCGTTGATCTGGCTGG
>NZ_JBSFCI010000017.1:0-158474 GCF_053593375.1 Streptomyces sp. NPDC002309 | reverse complement strand
TCTCGCGGCTTTCCTCCGGGCGCTTCCCTTCGGTCTTGCGTTTCCGACTCTATCAGATCTTTTCTCGACCCGATTTCCTCGGTGCTTTCCAGGTCCGCGCTTCCGCACTTTCCTTTCCGGCGGTTCCGACTTTATCAGATCTTTTTCGGCCTGATCCCCAGTCAGCGGGGTTTGTCTTTCGGCCTCGCGGCCTTTCGACATTCACTACGTTAACCGATTCCCCCGCCCGATTCATAATCGGGGGTCGCGGTTTCGAATTCAGGCATGCGGATACGCCGGAAGGGACCCCGCTGAGGGTGCTCGTTAAGTAGTGGGTTGGCCGCTCCGGCTGCTGACGAACGCAGTACCCGGTTCAGCGGCTCGGGCTACATTACGCACCTTGCGAGGGCGCGTCAACTTGGGCGGCGCCTCGGTACAGGGGCCCGCTACGGGCCGACCGTCGGATCGTCGGCGATCCGGAAGCGCCGGCGGTGGACGTCGCCGCCGTCGCCGGCCGCCCCGGTGCGCGGGCCGTTGAGTACCTGGTCAGTGACCAGGTAGCCGGTCAGCAGGCGCAGGGACGTGGCGCCCGAAGCACAGGCGTCGGTGCAGTCCAAGGCGCGGTCCACCTCCGGTGCCGTGGCCGGACGAGCCGGTCCTTTGGCCAGTTCCTTGTCGTTCCGGGCCAAGAATCGACGCACCCGTGCCGGTGCGGCTACGGCGGCTCAGGCTCCGGCGGACGGATTGGCTCTCGGGCTCAGTCGGTACGCCGAGACCGTCGGATCACCGGCGAGGTAGAAGCGGTGTTGCCAGTCGTGGGCCTTGCTCACGCCCACGCGAGGGCCGACCTGGATGATCGCGGCAGGTACGGGCTCACCCTCGGACAACATGACCGAGGTACCTGTCAGGAGGTCTGCGCCGTTGTGCTCCGCCGTGATGCCGAGTGCCTGGCAGAAGTTCCCCGGACCTCGGGCGAGGCGTGGGCTCTCGACCTTCTCCCCTCGTCGCTCGTGTGCCAGGTCTTCCCCCTCGATGACCCTGCCTGCCCGGATGAGGACGGCCGAGGCGATGCCGTCGGTCCCGGTGACGACGTTGGCGCACCAGTGCAGACCGTGGGAACGGTAGACGTACAGGTGTCCCGCGGGTCCGAACATGACGGCGTTACGGGGAGTCCGGCCTCGGTAGGCATGGGAAGCCGGGTCAGCCGTACCGGAGTACGCCTCGGTCTCCGTGATGGCGATGCTCACGGTTCCCTCGGGGGTCTTGCAGGTGAGGACACTCCCGAGGAGTTTGGGGGCGACGTCTTCAGCAGGATGGGCGAGGAGGTCGACGTTCATGCTGTCTGCCTTGACATGCCGTAGGTGAAGTACACGTACACATGTCCGGGCGGACCGAACATCACGTCGTTGCGGGGGGTGCGGCCCAGGGAGGCACGGGAGCCGAAGTCGTTCGGGCCGTTGTAGGCCTTCACCTCTGCCAGGCGCAGCGCGACCGGGCCGTCCCGCGTCTTGCGTACGAGGACGCGGCCGAGGAGGTCGGGGGCTGCCTGCGGTACGGGCCGGTCGACGAACATTCGGGGCAGGGGCGTACGGTCGGAGGTCGCGATCACGCCGTCCGAGGGTAACGGAGACGGTGGGAGCGGGCGGGGTGGTCACCGGGCGTTCGTCTTGCCAGGGTGGGTCCCGGAACCGGCTGCGGCCGGATGGCGTTTGTAGTGATCAGAGACGTAGTGAACGAGGGAGAGAGCGATATGGCGTTCAAGAAGCTGCTCGCGAGTCTGGGGGCCGGTGGGGCCTCGGTCGAGACCGTACTGACCGAGGTCAACGTCGTTCCGGGCGGTGTCGTCCAGGGCGAGGTGCGCATCCAGGGCGGGTCGGTGAACCAGCAGATCGAGGCGCTCTCCGTGGGGCTGCAGGCCAAGGTCGAGGTCGAGGGCCAGGACACCGAGTACAAGCAGGACATCGAGTTCACGAAGGTGCGCCTCGGCGGTGCCTTCGAGCTTCAGGCGAACGCCGTGCACGCGGTGCCGTTCGGGCTGGACATCCCGTGGGAGACGCCGATCACGACGATCGACGGTCAGGCGCTGCGCGGGATGCACATCGGCGTGACCACCGAGCTGGCGATCGCGCGCGCCGTGGACTCCGGGGACCTGGACCCGATCAACGTGCACCCGCTGCCGGCGCAGAAGGCGATCCTGGACGCCTTCATCCAGCTGGGCTTCCGCTTCAAGAACGCGGACATGGAGCGTGGGCACATCCGGGGCACGCGGCAGAAGCTGCCGTTCTACCAGGAGATCGAGTTCCTGCCGCCGCAGCAGTACCGAGGGCTGAACCAGGTCGAGTTGAGCTTCGTGGCCGACGCGCAGGCGATGGACGTCGTGCTGGAGATGGACAAGAAGCCGGGTCTGTTCAGCGAGGGCAGCGACACGTTCCGCTCCTTCCAGGTCGGCCTGCACGACTACCAGGGCACCGACTGGGTGGCCTATCTCAACCAGTGGCTGTCCGAGGTCGGCAGCAAGCGCAACTGGTTCTAGGCTCGGAGCCCACTGAACCATCCGATCAGGAGGTACCGAGGTGACCGAGCTCAAGAGGCGGCCGCTCCCCCACGACTTCCATCCGCCCGTGCCGGAGTTCACGGTCACGAGCGAGGACGTGCTGGAGGGTGCGGCCCTCAAGGACGCTCAGGTCCACGCGGCCGGCAACATCTCACCGCAGCTGCGGTGGGCGGGCTTCCCGGCCGAGACCAGGAGTTTCGCCGTGACCTGCTACGACCCGGACGCTCCCACCGGGAGCGGGTTCTGGCACTGGGTCCTGTTCGACATCCCGGTCTCGGTGACGGAGTTGCCGGCCGGCGCGGGCAGCGGCAAGTTCGAGGGCCTGCCGGAGGGTGCCGTGCACGCGCGCAACGACTACGGCACGAAGGACTTCGGCGGTGCCGCGCCGCCGCCCGGGGACGGGCCGCACCGGTACGTGTTCACTGTGTACGCGGTGGACCAGGACAGGCTCGGTCCCGACGCGGACGCCAGCCCGGCGGTCGTGGGGTTCAATCTGCGGTTCCACACGCTGGGCCGCGCCCAGCTGATCGGTGAGTACGAGGTGCCCGCCGAAGCCTGACATTCACCGAACGTTCGCCCGCCTCTGGTTCTGAAGTGATCGGAGGCGGGCATTTTTGTGGCCAGGGGCCACGGGTTCACACCTCGTGGGCGCAGCGGATATTGCGTTGTCCATCTCGCCGTGCACGGCCAGAGTTGATCCCAGCCCGCCATGCGGTGGGCCGGTGCACACAGGAGGTGGGCTGGTATGCGGGACACGCTGGTACTGAACGCGAGCTTCGAGCCGCTGTCGACGGTGACGTTGAACCGCGCCGTCGTTCTGGTGCTCCAGGACAAGGCCGTCGTCGAGCAGGCCCACCCCGAACTGCGGATGCGTGGAGCCGCCGTCGACATACCGGCGCCCCGGGTCATCAGGTTGTGCAGATATGTACGGGTGCCGTTCCGAAGACAGGCTCCGTGGTCGCGGCGGGGTGTGCTGGTGCGGGACCGGCACAGATGCGCGTACTGCGGTCGTCGTGCGACGACCGTGGACCACGTGCAGCCGAGGTCCCAGGGGGGTCAGGACACCTGGTTGAACACGGTGGCCTCGTGTGCGGAGGACAACCACCGGAAGGCGAACCGGACGCCGCAGGAGGCGGGGATGCCGCTGCTCCGCGATCCGTTCGAGCCGACGCCGGCGAACGCGATGCTTCTGACTCTCGCGCCCGACGACTACGAGGCGTTGCCCGAGTGGCTGGCGTCCGCCGCGGCCTAGTGCACCACTCGCTGCCGGCGGGGGCGCGGGGTCGGCCCGCGCCCTTCCGGCGCCGTCAGTCGATCGACGGCTTCTCCCGGCGGTCCGGACCCGGGCCCGTGGCGTTGCCCGAACCGCCGCCGTTGCCCGAACCGCCCAGGCCCGCGCCGAAGTTGCCCATGGCGCCGGACAGGCCCTTGAGGGCGTCGCCGATCTCGCTGGGGACGATCCAGAGCTTGTTGGCGTTGCCCTCGGCGATCTTCGGCAGCATCTGGAGGTACTGGTAGCTGAGGAGTTTCTGGTCCGGGTCGCCGGCGTGGATGGCCTCGAAGACGGTGCGGACGGCCTGGGCCTCGCCCTCGGCGCGCAGGGCGGCGGCCTTGGCCTCACCTTCGGCGCGCAGGATCTGGGACTGCTTCTCACCCTCGGCGCGCAGGATCTCGGACTGCCGGACACCTTCGGCCTGGAGGATCGCGGCGCGCTTGTCGCGGTCGGCGCGCATCTGCTTCTCCATCGAGTCCTGGATGGAGGTGGGCGGTTCGATCGCCTTGAGCTCGACGCGGTTGACGCGGATGCCCCACTTGCCGGTGGCCTCGTCGAGGACGCCGCGCAGGGCCGCGTTGATCTCCTCGCGGGAGGTGAGGGTGCGCTCCAGGTCCATGCCACCGATGATGTTGCGCAGGGTGGTGACCGTCAGTTGCTCGATGGCCTGGATGTAGCTGGCGACTTCGTAGGTCGCGGCCCTGGCGTCGGTGACCTGGTAGTAGATGACCGTGTCGATGTTGACGACCAGGTTGTCCTGGGTGATCACCGGTTGGGGCGGAAACGGGACGACCTGTTCGCGCAGGTCGATGCGGTTGCGGATGGTGTCTATGAACGGGACGACGATGTTGAGGCCCGCGTTCAGCGTCCGTGTGTAGCGGCCGAAGCGCTCGACGATGGCGGCGCTGGCCTGTGGGATGACCTGGATCGTCTTGATCAGGGCGATGAAGACCAACACCACCAGAATGATCAGGACGATGATGACCGGTTCCACGTCGCTCCCCGTACCCTTCTCCGCCTCGGCGCGTTCGGTGGATCCGCGTTCCGCGGATCCTACTGGTGCAGATCTTATGGTTGTTGAAGATCTTGCTGGTCGAGTCTGACAGAACGTCGCACGGCAGGTGCGGTGTTCGGCCACCTTGGGGCCCTCGTTGAGGCCGTGGGGGCCGGCCGGCGGCCCGACTCGGGGGCGGGCGGGGTCACATGACGATCGCCGTGGCTCCTTCGATGTCCACGACGTCGACCTGCTGGCCCACTTCGAAGGCGTGGGTGGTGTCGAGTGCGCGGGCCGACCAGACCTCTCCGGCCAGTTTGATGCGGCCCCCGGATCCGTCGACGCGTTCCAGTACGACGGCCTGTCTGCCCTTCAAGGCGTCGACCCCGGTGGCGAGTCGGGGGCGCTGGGCGCGGTGCCGGTTGGCGATGGGGCGTACCACCGCGATGAGGGCGGTGGAGACGACGGTGAAGACCACGACCTGGTAGACGGCGTCACCGCCGAAGATGCCGGTGGTCGCCGCGGCCGCGACGGCTCCCACTCCGAGCATGCCGAGTTCGGGCATCACGGTGATGACGAGCCCGATGCCGAGCCCGGCCGCCGCGATCAACCACCACACCCACGCGTCGATTTCCACACGGTCATCGTAGGACCGCGGGACGTGCGCGGACAGGGCGCGATCCGGTTCGCGCGGGCTCCTTGTCCTCGACCTCGCGGGTGGTACGGGTACTTCTCGGCTCAGGCTCAGGCCATCGGCAGGCCCTGCGCGGTCCAGCGGTCGCCGACCTGCTCGACGACGAGCGGGAGGCCGAAGCAGAGGGAGAGGTTGCGGGAGGTGAGTTCGAGCTCCAGCGGTCCCGCGGCGAGCACCTTGCCCTGGCGGATCATGAGCACATGGGTGAAGCCGGGGGCGATCTCCTCGACATGGTGGGTGACCATGATCATCGAGGGGGCGATCGGGTCGCGGGCGAGGCGGCCGAGGCGTCGCACGAGGTCCTCGCGGCCGCCGAGGTCCAGGCCGGCGGCGGGCTCGTCGAGCAGGAGCAGCTCGGGGTCGGTCATCAGCGCGCGGGCGATCAGGGTGCGCTTGCGCTCGCCCTCGGAGAGGGTGCCGAACCTGCGGTCCAGGTAGTCGGACATGCCGAGGCGGTCGAGGAAGGCGCGGGCGCGCTGCTCGTCGATCTCCTCGTACTCCTCCTGCCAGCCCGCCGTCATGCCGTACGCGGCGGTCAGCACGGTCTCCAGTACCGTCTGGCGCTTGGGGAGCTTGTCGGCCATGGCGATGCCGGCGATGCCGATGCGGGGGCGCAGCTCGAAGACGTCGGTGCCGGGGGTGCCGAGGGTCTCGCCGAGGATGGTGGCGATGCCCTTGCTGGGGTAGAGGTAGCTGGACGCGACATTGAGGAGGGTGGTCTTGCCGGCGCCGTTGGGGCCGAGGATGACCCAGCGCTCCCCCTCCTTCACCGACCAGGAGACCTGGTCCACGAGAGCCCGGCCCTCACGGACCACGGATACGTCCTGAAGCTCCAGAACATCGCTCATGAGCGCGTTGTCTCCCCTTGCAGTTTCGCCGGTCTCGGCTGTCGCTTACGCCTGTGGCTCGGTCCGCCACGCCGGTGGGCGAGCCTTCAAGGAAATCTACGCCACCGGTCGGCCGGTCCATTCCCTCGGCCCGGTACTTAGGGTGAGAGCATGCTCTTGGAACCGCGCTGTGGACGCCTCGCCGCTTGGGGAAATGCCCTTCTCGCCGGACTTGTCTCGCCGGACGACGCCGTGCTCGCGATCGTCGGCGAGGACGCCGTGCACCGGGTGGAGGGGCTCCCTGGTGAGTCGGCGCCCGTCGGGCTCACGCTCGCGCTGGGGCGGCTACGGGCTCTCGGGGTGACCGGCCTGCGGGTCGCGCTGCCGGCGCCTGGGCATCCGCTGGGGCTGAGCGGACCGCCGGAGTTCAACGCGCGGGCGCTGGAGGCCGAGGAGGCGGTGGTCTGCCACGGGGGTGCGCTGGGGCTGGTCCCGGAGGTGCGCGAGGCCGGGCCCGACGGAGACGTCCATGTCGAGGTGGTGTGGCACTGCCTGCCGGTGCGGGAGGCGCCGCCGGCCGACGTGCCCTCGCTCGGTGAGGCCGAGCGGGAGCTGGCCGAGGCGCTCCGGGAGGCGACCGCGGTGCTGACGCGGCTGGACGTCGCCGCGTCGGGGCCGGTGGCCGAGGCGGCGATCGACGCGTACCGGGCACGGGCCGAGCGGGGGCGGGAGGTGCTCGCGCCGGGCTATCCGGGACGGGCGGTGCGGGTGCTGGAGCTGGCCCAGCGGATCGGGGTGCTGGTCTCCGTCGCGTACGAGAACGGGCACGGCGGTGCGGTGAGCGCCTCGGAGATGGCGGCACGGGCGGAGGTACTGCGCCCGGTGGAGCGGACGGCCCGGCGAGCGCAGGTCGCGGCGTACAACGCGGTGGTGGAGGAGCGCGAGCGAGGCTGAGGCGGGGCGAACGGCGGCGTCACCCGCGGCGACCGGGGGCGCGGCGACCGCCGTCGGGGAGGACACGGCTACCGAGGGCGCGCCGACCACCGCCGGGAAGGGCGCGGCGACCGGGCATGGTCAACCGGCGTCGCGGAAAGCGCGGCGCACCGGCGCCCGGGCAGGCGACGCCACTACGCACCGGGGCCGGCTCACCGGAACGAGCCGGGACGCGCGGCCTGGACCTGAGCCGAGGACCGGGGGCGGGCACGGGCGACGCTGATGTGACGTCCGGCGCGCGTATCGGCCGCCGCGGACGCCGCGCTGCTGCCGACGAAGGGCTCCGCGAGTTGTTGCCGGCTCGCGGAGCCCTCGGTGCCCGGTCGGCGTCAGGGGATGGGGACATGAGGTGGGAGCTTGCCCACGCCCTCGGGGCCCGACGGCCGAATCGGCACAAGCTCAGCGGTTGATGCCGAGGTTGCCGAAGGCGGGGTTCAGCACGCCGACGACGTTCACGCTGTTACCGACGGCGTTCACCGGGATGTGCACCGGGGCCTGGACGAGGTTGCCCGAGACGACGCCCGGCGAGCCCTCGGCCTTGCCGGTGGCCAGCGATCCGTCGGTGGCGGAGGCCATACCGGCGCCGGCGGCCACCAGACCCCCGGCCACCATCGTCACGGCCGCTGCCTTCTTCAGGTTCTTCACTTCGTAAGCCCTTCTGATGCGATTGCCACGGCCAGTCGCCGTTGCACGCACTGAAGAACGCCCGCACCCCGCGGAGGATGCGCCATCCGGGGGACATTCCCACGACGGTATGAATCTCAGCCCGGACGGCGACCTTCCGTATTGCCGTACCGAGTGCTTTTCTGCCTGTTTCAGCCCGTCACGCCATGGCGTACGGCCCACAGCGCGGCCTGGGTGCGGTCCGCGAGATCGAGTTTCATCAGGATGTTCGACACATGGGTCTTGACGGTCTTCTCGGAGAGCACCAGCGCGCGGGCGATCTCGCGGTTGGAGCGGCCGTCCGCTATCAGGCAGAGCACCTCGCGCTCCCGGTCGGTGAGCGCCCCGGCCCGCGCCTGGCCCGGACCGGTCTCCTCCTGGGACAGCAGGGCACCCGCCACCTCGGGCTGGAGCAGGATGTGCCCGGCGTGCACCGAGCGGATGGCGCCGGCCAGGGCCTCGGGATCGACGTCCTTGTAGACATATCCGGCGGCGCCGGCGCGCAGGGCCGGGACGACCGTGCGCTGCTCGGTGAAGCTGGTGACGATGAGCACGCGCGCGGGGTTGCCCAGCTCACGCAGTTTGCGCAACGCCTCGACGCCGTCCATGCCGGGCATCTTGATGTCCATCAGGACGACGTCCGGTCTGAGTTCCTCGGTCCGGGCGACGCCCTCGGCGCCGTCGGCGGCCTCGCCCACGACCTCGATGTCGTCCTGTACCTCGAGGAACGTGCGCAGTCCGCGGCGGACCACCTGGTGGTCGTCGACGAGCAGCACCCTGATTGCGTCAGCCACCGGGGACCTCCATCTCGATCATGGTGCCCTTGCCGGGCGCCGACTCCACGGTGAGCGTGCCGCCGACGCCGCCCGCGCGGTCCCGCATGGAGACCAGGCCGAGGTGGCGTCCGGCGCGGCGGATCGCGAGCGGGTCGAAGCCGCCGCCGTCGTCCGTGACGCGCAGGACCGCTCCGCCGCCGCGCTTGGACAGCGTCACGCCGACCCGGTCGGCACCGGAGTGCCGCAGCGCGTTGTGCAGGGCCTCCTGGGCGACGCGCAGCAGGGCCTCCTCCTGGGCGGCGGGCAGGGCGCGCACGCCCTGGGCGGTGAACGTCACCCGCGCGGTGTGGGCCCGGTCGAGCACCTGCACCTGGGTGCGCAGGGTGGCCGCGAGACCGTCCTCGTCGAGGGCCGCGGGACGCAGTTCCACGACGGCGGCGCGCAGCTCGTCGGCGGCCTCGGCGGCGAGTGCGGCCACCTGCTGCAGTTCGCCCTTGGCGCGGACCGGGTCCCGGTCGACCAGGGCGGCGGCGGCCTGGGCGGTCAGGCGCAAGGAGAACAGCTTCTGGCTGACGGCGTCGTGCAGCTCGTGCGCCAGCCGGGAGCGCTCCTCGGCGATGGTGAGCTCGCGGCTGCGTTCGTAGAGCCGGGCGTTGGTGAGGGCGATCGCGGCGTGCTGGGCGAGGATGGCCAGCAGTTCCTCGTCGTCGGCGTCGAAACCGCAGGTGCCCTCCGGTTTGGGGCAGTTCTTGTTCGCGAGGAAGAGGGCGCCGATCACCTCGTCGCCGTCGCGGATGGGCAGGCCGAGGAAGTCGGCGAGGTCGGGATGGGCGGAGGGCCAGCCTCCGAAGCGGGGGTCCGTGCGCACGTCGGCCAGGCGCTGCGGCTTCGCGTCGCTGAGCATCGCGGCGAGGACGCCGTGCTGGCGGGGCAGCGGGCCGATCCGCTTCCACTCGTCGTCGCTCACTCCGTCGACGACGAACTGGGCGAAGCCGCCGTGGTCGTCCGGAACGCCCAGTGCGGCGTACTGCGCGTCGAGCAGTTCGCGGGCCGAGGCGACGATCGTCTTGAGGACGTCGCGCACTTCGAGATGCCTGCTCATGGCCAGCAGCGCGGAACTCACCGCGGCGAGGCCGGACCGGGGACCTTGACTCATGCCTTCCACGCTACCGGCGGGCTGTGACAGCGCGGATCGGACCGGTGGCGGCGGCCGCCTGGGCCGCTGGGCCTAGTCCGGAGGTCCCGGCCGGGCGGCTCAGGCCGAAGGGCCCCGGCGTTCCGCGGCCCGCGTCCGAGGCGGTGCCCGGCCCCCCGTTCCTCCGTTGGGGGCACGCCGATCGAGCGGCGTCCAGGACGAGGGGAACGACGTCATGCCGGTAGCGATCATCACGGGGGCGTCGAAAGGGCTGGGGCGCGCGCTCGCCGAGGCCCTGGCCACGCGCGGCTGGGATCTCGTGCTGGACGCCAGGGGTGAGCGGACGCTGAAGGAGACGGCGGCGGTGCTCGCGACGTACGGGACGCGGGTGGAGGCGCTCGCCGGGGACGTCACGGGCCGGGCTCGTCGCGGCGGCCTGGAGACTGGGCGGCGTCGACCTGGTGGTGAGCAACGCGAGCGCGCTGGGCGCCGAGCCGCTGGTCCGGCTGGACCGGCTGCCCCTGGAGGGGCTGCGGCGGGCGCTGGAGGTGAACGTGGTGGCCGTGCTGGGCCTGGTCCAGGAGGCGATGCCCCTGCTGCGGGTCTCCCGGCAGGCCGCGGTCGTCACGGTCAGCTCGGACGCCGCGGCCGAGGCCCATGAGACATGGGGTGGCTACGGGGCGTCGAAGGCGGCGCTGGACCGGCTCGCGGCGGTGCTCGCCGTGGAGGAGCCCGGACTGCGGGTCTGGGCGGTGGACCCCGGGGACATGGCGACGGAGCTGTACACGGCGGCCGTCCCGGAGGACGACGGTCCGCGTCCGGAGCCGGCGAGGGTGGTGCCGGCGTTCCTGCGGCTGCTGGAGGAACGGCCGGCGAGCGGCCGCTACGGGGCGCCGGCGCTGCTGGAGGGGACGCGATGACGTCGGCGCCCTGGGTGGCACAGGCCGGACCCGCCCGCCGGTGGGGGCACGTGCCGCCGGAGCCGTCGGCGCGGGTGCCGGCGGAACAGCGCGGGCCGGGGAGGCAGCGGGATGCCGTACGGCTGCTGGTGTCTCGGGGCACGGAGGTGTCGCACCACGCGTTCGCGGAGCTTCCGCGGCTGCTGCGGGCGATCTGCTGGTCGTGAACACCTCATCGACGCCGGCCGCCGCGGTGGACGGGTGGACCGGGCGCGCGCGTGTGGTGGTGCACTTCTCGACGCTCGGCGACGACGGGCGGTGGGCCGTGGAGCTGCGGGATCCGGACGGGAGGGGCACCACGCGCGCGCGTGCGGGCGGTCCGGTGGGGACGCGGGGCGGCTGCCCGGGGTGCGCGGCTGGTGCTGGAGGAGCCGTCGAGTGCCCGGGGCGAGCGGTTGTGGTGGGCGCGGACGGCCGGAGCGGAGGTGTGCGCGCTGCTGCGTGAGCACGGGCGGCCCATCCGCTACTCCTACACGGACCGGGACCAGCCGTTGTCGGTGTACCGGACGGTGTTCGCGCTGCCCGATCCGTCGGCCCGCGGGTGGGGCAGCGCGGAGATGCCCAGCGCGGCGCGTCCCTTCACCGAGCGGAAGGTGACCGGTGAGCCGGGGTGTGCAGTTCGCGCCGGTCACGCTGCACACGGGGGTGGCCTCGGCGGAGGCGCACGAACCGCCGTGTCCGGAGCGGTTCGCGGTGCCGGAGTCGTCGGCGCGGCTGATCGACGCCGTGCGGGCCGGGGGCGGCCGGGTGGTGGCGGTCGGCACGACCGCGGTGCGCGCGGTGGAGTCGGCCGCGGGGCCGGACGGGGTGGTCCGGGCGGCCGAGGGGTGGACGGATCTCGTGGTGACGCCGGAGCGCGGGGTGCGGGTGGTGGACGGGCTGCTGACCGGGCTGCACGAGCCGGAGGCCTCGCATCTGCTGATGCCGGCGGCGGTGGCCGGAGCGGGGCGATCGAGCGCGGGTATGAAGAGGCGCTGCGCCGTCGTTACCTGTGGCACGAGTTCGGGGACGTGCATCTCCTGCTCCCGGAGAGACCGTGACGGTGGGCATTGCTCAAGCAACTCCCGGTGAGACCGTTTCCCCGCCGGTGTGAGGCCGCGCATAGGGCGCAAGTCACGTACGAAGGGCAATAGGAGATAAATGCACCCAGAGCGAGCGGGAAGGACGCTCTGGTCTGTCCGGATTTGCCCCTGCCTGATCCACTACTCGGCATCGTAGGTCACACCTTTGCCAGCGGTTTTTGCGGCCGCTAAGAATGGCTGCCATCGCTCAGCGCCGTGGGTTCTGCCCGCGGCCTTCACGCGGGAACCACCTGGCCCCGCACCGAAGTGAGCGACCTCCGCGCTATTCGAAGAGGTCCACCTGCCATGCCCAAGAACACCCTTCGCGACCGCAGTCGCGCCCTGACGAAGACGAACAAGATCGCCCTCGCCGGTGTCACCACCCTCGGAGCCGCTGCCCTCGCGCTCTCCGCGGTGCCCTCGGGCGGGCAGACCACCACCACCGCCGTCGCCACGCAGGCGAACGTCGCCTACAGCACCGAGCCGGTGAAGGGCGTCAAGATCGGCGTCACCGACGGGTTCTCCGACACCGGCGCCAAGGTCCAGGCCGCCGCCGCGAAGAAGGCGGAGCGTCAGCGCGTGGCGACGGCCGCGGCGAGCCGGTCCGTGGAGCGCGTCGCGCTCCGGACCGTCGCGTTCCAGACCGTCACCCCGAAGAAGGCCTACGCGAACAACCTCGACGGATGGATCCGCGAGGCCCTGTCGATCATGAAGGCCAAGGGCATCCCGGGCTCGTACCACGGCCTGCACAAGAACATCATGCGGGAGTCCTCGGGCAACCCGAACGCGATCAACAACTGGGACATCAACGCCAAGAACGGCATCCCGTCCAAGGGCCTGCTCCAGGTGATCCCGCCGACGTTCAAGACGTACCACGTACCCGGCACCTCCTGGAACATCTACGACCCGGTCGCCAACATCACCGCCGCCGCCAACTACGCGGCCGACCGTTACGGCTCGATCGACAACGTCAACAGCGCGTACTGACCGACGCACGGCGCGTGCAGAGGCAAGCGCGGGCCTCCCGCCCGCCGTACGACGCCGGCCATACGACGCGAAGGGCGGCACCCTCCTGACGGGGTGCCGCCCTTCGGCGTGTCCACGGGCCGGTCAGCCCTTCCACGTGCTCACGGACCGGCTACTTGCGCATGACCTCGGGCTCGTGGCGGCGCAGGAAGCGGGCCACGAAGAAGCCGCAGATCACGCCGATCGCGATCAGGGCGAGCATGTCCAGGGTCCAGGCGCCGACCGTGTGCTCCCACAGCGGATCGTCGCCGACGCCCTCCTCCGGCGGACTGATCTTGTTGAAGTCCAGGGTGGCACCCGCCGCCGCGACCGCCCAGCGGGACGGCATCAGATACGAGAACTGGTTGACGCCCACCGCGCCGTTCAGGGCGAACAGGCAGCCCGTGAAGACGACCTGGATGATCGCGAACATGACCAGCAGCGGCATGGTCTTCTCGGACGTCTTGACCAGCGACGAGATGATCAGGCCGAACATCATCGAGCTGAAGCCCAGCGCCATGATCGGCAGGGAGAGCTCGATCATCGTCGCGCTGCCCAGGACCAGGCCCTCCTCCGGCAGCTCCCGGCTGGAGAAGCCGATCACACCGACGAGCAGCCCCTGGAACACGGTGATCATGCCGAGCACGAACACCTTGGACATCAGATACGCCGACCGGGACAGGCCGGTCGCGCGCTCCCGCTCGTAGATCACCCGTTCCTTGATCAGCTCACGGACCGAGTTGGCGGCACCGGCGAAGCAGGCACCGACCGCGAGGATCAGCAGAACGGTGGTGGCCGTGCCGTTGGGGATGATCCGGCCGGTCTGGTTGGGCTCGTTGGGCAGCAGGCCGTTCTCCGGCTCGATGAGCAGGCTGACCGCGCCGAGGACGGCCGGCAGGATCACCATCAGGGCGAGGAAGCCCTTGTCGGAGACGATCACCGACACATAGCGGCGGACCAGGGTGACGAACTGCGACATCCAGCCCTGCGGCTTGGGCGGCTTCATCGCCTGCATGGCCGGCATCGCTACGGCCTGCGGGGCGACGGCGTCGATGTCCGCGGCGTACATCTGGTAGTGCTGCGAGCCCTTCCAGCGGCCCGCCCAGTCGTAGTCGCGGTAGTTCTCGAAGGCGGAGAAGACATCGGCCCAGGTGTCGTAGCCGAAGAAGTTCAGCGCCTCCTCGGGCGGGCCGAAGTAGGCGACCGAGCCGCCCGGGGCCATCACCAGGAGCTTGTCGCACAGTGCCAGCTCGGCCACGGAGTGGGTGACCACGAGGACCGTGCGGCCGTCGTCGGCGAGGCCGCGCAGCAGCTGCATGACGTCGCGGTCCATGCCCGGGTCGAGGCCGGAGGTCGGCTCGTCCAGGAAGATCAGCGACGGCTTGGTCAGCAGCTCCAGGGCGACGGACACGCGCTTGCGCTGGCCGCCGGACAGGGAGGTGACCTTCTTGTCCTTGTGGATGTCGAGCTTGAGCTCGCGCAGCACCTCGTCGATGCGGGCCTCGCGCTCGGCGGCCGTGGTGTCGGCCGGGAAGCGCAGCTTGGCCGCGTACTTGAGGGCCTTCTTGACGGTCAGCTCCTTGTGCAGGATGTCGTCCTGCGGGACCAGACCGATGCGCTGGCGCAGCTCGGCGAACTGCTTGTAGAGGTTGCGGTTGTCGTAGAGCACGTCGCCCTGGTTGGCGGGCCGGTAGCCGGTCAGCGCCTTCAGCAGCGTCGACTTGCCGGAGCCGGAGGGGCCGATCACCGCGATCAGCGACTTCTCCGGGACACCGAAGGAGACGTCCTTCAGGATCTGCTTGCCGCCGTCGACCGTGACGGTGAGGTGGCGGGCGGAGAAGGACACCTCGCCGGTGTCGACGAACTCCTCCAGCCGGTCGCCGACGATGCGGAACGTCGAGTGGCCGACGCCCACGATGTCGGTCGGGCCCAGCAGTTGGGAGCCGCCCTTGGCGATCGGCTGGCCGTTGACGTACGTGCCGTTGTGCGAGCCGAGGTCGCGGATCTCCATGCGACCGTCGGGCGTGGAGTGGAACTCGGCGTGGTTGCGCGAGACCTGGAGGTCGGAGACGACCAGGTCGTTCTCCAGGGCACGGCCGATGCGCATCACGCGGCCGAGCGAGAACTGGTGGAACGTGGTCGGACTGCGGTCGCCGTAGACCGGTGGTGCCCCCGCCGCACCGCCGGTGCCCTGCTGCTGCGGAATCTGCGGCGCCTGCTGCTGCGGCTGCTGCCAGCCGGCCTGCTGCTGAGGCGGCTGCTGCTGCGACCAGCCCGGGTTCGCGCCCTGCGCGGCGAACGGCTGTTGCTGCGGCTGGGCCTGCGGCGCGACGGCGGCGCCGGACAGGCTCAGCTGCGGTCCGTCGGTCGCGTTGCCGAGGTTGACGGCCGAACCGGGGCCGATGTCCACCTGGTGGACCCGATGGCCCTGCACGAACGTGCCGTTGGTGCTGCCGTGGTCCTCGATGACCCAACTACGCCCGTTGAAGCTGACCGTGGCGTGCCGCCAGGAGACCCTGGCGTCGTCGAACACGATGTCACCCTGAGGATCGCGTCCGAGTGTGTAAGCCCTGGACGGGTCGAGCGTCCAGGTCCGTCCATTGGTTTGCAGTACGAGTTCCGGCACTCCATGCCCCACTGAGTTGTCCCCCGAGTTTGCCCCCGTCGCGGGGAGTCTAGGGATGTCGAACATCGGGGGGAACTATTTCAGTAGCGGCCCTCGGACCGAAAGTCGGGCCTTGTGAAGACCGCGTACGCGCGTGTCACCGTGCGCCGTTGACGGGGTGGAAACCGGCCCGGAGAGTGGTAATCCCCCGCGAGGGGGGCATGAGCGGCGGTGACGCCGTGCCGCGGATCGGGGGGTCTGCCGTGAGTGTCGACAAGGCCGGGTACGGCGCGAGGCTGCCGTGGGCCGACATCCTGCTGTCCGCGATCGCCTCCGTGAGCTGGGCGCTGATCGGTATGGCCGGCACGGCGGCGCTCGGACTGCGGTTGTTGGAGGCGGACTCGGCCGGTTCGCTGGGACCGATGACCGCGGCGGTGGTGGCCCTCGGGGCAGGTGGTTCGGTGACACCCTCCGGTGACGTGTCCGCGTTCGGGCTGAGCGGCGCGGAGGCCACGACGGCCATCGAGATCACGCCGTTGGGCGTGAGCCTGGTGGGGGCGCTGCTCCTGTCCTGGTTCTTCCTACGGTCCCTGCGCGCGGCCGGAGTTGTGATCGCCCCGTCCGAACTCCTGGCGCGCGCCGGTGCGGTGGTCGCGCTGTTCGTCGCGACGATGGGCGGGCTGGCCTGGGCCGGGCACGACGTCATCACGATCGACGGGGGCTCCCTCGGCCTGGAGGACCTGCCCGGCGGCGCGGGATCCGGGGGCCTGGAGATTCCCGGGCTCGGTGACGTCGGGGACATCGGCGGACTGCTGCCGGACCGGGTGGGCGACCTGGTCGACGCGGAGGCCGCGGTGGGGTTCCGCGTCGACACGGCGCCGACCCTGCTCGGCGGGCTGTGCTGGGCCGCCGGCGTACTGCTGATCGCGCTGCTGGCCTCCCGCCGCACTCCCCTGCCGCGCGGCTGGGACGTGGTGCACCGGGTCGTGCGGCCGGCGGTGTCCGCGCTGGTCACGGTGGCGCTGCTGGCGGTCGCGGCGGGGCTCGCGGCGGCGGCGTACGCGGCGATCGGCGACGACCGTCCGCGGCGGATCGCCGGCGCGGCGCTGCTGGGCGCGCCGAACGGGGTGTGGCTGGGCATCCCGCTCGGCTTGTTCGTCCCGTGGCACGGGGAGGCGTCGGGCGCGCTCACCCGCTTCCTGCCCCATCCGCTGGACGACCTGCTCGTCGACTCGGACCGGCAGGTGACCCTGGCGCGACTGGCGGAGCTGGACGGACGGGTGTGGCTGCTGGGCGTGGCGGCGGCGGTCGTGATGCTGCTCGCGGGGGTCCTGCTGGCCGCGCGGACACCGCTGGGGCCAGGTGCCGGGGGTGTACGGGGCCCGGGTGTCGCCGGTCTCGCCGGGCGGTGTGCGCTGCGGCTCGGGTGTGTGACGGCGGTGGCGCTGCCCTTGCTGGGGTGGCTGACCGAGCTGTCGGTGGACGCCTCGCTGTCCGTGCTCGGCTTCGACGCGTTCGGGGCGGGAGCGGAGTTGCGCGGGAGTCCGGGCATGGCGCTGCTGCTCGGGGCGCTGTGGGGGGCCGGCGCGGGAGCTGCCGGGGCGCTGCTGGCGTACGCGAGCGGAGCCGCGGGGCGGCGGGCCGCGCCGCTGGCACTGGGTGACACGGCAGGGCGGGCAGCGGGGGACGGGGCGGCCTCGGGACCGTACGCGGTCAGTGCGCCGTACCGGCCGCCGAACCCTGACACGAACCCGTATCTGCGGCTTCCGGAGGGGTTGCGGGAACGGGAACGAGAAGGGCTGCGGGAACAGGAAGGGCCGTGGGTACAGGAGCGGCCGCGAGGACGGGAACGGCCGCGGGGACGGGAAGCGTTGCCGGAACCGGAGCAGCGGGAACTGGAAGACGCACGGCCGCCCGAACCGGAGCCGCTGGAACTGGAAGACGCACGGCCGCCGGGTGCGGTGGCGGGGGGCGACGGCGACCGGGGGTCAGGGAAGGGTGGCGACAGCGCCGTCGACGACCGGGTGGGCGAGGGCGTCCACGCGTACGAGGAGGACGTGTCCGGGGCGCCGACCGTGGCCCGGCCGTTCGATCCGCCGCCTCCTCGCCCGCCTCGGGGTGCGGCGGGAACGCCCTGGCCGGACGGCCCCCCGCCACCCGGCCCCCCGCCACCCGGCCCTCCGCCGGACGGTCCACCACCGCCCGGCCGCCCGTCCCCGGGTCCGCCCCCGCCGGGGCGGCCCGAGCGTGGCCGGTGAGGCGGGTCGTCGGGCCGGGCCGTGGGCGGCCCGTCAGGCGGGCGCCACCGGGACGCCATCCAGGGTTATCGAGTGTTCCGTGTCCGGCAGGCGGACCACGCGGGCGATCGGCACTCCGTGCCGGTTACGGTGGGAACACCATGAGCGCTTCGCAGACCTCTGACGTCCCGACCCTCCTCGTCAAGATCTTCGGCAAGGACAGGCCGGGCATCACGGCCGGACTCTTCGACACCCTCGCCGCCTTCTCCGTCGACGTGGTCGACATCGAGCAGGTCGTGACGCGAGGCCGGATCGTGCTGTGCGCACTCGTGACCGAGCCGCCCCAGGGCCTGGAGGGCGAGCTGCGGTCGACGGTCCACAGCTGGGCCGACTCGATGAGGATGCAGGCCGAGATCATCTCCGGCCTCGGCGACAACCGGCCGCGCGGCCACGGACGCTCCCTGGTGACGGTGCTCGGGCATCCCCTGACCGCCGAGGCCACGGCAGCGATCGCCGCGCGGATCACCGAGGCCGGCGGCAACATCGACCGCATCTTCCGGCTCGCCAAGTACCCGGTGACGGCGGTCGAGTTCGCGGTGTCCGGCGTGGAGACCGCACCGCTGCGCACCGCCCTGGCGATCGAGGCGGCGGCGCTCGGCGTGGACGTGGCCGTGGTGGCGGCGGGCCTGCACCGGCGCGCCCAGCGGCTGGTCGTGATGGACGTGGACTCGACCCTGATCCAGGACGAGGTGATCGAACTCTTCGCCGCGCACGCCGGCTGCGAGGCCGAGGTCGCCGAGGTGACGGCGGCCGCGATGCGCGGGGAGCTGGACTTCGAGCAGTCGCTGCACGCGCGCGTGGCGCTCCTGAAGGGGCTGGACGCGTCGGTCGTGGACAAGGTGCGCAGCGAGGTGCGGCTGACGCCGGGCGCGCGCACGCTGATCCGGACCCTGAAGCGGCTCGGCTACCAAGTGGGCGTCGTCTCCGGCGGCTTCACCCAGGTCACCGACGACCTCAAGGAGCGCCTCGGCCTCGACTTCGCGCAGGCCAACACGCTGGAGATCGTCGACGGCAGGCTGACCGGACGGGTCACCGGCGAGATCGTGGACCGGGCGGGCAAGGCGCGGCTGCTGCGCCGGTTCGCCGCGGAGGCGGGCGTGCCGCTGTCGCAGACGGTGGCGATCGGGGACGGCGCCAACGACCTCGACATGCTGAACTCGGCCGGCCTCGGGGTCGCCTTCAACGCCAAGCCGGTGGTGCGCGAGGCGGCGCACACCGCGGTGAACGTGCCTTTCCTGGACACGGTCCTCTATCTGCTCGGGGTCACCCGCGAGGAGGTCGAGGCGGCGGACGCGCACGAGGAGGACTGAGGCCCCCCGCAGGGGAGGGCCTGGCCCCCTCGACGTCCTCGTCCGAGAGGCCCGGCACCGGGGGTGCCGGGCCTGTGCCGTGCCCGGTGGGTCACTCGGACGGGGCCCAGTAGTCCTCGAGCGTGGCCACGCCCGGCTCCAGCGACTTCCAGGAGCCCGTGAAGGAGAGCACGGCGAAGGCGGCGGCCGGGAACCCGCGGTGGCTCATTCGCTCGCGCGCCTCGGTATCGGCCGCGCCGGAGAGCACCTCGGCAAGTCCCTGGACGCCGGGGTTGTGGCCGATCAGGACGACGTTCTGCGCGTCGTCGGGGGTCTCGTTGAGGACCGCGATCAGCTCGCCGGGCGAGGCGTCGTAGATGCGCTCCTCGTAGACCGTCTTAGGGCGGTGCGGGAACTCGTGGACGGCGAGCTTCCAGGTCTCGCGGGTCCGGGTCGCCGTGGAGCAGAGGGCCAGGTCGAAGGAGATGCCGGAGTCGGCCAGCTTGCGTCCGGCGACAGGGGCGTCCTTGCGGCCGCGCTCCGCGAGCGGCCGCTCGTGATCGTTCACCTGTGGCCAGTCGGCTTTCGCATGCCGGAAGAGGACAATCCTGCGGGGTTCAGCGACGCTCATGAGATCCAGCTTCGCATGAAACAGGCCATGGGGCGCCAGGAGTTGACGGGCGACTCGGGGCGTGCTCAGCGCGATATGAGCTGATGGGCGCGTTCCAGGAGATGGCTGATCGCCGGCTCGCCGCTCGCCGCATGGGCCTCGGAGGGGTTCAGGAGCAGCGTCAGGAGGGCGACGAAGGCGAGTGTCGGCAGGGCCAGCGCCCACCAGGGCAGCCGGGTGTCGGCACGCCCCGTGGTCGCCGGGCGGGGCCGGGTGCGCGTGCTGGCCGACATGCTGCCTCCGTGGTCCGTCCTCGACGCGAGGTGGCACGGGTCCCCCGGCCACACTTCCAAGCTACGGAATGAAGAGCCGCCGACCCATCCGGTGATCCACCCACTTGACCCTGAGCCTTGCCCCCTAGGGGATGGGGGGTTACCCCCATCCCTCCCCTTCGGGGAGATGCGACGACCGTCGCTGTCGGTCGACCGCCGTCACAGAGAGCCGAGCGCCGTCACACGGAGACAAGCCCGTCACTGTCGGTCGACCGCCGTCACAGTGAGACGACCGCCGTCACGGAGAGCCGAGCCCCATCACTGTCGGACGACCGCCGTCACGGAGAGGCGATCGACGCGATCACGGCGATGATCACGAAGATGGCGAGGAACGAGCCGAAGACGAGCAGCATCTTCTTCTGGCCGTTACGGGGATTCGGGTCGAGGACTGGCATGCGGCCAGTCTCGCACCCCGCTGCCGGGCCGGACCCTCGGGGGTCAGCGAGCCGCCTCGTCCTCGACCGTGCGGTCGCGGCCCGCCAGGACACCCACCGCCATCTGCGGGATCATCAGCGCGGCCATGAGCGCGAGCGGCACGCCCCAGCCCCCGCTGTGCTGATAGAGGACGCCCACCAGCAGCGGCCCGGGGATGGAGATCAGATAGCCGGTGCTCTGCGCGAAGGCCGACAGCTGGGCGACGCCCGCGCCCGTACGGGCCCGCATCCCGACCATGGTGAGGGCCAGCGGGAAGGCGCAGTTGGAGACGCCGAGCAGCAGCGCCCAGGCCCAGGCGCCCTCGGCGGGCGCGAGGTAGAGCCCGGTGTACCCGGCGAGTCCGCAGACGCCCAGCGCCAGTACGATCGGGCCCTGCTGGGGCATCCGGGTGGCGAGGCGCGGGATGACGAAGGCCAGCGGCACGCCCATCACCATCGTGACGGCAAGAAGCAGTCCGGCGGTCCCGGCGGCGACACCCGCGTCGCGGAAGATCTGCGCCATCCAGCCCATCGTGATGTACGCGGCGGTGGCCTGGAGTCCGAAGAAGGCCGCGAGCGCCCAGGCGGTACGGCTCCGGGTGATCCGCAGGGCGGGGGCCGGGGCGGCCTCCACGCGCGCGTGCGTCGCACGTCCGGGTGCCCGGGCGGCGGACGCCGTCCCCCCGGTCCGTTCGCCCTCCCGGTTCCGTACGAACGGAATCCACGGCAGCACGGCCGCGGCGGCGAGCGCCGCCCACACGGCGAGCCCCGTCTGCCAGCCGCCTCCCAGGGCCTCCGTCACCGGCACGGTCACCGCGGCCGCGAGGGAGGTCCCGAGGGCCAGCGCCATCGAGTACAGGCCGGTCATGGAGCCGACCCGTTCCGGGAACCAGCGCTTGACGATGACCGGCATCAGGACGTTGCTGACCGCGATGCCCATCAGGGCGAGCGCGCTGCCGGCGAGGAACCCGGCCGTGCCGCCCGCGTACGGCCGGAGGAGCAGCCCCGCGGTGATGGCCGCCATGCCGGCGCACACGACCGCGCCCAGCCCGAACCGGCGGGCAAGCCTGGGCGCCATGACACCGAAGACGGCGAAGCAGAGCGGCGGCACGGAGGTGAGCAGACCGGCCACGCTGCCGCTCATGCCCAGCCCGTCGCGGACCTCCTCGAGGAGCGCGCCGAGGCTGGTGATGGCGGGGCGGAGGTTCAGGGCGGACAGCACGATGGCGACGACGACCAGCCGCATGGCCCACGCACGTGGTCCGGGCGGTACGACGGCAGGGACGTCACCCGCCGAAGTACATATCTCGGGAGTACGTATCTCGGGAGTACGTATCTCGGGGTGGTCCTGCGTCCGGGTCTCCTCGCTCGCCATGCGACCCATCATAGAATCATGGGATGATTGGTTGTCCATCCCGGTGCGGTCCGCAACCGTCGTTCCCGTGCGAAGGTGTGCCATGCCCCTGAGCCATCCCCGCCGTTCGGCGCTGTCCGAGCAGGTCATCGCCGAACTGCGCAACCAGATCACGTCGGGCGAGTGGCCGGTCGGCTCACGCATCCCGACGGAGCCCGAGCTGGTGGAACAGCTCGGGGTCGCCCGCAACACGGTCCGCGAGGCCGTCCGGGCGCTGGCGCACAACGGCCTGCTGGACATCCGCCAGGGCTCGGGCACCTACGTCGTCGCGACCAGTGAGCTGGCCGGCGTCATGCACCGCCGGTTCGCCGCCGCCGACCCCCGGGACATCGCCGAGGTGCGGTCCACGCTGGAGTCGGCCGCCGCGAAGCTGGCCGCCGAGCGGCGCACGGAGAAGGACCTCAAGCAGCTCGACGCGCTGCTGCGGCGGCGCGAGGAGGCATGGGAGTCGGGGGACGCGGAGGCGTTCGTCGCGGCGGACGCCACGTTCCACCTGGCCGTGATGGCCGCCTCGCACAACGACGTGATGACCGCGATGTACGCCGACCTCGGCGAGGTGATGCGGGACTGGCTGCGCGAGGACGTCGGCGAGGAGCTGACCCCGGAGACGTACATGGACCACGGCCGGCTGCTGGACGCCATCCGTGTGGGCGACGCCGCGACGGCGGCCTCGGAGGCGGCGGGCTATCCGTTCCAGTGCCGCCCGGGCCTGCTCAGCTCCCCCGGTTCTGGTGGCTGACCCAGGCCGAGCGGACTTCCTTCCAGCAGCGGCCGGTCAGGCGCACGGTCATCGCGGGCTCGGCGTCCACGGGCGCGCTGTCCGTGTCGAGGTCCCACCATCGGTCGCACTCGATGTGCAGACGGACCCGGTCGACGTCCACGTAGGGGTTGTGGCAGTGGGCGACCACCTGGGAGCCCTCGATGCCGGTGCGGCACGTGGCCCCGAACGGCGTCGGCTCCCGGTCTGCCGCGCCCGCCACGCGCGCGTGCGGCACCGCGTGGTACGGCGTGAACAGGACGAGGGCCGCCGCGACGGTCACTGAGGCCAGGCTGCGGTACAGGCGCACAAGGGAAACCTCCTCGGCCGGGCTGGGGAGGGTGCGTGGTGAACGGTCCCTCCAGAGTGCCCGGCAGCCCGAGGCTCCCGCCCGGCCGGATGGGCCGAACGGGTTATGCGCCGAGGGCCCGCACCCGGACCGGATGCGAGCCCTGACCAGCGACGATCAGCGATGTTCGGCGGATCACCAGGCGGTCGACCGATCAGGCGCCGATGGCGTGCAGACCGCCGTCCACGTGGACGATCTCGCCCGTGGTCTTCGGGAACCAGTCGCTCAGCAGCGCGACGACACCACGGCCGGCCGGCTCCGGGTCCTTGAGGTCCCACTCCAGCGGGGAGCGGTTGTCCCAGACGGACGCCAGCTCGTCGAAGCCGGGGATGGACTTGGCGGCCATGGAGCCGAGGGGGCCGGCCGAGACCAGGTTGCAGCGGATGTTCTGCTTGCCGAGGTCACGGGCCATGTAGCGGCTGGTGGCCTCCAGGGCGGCCTTGGCGGGGCCCATCCAGTCGTACTGCGGCCAGGCGAACTGCGCGTCGAACGTGAGGCCCACGACCGAGCCGCCGTTCTGCATCAGCGGCAGGCAGGCCATGGTCAGCGACTTCAGGGAGTACGCCGAGACGTGCATGGCGGTGGCCACGGACTCGAACGGCGTGTTCAGGAAGTTGCCGCCGAGGGCGTCCTGCGGCGCGAAGCCGATGGAGTGCACGACGCCGTCCAGACCGCCCAGCTCCTCGCCGACCACGTCGGCGAGGCGGCCGAGGTGCTCGCCGTTGGTCACGTCGAGCTCGATGACCTTGGTGGGCTTCGGGAGCTTCTTGGCGATGCGCTCGGTCAGCGTCGGCCGCGGGAACGCGGTCAGGATGATCTCGGCACCCTGCTCCTGGGCCAGCTTCGCCGTGTGGAAGGCGATGGAGGACTCCGTCAGCACACCGGTGATCAGGACGCGCTTGCCTTCGAGAATTCCGCTCATGGTGATCAGTGACCCATTCCCAGTCCGCCGTCCACGGGGATGACGGCTCCAGTGATGTACGAGGCGTCGTCGGAGGCGAGGAACCGCACGGCCGCGGCGATCTCCTCCGGCTGCGCGTACCGGCGCAGCGGCACCTGCGCCACGTACTCGGCGCGCTGCTCGTCGGAGAGCACCCGGGTCATGTCGGTGTCGACGAAACCGGGGGCGACGACGTTGAAGGTGATGTTGCGCGAGCCCAGCTCGCGCGCGAGGGACCGCGCGAAGCCGACCAGCGCGGCCTTGGAGGCGGCGTAGTTCGCCTGGCCCGCCGAGCCGAGCAGCCCGACCACCGACGAGATCAGGACGACACGGCCCTTCTTCGCGCGGAGCATGCCGCGGTTGGCACGCTTGACGACCCGGAAGGTACCGGTGAGGTTGGTGTCGATGACCGAGGTGAAGTCCTCCTCGGACATCCGCATGAGGAGCTGGTCCTTGGTGACGCCGGCGTTGGCGACCAGGATCTCCACCGGGCCGTGCTCGGCCTCGATCTCCTTGTAGGCCTGCTCCACCTGTTCGGTGTCGGTGATGTCGCACTTGACGGCGAGGAAACCCGCCGGCGGCTCACCCGAGCGGTACGTGATCGCGACCTTGTCGCCGGCGTCGGCGAAAGCGCGGGCGATGGCGAGGCCGATGCCCCGGTTGCCTCCGGTGACGAGAACCGAGCGGCTCAACGGATCACCCTTTCGATAGCGGTCTGGTACGCCCGCCCGAACACCGGTTGACAGGCGGCGATGACAGGCGGCTTCCCCGAAAACCTATCGGCCCGGCGGCTCCCCGGGACATTCGGGCACCGACAGTGGCGCACGGGGCTCGCTGTCGGGTTTCTACAGTCGGGCACCGGTCGGTCCGTCATTCCGGGAGCGTGGACGGGCAGGCCCCCTTGCCCGCCGCGTCGGACTTCCGGCGGCCGTAGGTCATGAACGCCGGCGGCTCGCTCTCCACCGGGAGAGTGCTCGCCACGTGGAGGGCGTCCAGGGCGCACGGCCCGGAGTCGCGGCGCCGCGCGGTCGTGGACGGACGCTGCCGGGAAATGTGGTCCGAGGACCGCCCGTCGCGACATGATCGGACCCGACAGGCGACGACAGCAGGGAGACCCTCGGTGCCTCATACCATCGACGAAGCCTTCACGGCGCTTCCGCTACGCGCCCTCGCCGACGCCGCTCTCGCACGCGCGCGTGCGCTGGGTGCGGCGCATGCCGACTTCCGGCTGGAGAGGGTGCGCAGCGCGTCCTGGCGGCTCAGGGACGGCAAGCCGTCCGGGTCGTCGGACACCACCGACCTCGGGTACGCGGTACGGGTCGTGCACGGCGGGACGTGGGGGTTCGCGTCCGGTGTGGACCTCACCATGGACGCCGCCGCCCGGGTGGCGGGCCAGGCCGTGGCGATGGCGAAGCTCTCCGCGCAGGTGATCAAGGCCGCCGGGTCGGACGAGAGGGTGGAGCTCGCCGCCGAGCCCGTGCACGCCGACCGGACGTGGATCTCGTCGTACGAGATCGACCCGTTCACCGTGCCCGACGAGGAGAAGTCGGGGCTGCTGGCCGAGTGGAGCGGGCGGCTGCTCGCCGCCGACGGGGTCGACCACGTCGACGCCTCGCTGCTCACCGTGCACGAGAACAAGTTCTACGCCGACACGGCCGGGACCGTGACCACACAGCAGCGCGTCCGGCTGCATCCGCAGCTGACGGCGGTGTCGGTCGACGAGTCGACCGGCGAGTTCGACTCCATGCGCACCCTCGCGCCGCCCGTGGGACGCGGCTGGGAGTACCTCCGCGGCACCGGCTGGGACTGGGACGCCGAACTCGACCAGCTGCCCGGGCTGCTCGCCGAGAAGATGCGCGCGCCGAGCGTGCGGGCCGGCCTGTACGACCTCGTCGTCGACCCGTCCAACCTGTGGCTGACCATCCACGAGTCCATCGGGCACGCCACCGAACTGGACCGCGCGCTCGGCTACGAGGCCGCCTACGCCGGCACCTCCTTCGCCACCTTCGACCAGCTCGGCAAGCTGAGGTACGGCTCGGAGCTGATGAACGTCACCGGCGACCGCACCGCCGAGCACGGCCTGGCCACCATCGGGTACGACGACGAGGGCGTCGAGGCGCAGTCCTGGGACCTCGTCAAGGACGGCACCCTCGTCGGCTACCAGCTCGACCGCCGGATCGCACGGCTGACCGGGTTCGAACGCTCCAACGGATGTGCCTACGCCGACTCCCCCGCGCACGTGCCGGTGCAGCGGATGGCCAACGTGTCGCTGCGGCCGGATCCGGCGGGGATGTCGACCGAGGACCTCATCGGCGGTGTGGAGCGGGGCATCTACGTCGTCGGCGACCGGTCGTGGTCGATCGACATGCAGCGCTACAACTTCCAGTTCACGGGCCAGCGCTTCTTCCGGATCGAGAACGGGCGGCTCGCGGGCCAGCTGCGGGACGTCGCCTACCAGGCGACGACGACGGACTTCTGGGGCTCGATGGCGGCCGTGGGCGGTCCTCAGACCTACGTCCTGGGCGGCGCCTTCAACTGCGGAAAGGCCCAGCCGGGCCAGGTCGCGGCCGTGTCGCACGGCTGCCCCTCCGCCCTCTTCCGGGGCGTCAACATTCTGAACACCACGCAGGAGGCGGGTCGATGAGCGCCGGCAACAGCAGCGGCTGGGGGCCCGGGGGTCGTCCCCCGGGAAAGCACAGCCTGAACACCACGCAGGAGGCCGGTCGATGAGCGCCCCGACGAACAAGCCGCACGAGATCGTCGAGCGTGCCCTGGAGCTGTCCCGGGCCGACGGCTGTGTAGTGATCGCCGACGAGCACTCGACCGCGAACCTGCGCTGGGCGGGCAACACGCTCACCACGAACGGCGTCACGCGCGGGCGCACGCTCACCGTCGTCGCCACCGTCGACGGCGCTCAGGGCACGGCGTCCGGGGTCGTGTCCCGTTCCGCGGTGACCGTCGCCGAGCTGGAGCCGCTGGTGCGGGCCGCGGAAGCCGCCGCACGTGGCGCCGGTCCGGCCGAGGACGCCCAGCCGCTGGTGTCGGACGTGCCCGGGTCGCCCGACTTCACGGACGCGCCTGCCGAGACGTCGTCCGCCGTCTTCGCCGAGTTCGCGCCGGCCCTGGGCGAGGCGTTCGCACGCGCGCGTGCGGGCGGCCGCGAGCTGTACGGCTTCGCCAACCACGAACTGACGTCCAGCTATCTGGGCACGTCGACGGGGCTGCGGCTGCGCCACGACCAGCCGAACGGCACGCTGGAGCTGAACGCGAAGTCCCCCGACCGGACCCGCTCGGCGTGGGCCGGTCGCTCCACGCGGGACTTCAAGGACGTCGACCCGGCCGCGCTCGACGCGGAACTGGCCGTACGCCTCGGCTGGGCCGAGCGGCGCGTGGAGCTGCCCGCCGGACGGTACGAGACGCTGCTGCCGCCGACCGCCGTCGCGGACCTGCTGATCTACCAGATGTGGTCGGCGTCGGGCCGGGACGCGGCGGAGGGCCGGACGGTGTTCTCCAAGCCGGGCGGCGGCACGCGCCTGGGCGAGCGGCTGACCGACCTGCCGCTGACCCTGCGCAGCGACCCGAACGAGCCGGGCGTGGAGTCCGCCCCCTTCGTGCTCGCGCACTCCTCGGGCGGCGACTCGTCGGTGTTCGACAACGGTCTGCCGCTGACGCCCACCGAGTGGGTGGCCGAGGGCGAGCTCCGGCGTCTGCTCACCAGCCGGCACAGCGCGGCGGTGACCGGGCTGCCGGTGGCACCGCACATCGACAACCTGATCCTCGACGGCGGCGAGGACCGCTCCCTGGAGGAGATGGTGGCGAACACGGAGCGCGGGCTCCTGCTGACCTGCCTGTGGTACATCCGCGAGGTCGACCCGGCCACCCTGCTGCTGACCGGCCTGACCCGGGACGGCGTCTACCTCGTCGAGAACGGCGAGGTGACCGGTGAGGTGAACAACTTCCGCTTCAACGAGTCACCGGTGGGGCTGCTGGGCCGGGCGGTGGAGGCCGGGCGGACGGAGAAGACCCTGCCGCGGGAGTGGAGCGACTGGTTCACCAGGGCCGCGATGCCGCCGCTGCGGATCCCGGATTTCAACATGAGCTCTGTCAGCCGGGGCGTATAACCTCGTAGGCGGCGGTCACCCGACTGCCCGAAGATCATCCGAGGAGACAAGAGAACCGTGACGGACATCGTCGACGAGCTCAAGTGGCGGGGGCTGTTCGCCCTCTCCACCGACGAGGAAGCACTGCGCAAGGCGCTCGCGGACGGTCCCGTCACGTTCTATTGCGGCTTCGACCCGACCGCGCCGTCCCTGCACGTGGGACACCTCGTGCAGGTGCTCACCGTGCGCCGGCTCCAGCAGGCCGGTCACCGGCCGCTGGCGCTGGTCGGCGGCGCGACGGGCCTGATCGGCGACCCGCGCCCCACGGCCGAGCGCACGCTGAACGACCCGGAGACGGTCTCCGGGTGGGTGCAGCGGCTGCGCGGCCAGATCGAGCCGTTCCTGTCCTTCGAGGGCGAGAACGCGGCCGTGATGGTCAACAACCTCGACTGGACGCAGAACCTCTCCGCGATCGAGTTCCTCCGGGACATCGGCAAGCACTTCCGCGTCAACAAGATGCTGACGAAGGACTCCGTCGCCCGGCGCCTGGAGTCCTCGGAGGGCATCAGCTACACCGAGTTCAGCTACCAGCTCCTGCAGGGCATGGACTTCCTCCAGCTCTACCGCCGGTACGGCTGCACCCTCCAGCAGGGCGGCAGCGACCAGTGGGGCAACCTCACGGCCGGCCTGGACCTGATCCACCGGCTGGAGCCGGACGCCGACGCGCACGCGCTGGCGACGCCGCTGATGACCAAGGCGGACGGCACCAAGTTCGGCAAGACCGAGGGCGGCGCCGTCTGGCTCGACCCGGAGATGACGACGCCGTACGCCTTCTACCAGTTCTGGCTGAACGTCGACGACCGGGACGTCTCGACGTACCTGCGCATCCTGTCCTTCAGGTCCCGTGCGGAGCTGGAGGAGCTGGAGGAGCAGACGCGGGAGCGTCCGCAGGCGCGGGCGGCGCAGCGCGCGCTGGCCGAGGAGCTGACGACCCTGGTGCACGGCGCCGACCAGACGGCAGCCGTGATCGCGGCGTCCAAGGCGCTGTTCGGTCAGGGCGAGCTGGCCGGGCTGGACGAGCGGACGCTGGCGGCGGCGCTGTCCGAGGTCCCGCACATCCGGGTCGCGGAGCCCGCGTCGGTGGTGGATCTGTTCGCCGAGGTCGGCCTGGTGCCCAGCAAGTCGGCCGCGCGCCGCACGGTCAAGGAGGGCGGCGCCTACGTGAACAACACGAAGGTCGACTCCGAGGACGCGGTTCCGGCCCGGGAGGAGCTGCTGCACGGGCGCTGGCTGGTGCTGCGGCGAGGGAAGAAGAACCTGGCGGCCGTCGAGGTCACGGGCGTCTGAGACCCGGCGTGCGCGGGTGGACGGGGCGGCACCGCCGAAAGCGCGGAGCCGCCCCGTCCACCGTGCGTCAGGCGCGTCGTCTGCGGCTCTTGAGCTGCGTGTACCCCATCTCGCCCAGGAAGACGAGGACGATCGCGGCCACCAGCTGGAAGATGTGGCGGCTCCAGTCGATGCCGGGTGTCTCGGCGACACCGAGGCTCTGGGCGATGGCGTTGCCCGCGATCGCGCCGAGGATGCCCATGATGGTGGTCAGCCAAAGAGGCATGTGCTGCTTGCCGGGGATGATCGCCTTGGCGATCAGACCCAGCACGAATCCCACGATGATCGCCCACAACCAGCCCATGACTGCCTCCTCGTACGGCTCGACGTGAGCACTACGCCCAGTGTCGGGTCGTACCCCCTACGGCGCATGTCGGGTGCCTCCGTACGCGTCGCGTCCGACGGCGTTCGCCCAGGCGGGAGAGGGACCCGGTCTCGTGGGCGGCGCGGCGGCGGCGTACCGTGGACGCTGTGCGGACCCGGTTTCGGCCGGGTGCGGAGCTGGGACGGGCCGGAAGAGGCCCGAAGCGGGCGGACGGTGGAATGCGATGCGGAACAGCCAGGGTGACGGCAAAGGCCAGGTTTTCCGGATCACCGGAGCCCGTCAGGGGCTCCAGGACGACGTCCGTGGCCGGCAGCGCCGATATGTCATCTCGATGTCGATCCGTACGCTCTCGGTGATCCTCGCGGCGACCCTGTGGAACGTGGAACGGCACGTCGCCGCCGTGGCGTTGGTGCTGGGCATCCTCCTTCCCTACGTCGCGGTGGTGATCGCCAACGCCGGCCGGGAGAATGTGCCGTCGCTGCCGTCGACCTTCGTCGTCGCCCAGCCCCCGGTGCGCGAGATCGCGCCGCCGCGCGCGGACGGCGGCCGATTCGCGGAATCCGTAGCGGAGGACGCGCAAGGCGATTCCTCGAGGACACGGCCCGAATAAGGGACGAAAGGCCTCCGTATCAATGCCTTGTACGGACTCCGGAAAAGCCCGGACAATCATGTTGTTCCAGTGCCCGGCGACGGGTTACGCGTGACATACTTCGTAGGCGCTCCGCATCCCCCGTCGGAGCGACAGACCGACGCCGGGCAGCTCCCCCCGTGGCTGCTCGGCGTCGCCTTTTCCGTGCCGTGGTGAGACGAACCTGTGAGTGACGAGACCCCGATCTGTTCCGCCAAGGGCTGCCGCGCCGACGCCGTGTGGGTGCTGGCGTGGAACAACCCGAAGATCCATACGCCGGAGCGTCGCAAGACATGGCTCGCGTGCGAGGAGCACCGGGAGCATCTGTCGCAGTTCCTCGGGGTGCGCGGGTTCCTGAAGGACGTCGTCCTCCTCGGGGAATGGCACGAGCAGGGGGCCTGATCCCCCCTCACTCGGGCCGTCCGCGCTCCGGCCGTGCGTCCTGCGGGCGTCAGCCGCCTATGGCGGACATGGGGCGGTCGGGCTGGACGAACGTGGGGTCGTCGAGGCCCGCGCCGGCCTTCTTGCCCCACATCGCCAGGCGCCAGATCCGGGCGATCTCCTCGTCCGGGGCGCCCGAGCGCAGGGCGGCGCGCAGGTCGGTCTCCTCACGGGCGAACAGGCAGGTGCGGACCTGTCCGTCGGCGGTGAGGCGGGTGCGGTCGCAGGCCCCGCAGAACGGGCGGGTGACCGAGGCGATGACACCGACGCGGTGCGGGCCGCCGTCGACCAGCCAGCGCTCCGCGGGGGCCGAGCCGCGTGCCTCGCCGCCCTCGGGCGTGAGGGCGAAACGGGTGCGCAGGGAGGCCAGGATGTCGCCCGCGGTGATCATGCCGTCGCGCTTCCAGCCGTGCTGGGCGTCCAGCGGCATCTGCTCGATGAACCGCAGTTCGTAGTCGTGCTCGACGGCCCAGGCCAGCAGGTCGGGGGCCTCGTCGTCGTTGAGCCCGGGCATCAGCACCGAGTTGACCTTCACCGGTGTCAGGCCCACCTCGCGGGCGGCGTCCAGGCCCGCTGTGACGTCGTGGTGGCGGTCGCGGCGGGTGAGGGTCTTGAACACGTCGGGGCGCAGGGTGTCCAGCGAGACATTGACCCGGTCCAGGCCCGCGGCCTTCAGGGCCGCGGCGGTGCGCTTGAGGCCGATGCCGTTGGTGGTCAGGGACATCTGCGGGCGCGGCTCCAGTTCCGCGACGCGCTCCACGATGCCCACCAGGCCCGGACGCAGCAGGGGCTCACCGCCGGTGAAACGGACCTCCTCGATACCGAGGGAGGTGACCGCGATCCGGATGAGCCGCACGATCTCGTCGTCCGTGAGCAGATCCGGTTTGGCCAGCCACTGCAGGCCCTCTTCCGGCATGCAGTACGTGCACCGCAGATTGCACCGGTCCGTCAGCGAGACCCTCAGGTCGGTGGCGACCCGGCCGTAGGTGTCGATGAGCACGTCGGCCCCTCCCTCGTGGTGGATCACACGCAGCGGAACACAACTTTCTCCGACACCTGCGAGCCTACGTGACCTCACGGACAACGACTAAGCCCTGATCCCACGACGTGGGAAGCGGCCGCGTCGTGGGGACCCGCAGGAGTCCCGACGACGCGGCCGCCGTCAGGGGGCGTGCTCAGTGGGCGCCGGTGCCGGTCAGGGACCTGACCTCCAGCTCCGCGTACTTGCCCGAGTCCGCCGGCTCCTTCGACAGGACGGTGCCGAGCCAGCCCATCAGGAAGCCGAACGGGATCGAGATGATGCCCGGGTTCTTCAGCGGGAACCAGGCGAAGTCGACGCCGGGGAACATCGCCTTGGGGTCACCCGAGACCACGGGCGAGAACAGCACCAGGCCGACGGCGACGATCAGACCGCCGTAGATCGACCACAGCGCGCCCTGGGTGGTGAAGCGCTTCCAGAACAGGCTGTAGAGGATGGTCGGCAGGTTGGCGGAGGCGGCGACCGCGAAGGCGAGGGCGACCAGACCGGCGACGTTCAGGTCGCGGGCGAGGGCGCCGAGGCCGATGGAGACGATGCCGATGAAGACGGTCGCCCAACGGGCGGCCCGCACCTCTTCCGCACCGGTGGCCTTGCCCTTGCGGATGACGTTGGCGTAGATGTCGTGCGCGAAGGACGACGAGGACGCCAGGGTCAGACCGGCGACCACGGCGAGGATCGTCGCGAAGGCCACCGCCGAGATGGTGGCCAGCAGGATCGCGCCCCAGGCCGAGTCGACGCCGCCCAGGTGCAGGGCGAGCAGCGGGGCCGCCGTGTTGCCGGAGGGGTTGGACGCGATGATCTCGTCCTGGGAGATCAGCGCGGCGGCGCCGAAGCCGAGCGCGATGGTCATCAGGTAGAAGCCGCCGATGATGCCGATCGCCCAGTTCACGGACTTACGGGCGGCCTTGGCGTTCGGGACGGTGTAGAAGCGGATCAGGATGTGCGGCAGGCCGGCGGTGCCCAGGACCAGCGCGATGCCGAGCGAGATGAAGTCCAGCTTGGAGGTGCCGGTGGCGCCGTACTGGAGGCCCGGCTCCAGGAAGGCCGCTCCCTTGCCGCTGTTCTCGGCGGCCGATCCGAGCAGGTCGGAGATGTTGAAGTTGAACTTCAGCAGCACCAGGAAGGTGATCAGGAGCGTGCCGCCGATCAGCAGCACGGCCTTGATCATCTGGACCCAGGTGGTGCCCTTCATGCCGCCGATGGAGACGTAGACGATCATCAGGATGCCGACCAGCGCCACGATGGCGATCTTGCCCGCGTCCGAGGTGATGCCGAGGAGCAGCGAGACGAGGACGCCGGCGCCCGCCATCTGGGCCAGCAGGTAGAAGATCGACACGACGATCGTCGAGGTGCCGGCCGCGGTGCGGACCGGGCGCTGGCGCATGCGGTACGCGAGCACGTCACCCATGGTGTAGCGGCCGGAGTTCCGCAGCGGCTCGGCCACCAGGAGCAGGGCGACCAGCCAGGCGACCAGGAAGCCGATGGAGTACAGGAAGCCGTCGTAGCCGAAGAGGGCGATCGCGCCGGCGATGCCGAGGAACGACGCGGCGGACATGTAGTCGCCGGAGACGGCGAGGCCGTTCTGGAAGGCGCTGAACTGGCGGCCGCCCGCGTAGAAGTCGGCCGCGTCCTTGGTCTGGCGGCCCGCCCAGATGGTGATGACGAGGGTCGCGACGACGAACAGCCCGAACAGCGTGATGATGAGCGGGCGGTGCTCGCCGGCCTCGTTGGCGGCGAGAACGGTGTGCTGAACGGGGCTCATGCGCCGCCCTCCATACGGGTCTTGATGGCCTCGGCCTTGGGGTCGAGCTTCGCGGCGGCGTGCCGCGAGTACCACCAGGCGATGAGGAACGTGGTGACGAACTGGGCGATGCCGAACACGAAGGCGACGTTGATGTTGCCGAAGAGCTTGGTGCCCATGAAGCCGCCCGCGTAGTTGGACAGCAGGACGTACAGCAGGTACCAGGCGATGAAGCCGACGGTCAGCGGGAAGGCGAAGGAACGGTAGGAACGACGCAGTTCACCGAACTCCGCGCTGTTCTGCACCTCGACGAACTCCTCGGTCGAGGGGAGTCGGTGTTCTGTGTCCTTCGAGGGTGGCGGTGCTTCGTCCTTCGGGGGCGGCGGTGCTTCGGTGGACACGGAGTCTCCTCGTGTTGCGGCTGCTGTGGTGTTGCCGGTGATGTGGATCACGTGCACCGGGCGGCGATGTCGGTGGCCGGGCGCGTGATCCGACAGGGGGCCGCCTCGATCGTGCTCGGGCTCCCTGCTCAACGTCACGGCGCCACGCGAGAACCGGTTCAACCGCCCCGCGTTCTTTCGGAAGCCATCGGCGGAAAACTCCGAAGTCATCCCCGGAAGTGATTGCTGGCCGGCGAGCCCGGGAGATAGCTTCGCCCTGCACCACTCGTCATGTACCTGCCCGAGCGCCACCTGTGTCTCGGGCAGTTTTCTTTTTCCGGATGATGTGGAGACCCCATGGCTCATCTGCGTTCCAGACGCCGGCTCGCCCTCGCCGTGCCCGTCGTGCTGTCGCTGACCGCCTCGCTCGGCTTCCTCCCCGCGTCCGCCACGGCCGCCCCGTACACGGAGCCCGCCGCCCGGACCGCGGACTCGCCCCAGCTGGCGTATGTCGTCAACACCAAGACGGACCGTCACACGCTCGCGTCGGTTCGCAAAGCCATCGCCACGGCCGGCGGGACCGTCGTGACGACGTACGACAGGATCGGCGTGATCGTCGCGCACTCGGCGAACCCGGACTTCGGCGCGCAGATACGCGAGGCCCGCGGCGTGCAGTCCGCGGGTGCCACCCGCACCGCCCCGCTGGTGTCGGCGGGCACCACCGACGAGGGCGCCGCCGACTACCTCACCGACGCGGAGGCCGCGAAGGTGGAGGCCGCCGCCACGGCCGGCAGCGAGCCACTTGAGGCCGACCAGTGGGACCTGCGCGCGATAGGCGCCGACAAGGCCGCGCGGATCAACCCGGGCAGCCGCAAGGTCACCGTCGCCGTGATCGACACCGGCGTCGACGACACCCACCCCGACCTCGCCCCGAACTTCTCGGCGAGCCAGTCCGCCAACTGCGTAGGCGGCGTCGCGGACACCGGCGAGGGCGCCTGGCGGCCCTACACCGCGGACGACTACCACGGCACGCATGTCGCCGGTGAGATCGCGGCGGCCCGCAACGGCATCGGTGTCGCCGGGGTGGCGCCCGGGGTGAAGGTGTCCAGCATCAAGGTGAGCGACCCGCACAACGGCCTGTTCTACCCGGAGAGCGTCGTGTGCGCGTTCGTGTTCGCGGCCGACCGGGGCGTCGAGATCACGAACAACAGCTACTACGTGGACCCGTGGCTCTACAACTGCATGGACGACCCGGACCAGCGCGCGATCGTCGACGCGGTCAACCGGGCCCAGCTCTACGCCCAGAAGAAGGGCACCCTGCACCTCGCCGCGGCGGGCAACTCCAACCACGACCTGGACTCGGACGCCATCGTCGACGACTCGAGCCCCGACGACTCCACCCCGGTCGAGCGCACCATCGACCCGCACGAGTGCTTCGACGTCCCGACGCAGCTCCCCGGGATCGTCACGGTCAGCGCCACGGGCGTGCGGAACCTCAAGTCGTACTACTCCTCGTACGGCAAGGGCGTCGTCGACGTCGCGGCACCCGGCGGTGACCGGCTCTACCAGATCCCGGACACGCCGTCGAAGAACGGCCGCATCCTGTCGACCATGCCGAACAACGAGTACGGCTTCCTCCAGGGCACCTCGATGGCCTCGCCGCACGCCGCCGGCGTCGCCGCCCTGCTGAAGTCGAAGCACCCCTGGGCGAGCCCGGAGCAGCTGCAGTGGATGCTCAAGGCGCAGGCGGACAGCACGGCCTGCCCCGAGTCGTACGACCAGAACGGTGACGGCACGCAGGACGCGGTGTGCGAGGGCGGGGCCCGCGTCAACGGTTTCTACGGACACGGCATCGTCGACGCGCTGCGCGCGGTCGAGTAGCCGCCCGGTCCGCGGCGCGGCCGGACCACCGGCCGCGCCGCGTGCGCCAGGAACCTCCCGCACGATCGCCCGTACCGCCCGAAGCCGCGAACGAACAGGAGACATGCCCCCCATGACAGTGCCTCACCCCCGCCACCGCCGTGCCCTGGTGATCCCGGTCGGGATGGCCATGGCGACCTCTCTCGCCTTCCTGCCGGGCGCCACCGCGTCCGCGGCGCCGGCCCCCGCCCCTGTGACGGCCGACGCGACCTCCCTCAGCTATGTCGTCAACGTCCGCCCCGGAAGCGACACGGGGCAGGTGAAGAAGGCGATCGCCAAGGCGGGCGGCACGGTCGTCATGTCGTACCGGCAGATCGGCGTGATCGTCGTGCACTCGGCGAACGCCGACTTCGCCCGGACGATCCGCGAGGCGCGGGGGGTGCAGTCGGCCGGCTCCACCCGGACCGCGCCGCTGCCCGCGCAGTCGACCACCGACGTCGGCACACCGAAGGTGCTCACCGCCGACGACCTGGCCGATGTGGCGGCCGTCGAGGGCCAGGACCCGCTCCAGCCGCTCCAGTGGGACCTGCCGGCCATCAAGGCGGACAAGGCGCACGAGAAGTCGCTCGGCAGCGACCGGGTGACCGTCGCCGTGATCGACACCGGCGTGGACGACACCCACCCGGACATCGCGCCGAACTTCGACCGCGAGGCATCCGTCAACTGCGTCACGGGCAAGCCGGACACCACCGACGGTGCCTGGCGGCCCGGCGCGGCGGAGAGCCCGCACGGCACGCATGTGGCCGGGGAGATCGCGGCCGCCAAGAACGGCGTCGGCATGACAGGCGTGGCGCCGGGCGTGAAGGTGTCCGGCATCAAGGTGTCCACCCCCGCCGGGTACTTCTACACCGAGGCCGTCGTCTGCGGCTTCGTCTGGGCCGCCGAACACGGCGTGGACGTCACGAACAACAGCTATTACACCGACCCCTGGTACTTCAACTGCAAGAACGACCCGGACCAGAAGGCCCTCGTCGAGGCCGTCACCCGGGCGTCGAAGTACGCGGAGCGCAAGGGCGCGGTCAACGTCGCCGCGGCCGGCAACGAGAACTACGACCTCGCGGCCGACGAGATCACCGACCCGGTCTCCCCCAACGACTCCACGCCCGCCGAGCGGGTGATCGACCCGTCCGAGTGCTACGACATACCGACGCAGCTGCCGGGCGTCGTGACGGTCGCGTCGACCGGCGCGAAGGGCCTGAAGTCGTCCTTCTCCAACCATGGTCTGGGCGTCGTCGACATCGCCGCGCCCGGCGGCGACTCGACGGCCTACCAGACGCCGGCGCCGCCCGCGACCAGCGGTCTGATCCTGGGCACCCTGCCCGGCGGCAGGTGGGGCTACATGGCCGGAACGTCGATGGCCTCGCCGCACGTCGCGGGCGTCGCCGCCCTGATCAAGTCCACGCACCCGTACGCCCCGCCGGCACTGGTGAAGGCGCTGCTGTACGCCGAGGCGGACGGCACGGCGTGCACGGACCCGTACGACATCAACGGCGACGGCAAGGTCGACGCGGTGTGCGAGGGGCCGAAGAACTACAACGGCTTCTACGGCTGGGGCACCGCGGACGCGCTGGACGCGGTGACCAGGTAGGGCTCGGGCACGGCCGAGGACGACTGAGGTGCGGGTTCCCCACGAGGGGCGCCCGCACCTCCCGGCGGGCTCACGGAGTCCGCGTCCGACGAGCGTGCCCCGCGTCAGGAGGAACTGCGCCGCGAGGTACGTGAGCATGGTCCAAAAGTCCGGGCGGGGCAGCCGCGGCCACTCGGCGACGCCGGTGGCCCAGAGAGGCCGGGACGGGAGAGGCGCGGCGGATGCGAGATGCGCTCACGCGGCCGCGCTGTCCCCGGCCGGCTCCGCTGCCGGTGCGGCGGGCGCCGTGGGTGCGTGGGCCGGCTGCCAGCCCGGTCCGCGCAGCAGCCGTCCGGCGCGCTCGCTCCAACTGCGCGCCGCCCTCAGGTCCCTGGCGATGGCGACGTACTCGTGGGTGGCGACCCTCAGCGGGTTGTATGTGCCGATGTTCTTGGTCAGCCCGTACACCGGCCGCTCGGTCTCGGCGGCGAAGGAGCCGAAGACGCGGTCCCAGACGATGAGGATCCCGCCGAAGTTGCGGTCCAGGTAGCCGCCCTGGGAGGCGTGGTGCACCCGGTGGTGGGACGGCGTGTTGAACGCGAACTCGAACCAGCGGGGCATCCTGTCGATCCGCTCGGTGTGGATCCAGAACTGGTAGACGAGGTTGACGGACGAGCAGAAGGCCAGCGCGGCCGGATGCACTCCGAGGACGATCAGGGGGACGTAGAACGGCCAGCCGGTCAAGGACGTCCACGGCTGGCGCAGCGCCGTGGTCAGGTTGAACTTCTCACTCGAGTGGTGCACCACGTGACAGGCCCACAGGACGCGGACGACATGGTGGCCGCGGTGCGACCAGTAGTAGAAGAAGTCCTGCGCGAACAGCATCAGGACGACGGTCCACCACAGCACGGGCACCCGAAGCGGCGTCAGCTCGTACAGCGCCGTGTAGACGGCGACGACAGGGATCTTCCAGAGCAGATCGAAGAAGAGACTGCCGAATCCCATGGTGACGCTCGTGGCGGCGTCCTTGGTCCCGTAACCGGCCGCGTCCTCGTCGGGATGCAGACGGACACTGACCATCTCGATGACGGCGAGCAGCACGAAAGCCGGTATGGACCAGAACACGACATTGGGCAGGTTCGGCATGGGTGCACCGTAGGACCCCTGGTCGGCCACGGCTAGGGGTTGTTACCGACAGGTATTACCAGGGGTGGGCGTCGGCCCCGCAGGCTGACCTCATCCGCGGCGCGTCCCTGACCGGCCGTCATCCCGCGGACGTACGCCTCTCGAACAGGCGGTGGGGCCGGGAGGCCTGACGGACGGCGATGTCCGTGGCGGCCCGTATCCTCAATGACCATGCTCGAAGACCTTGCGACCGCGGCGTCCTCCCCGACGGCCTGGCCGACCGCGTATCCCCGGGGATACGCGGTCGTTGACGTGGAGACCACCGGCCTGGCCCGGGACGACCGGATAGTCTCCGCGGCCGTCTACCGGCTGGACGGACGCGGCGAGGTCGAGGACCACTGGTACACGACGGTCAACCCGGAGCGGGACCCGGGCCCCGTGTGGATCCACGGCCTGACGAGCGAGGCCCTCGAAGGGGCGCCGCTCTTCGGGGACATCGCCGAGGAGTTCGCGACCCGGCTGGAGGGCCGGGTGCTCGTCGCGCACAACGCCGTGTTCGACTGGCAGATGATCGCCCGTGAGTACGCGCGCGCCCGGCGCGAGGCGCCGGTGCGTCAGCGGCTGTGCACCATCGCCCTGTCCAAGGCCCTGGAGCTGCCGCTGCCCAACCACAAGCTGGAGTCGCTCGCCGCGCACTTCGGCGTCGTGCAGCAGCGGGCGCACCACGCGCTGGACGACGCGCGCGTGCTGGCGGAGGCGTTCCGGCCGAGTCTGCGGGCCGCGGCCGAGGGAGGCGTGCGGCTGCCGTTGCACGAGTGCCGGCCGCTGACGGAGTGGGTCGAGCGGCCCACGGCCCGTATCGGGCAGCAGGCGGGCGGTGGCGGCTACGGCGGTCACCGGCCGAGCGGTTGGCGCCCGTCCCGCAAGCGGCCCGTCTGCCCGTATCCCAACCCGGGGCGGTACGAGGAGGGCGGGCGCCTCAAGCAGGGCATGCGGATCGCCTTCTCCGGGGACACCTCGGTCGAACGCGAGCTGCTGGAGGACCGCGCCGTGGACGCCGGGCTGCATGTCGCCACGAGCCTGTCCCGCCTCACCAGCCTGCTCGTCACCAACGACCCGGACTCGGGCACGTCGAAGGTCGTCAAGGCCCGGCAGTACGGCACCCCGGTGGTCGACGAGGCGGCGTTCGGGCAGCTCCTCGGGGACGTGGAGGCGGCGTCGGAAGGGTGACCGTACGGACGGGTGATTGGTGCGCGACTCGCCCGGCGCCCCCTCGCCCGTGTCCCGGGGACGGCTCACCCTGTGGCGCATGGCGAATTGCGAGGTTTGCGGCAACAACTACGGAATGACCTTCGAGGTCCACGCGCAGGGCGCGGTACACGTCTTCGACTGCTTCGCCTGCGCGATCCACCGCATGGCACCCATCTGCGAGCACTGCCGGGTCCAGATCATCGGCCAGGGCGTCGAGGTCGAGGGCCACTGGTACTGCGGCGCCCACTGCGCCCGCGCGGAGGGGAGGGTGGGCATCGTCGACCGCGTCTGAGCCCCGGGAGCCCTCCCCCGCACCCCACGCACCGCACCCCACGGCCCGAGATGTACGGTCGTGGGGTGTACCGCTTCCTGTTGTCCCGGCAGTGGGTGATCCTCACCCTTGTCGCCCTCGCCCTCATCCCGACGATGATCGAGCTGGGCTTCTGGCAGCTGCACCGACACGAGCGCAGGGTCGCGCTGAACGCGGTGATCGCCGAGTCGCTGGCCGCCGCGCCGGTCCCCGTCGAGTCACTCACCGCGCCCGGGGCCGAGGTCGAGGACGCCGACCTCTACCGGCGCGTCACCGCGCGGGGACGTTTCGACACCGCGCGCGAGGTCGTCGTACGCCGCCGCACCAACGCGGACGACGAGGTCGGCTACCACGTACTGACCCCGTTCGTCCTCGACGACGGCAAGGTACTGCTCGTCAACCGGGGCTGGGTGCCCTCGGGAGGGCTGAGCCAGACCGCGTTCCCGAAGCTCCCCGCCCCGCCGCGCGGCGAGACCACCGTCACCGGGCGGCTGATGCCCGACCAGACCACCGCCGAGAGCGGCATCAAGAACGTCCAGGGCCTGCCGGACCGCCAGATCATGCTGATCAACAGCGCGCACGAGGCCGAACGCCTCGGCGAGCAGGTCCTCGGCGGCTACGTCGAACTGACGGCGCCCGGGCCGAAGGGCGACACACCCGAGCTGATCGCCGCTCCGGACCACGACGGCATCGGCAACCACATGGCGTACGCCGTCCAGTGGTGGCTGTTCTCGTCGGGCGTCCCCGTCGGCTGGGTGATCCTGGCCCGCCGCGAGGCCCGGGACCGCGCGCGGGCGGCGGCGGACGGACAGCGGGAGGAGACGGCGCCGGCGCCGGTGTAGCCGACGCGCCGGTGCGGCTCCCGCCCGGCCCCCGCCCGGCTCTCTCCCCCCGCCCGGCCCGCGCCCGGTCCTCCCCGGACCTCACCCAACCCTCGCGCCCTCGTCGCCCAACCCTCGCGCCCTCGTCGCCCGGCCCTCGCGCCCTCGTCGCGCGCAGGAACCGGGAATGCCCTGGCGGTCCTCCGGGAACCCGCACTGCGTGCACCCGCCCACCAGGAACTCCGCCGAGGACGACACCGCGAGCCGCATCGAGGACTACGCCCTCATCGGCGACGAACAGACCGCCGCGCTTGTCGGCAGGGACGGCTCCGTCGACTGGCTGTGCCTGCCCCGCTTCGATTCCGCCGCATGTTTCGCCAGGCTGCTCGGCGACGAGAACAACGGCCACTGGCGCATAGCCCCCAGTTCCGCCGCGGCGCCCGACGGCGGCAACGGCACCGACGGCACCGCAAGCACCCCGCCGACCTGCACGCGCCGCGCCTACCGCCCCGGCACCCTGGTCCTGGACACCGAGTGGGACACCCCCGAGGGCTCGATCCGGGTCACCGACCTGATGCCGCAGCGCGACCGCGCCCCCGACGTCGTGCGGATCGTGGAGGGACTCAGCGGGCGCGTGACCGTCCGCAGCACGCTGCGGCTGCGCTTCGACTACGGCTCGATCGTGCCGTGGATGCGCCGGTCCGACGGGCACCGGGTGGCCGTCGCGGGCCCGGACTCGGCCTGGCTGCGCAGCGAGCCGCAGGCGCCGACCTGGGGCGAGAACCTCGGTACGCACTCGGAGTTCACCCTCGGCGAGGGCGACAAGGTCGCGTTCGTGCTCACCTGGCACCCCTCCCACGAGCCGCGCCCGCCCCTCGTCGACCCGTACGAGTCGTTGCGCCACAGCGTCGCCGACTGGGAGGCGTGGTCGGCCCGCTGCCGCTACCGGGGTCCGCACCGGGACACCGTGCTCCGCTCGCTGATCACGCTGAAGGCCCTCACCTACGCCCCGACCGGCGGTATCGTCGCCGCCCCCACCACCTCGCTCCCCGAGGAGCTGGGCGGCGTACGCAACTGGGACTACCGCTACTGCTGGCTGCGTGACGCCACCCTCACCCTGGGCGCGCTGCTGGCCGCCGGCTACCACGAGGAGGCCGAGGCCTGGCGTGACTGGCTGGTGCGCGCGGTCGCGGGCGCCCCGGCGGACATGCAGATCATGTACGGGCTGGCCGGTGAGCGGCGGCTGCCCGAGGCCGAGCTGCCGTGGCTGGCCGGGTTCGCCGGTTCCGCGCCGGTCCGGATCGGCAACGACGCCGTACGTCAGTTGCAACTGGACGTGTACGGACAGGTGATGGACTCGCTGTCACTGGCACGGATCTCGGGCATGACGGTCAAGCCGCACATGTGGCGACTGGAGCGCTCCCTGATGGAGTTCCTGCGCTCCGCGTGGCGGGAGCCGGACGAGGGGTTGTGGGAGGTGCGCGGCGGGCGCCGGCAGTTCGTGCACTCCAAGGTGATGGTGTGGGTGGCCGCCGACCGCGCGGTGCGCGCCATGGAGCGCGATCCGGACCTCAAGGGCGATCTGGAGGGCTGGCGGGAGTTCCGCGACGAGGTGCACCGGGAGGTCTGCGAGCGGGGCTACGACCCGGAACGCAACACCTTCACGCAGTACTACGGCTCCCGCGAACTGGACGCCGCCACGCTGCTCATCCCGCGCGTGGGCTTCCTGCCGCCCGACGACCCGCGTGTGACGGGCCCATCGAGGCGGTCCGCGCCGAGCTCTGCCAGGGCGGCTTCCTGCACCGCTACAGCGCCGAGCGCACGGCCGTCGACGGGCTGCCCGGCGGTGAGGGCACCTTCCTGGTGTGCTCGTTCTGGCTCGCGGACGCCCTGCACATGACGGGACGCACACGGGAGGCCCGCGAGCTGTTCGAGCGGCTGGTGGCGCTGACGAACGACGTGGGGCTGCTCGCCGAGGAGTACGACCCGGTGGCCGGCCGGCAGCTCGGCAACTTCCCGCAGGCGTTCAGCCACATCGGTCTGGTGAACACGGCCCTCGCCCTGTTCGGGGACGAGGAGGCAGGATAGGTGACATGGATCTTGGACTGAAGGACCGGGTGTACGTCGTCACCGGGGCCACCCGCGGGCTGGGAAACGCCTCCGCGCGGGCACTGGTGGCGGACGGGGCGAAGGTCGTCGTCACGGGACGGGACGAGAAGCGCGTCGCCGACGCGGCGGCCGAGCTGGGGCCGGACGCGCACGGCGTGGCCGTGGACAACGCCGCCCCGGACGCGGCGGCCCTGCTGATCACCGCGGCGCGGGAGCGCTTCGGCCGGTTCGACGGGGTTCTCGTCAGCGTGGGCGGCCCGCCGGCGGGGTTCGTCGCCGACGTCACCGACGAACAGTGGCAGGCCGCGTTCGAGTCGGTGTTCCTGGGGGCGGTGCGGCTGGCCCGGGCGGCGGCCGCTGAGCTGGAGGCCGGGGGTGTGATCGGGTTCGTGCTGTCGGGGTCGGTGTACGAGCCGATTCCGGCGCTGACCATCTCGAACGGCCTGCGGCCGGGGCTGGCCGGGTTCGCCAAGTCGCTGTCGGACGAGCTGGGTCCGCGCGGCGTGCGGGTGGTGGGCGTGCTGCCGGGGCGGATCGACACGGACCGGGTACGCGAGCTGGACTCGCTGTCGGCGGACCCGGAGGCCACCCGGGCGGCGAGCGAGTCACGGATTCCGCTGCGGCGCTACGGGACAACGGAGGAGTTCGGGCGGACGGCGGCCTTCCTGCTGTCACCGGCCGCGTCCTACGTGACCGGGGTGATGGTGCCGGTGGACGGCGGGGCCCGGCACGGCTTCTGAGGCCTCCGGCTGAGGAGTCCGGGTGAGGCCTGAGCGGCTTCCAGGCTCGCGCGGCTTCCAGGCTTGCAGGCTCCCGAGGCCGTCAACTCACCCTTTCCGCACGGTGCCTGACGCCCCTCAGCCGCACCTTCGCCGGCAGTGCCGCGAGCCCCGCCGAGTTGCGGGCGTGGGTGAGCGCGCCGGTCGTCAGACGGTTCAGCGCCTCCCCCGGGTCCGCGCCGGGTTCCAGCTGGAGCCGGGCGCGGGCCTCGGGGGAGGTGCGGCGGCCTCCGAGGCGGACCCGGGCGCGGGCCACACCGTCCATGGCGTTCACATCGGCGGCGAGGACGTCCTCCAGGGCCCGGCCGCGCAGCAGCGCTCCCTCCCCGTCACCGGTGTCGACCAGCACCTCGGCGAGCCGGCGCCGGCGCACCGCCGCCACCAGCCACCACAGGGCGAGCAGGAACAGCACCGCGAGCGCCGCGAGGACGGCCGGCCACCACCAACCCGCGTCCCGCCACCGGGTCCGCTCGGCGTCGGCCAGCAGGACGTCATCGCGTCCGGCGTGGATCCACCAGGACGGAGCCTCCACTCCGAGCCCGACGGCGAGCACCGCACCGCCCAGCACGAGCAGCACGAGTCCCGTGAGGCCGAGCAGCACCCGGTTGACAGTCCTGAGCACAGCGGTCACCCCTTCCGGCCGAGCCGGCGGACGTGCACCGACAGCGCGGGACCGCGGGACAGGCCCAGTGCCCGGATCGCGTCGGCGAGCACGTCGTCCAGGTCGGCGCGTACGTCGTCGAGTTCACGGAAATGCGACACCGCGCGCACGTCGGCCCGCCGGCGGCCCATCCGCACCCGCGCCGACCGCACCCCGGACACCTCCATGGCCCGGTCGCGCAGCACGGTCGCGGCGGCGCGGCGGTCCAGTCCGGCCCGGACGTCGGGGTGGGTGCGCCGCATGGGCAGGACGGCACGCAGGCCGGGTGTCGCGGCCAGCGCGATCAGCCAGAGGCCGAGGGCCGCGGCGACACCCGCGCCGACCAGGACCCAGACGTCGTCGAGCGGGCGTGCGGCGAGTTGCCGGGCCAGTTCGCGGCGCCAGAGCATGGCCTGCCGGCCGGCACGCACGGCCGCGATGTCGTAGAGGAAGAAACCGGCCAGTACGAGGAGCAGCGTGGCGGTGACGGCCGCGGGAACGCGGCGGGCCGACCAGAAGCGGTGCGTCCTCGCGCCCTCGCCGTCGGCGCCGGGCCGGGGCTCGTAGGCGGCGGCCGACGTGGACTGGCCCAGCGCCGGTTCCGCCTTCTCGATCACCGGCAGTCTCGCCGTCGTGCCCTCGGAGCCCTCTGGATCAGTCATCGGATCCTCCCCTGCGCCGTGTGCGCCGCCACCAGGTGCAGCCGCTCCACCTGGACCGCGACCTCCGGAACCTCCATTCCCACCAACGCGCCTACCCGCTCGACCACATGACGACGCACCTCGGCGCAGCGGGATCCGATGTCGCTCGGGTAGTCCAGTTCGAGATGGACCCGGACGCGTGCGGTGTGGGCGGGCGTTCCCGCGGGTCCGGCGGGGTCGGGAGGCTGAGGGCGGACCACGACCGTCGCCTGTGGGCGGGCCGCCTCCCGAGGCAGCGGCCCGAGCGCCTCGTGGGCGGCCCGGGCGGCGATCCTCGCGACCACCCGGTCGGCGATCGTGGTCTGCCCGCGCTCGCCCGCCGGGACGGCGGGCCGCGTCCCGCGGGGTTCGTCCGGCCCCCCGCTCACGGGTGTCACCGCCGCCGGTCGCGGGTGCGGAAGAAGTCGCCGACTTCCAGATCCCCTTCCAGGATCCGGCCGACGACGAAGCCGACGGCGCCCAGCGCCGCCACCAGCAGGAACGCGCCGAACCCGCCGAAATACCCGGCGAAGCCCAGCGCCATTCCGGCGATCATGCCGACCACGGCCCTGCTCATCGTGCGCTCCTCAGCTCGTAGCCGTGCGGACTGTTCCGGCCCGAAGGGATGCTTCCCTTCCCATTGTGGTGCAAGAGGGAATTCTGATGACGTTCCGTCACTGGATGCGGGGCTCCGGTTCGTCGTCCTCCTCGTCCGGAAGCTTGACGTCGCTCACCGCGATGTCGACCTCGACGACCTCCAGGCCCGTCATGCGCTCCACGGCCGCGACGACGTTCTCCCGGACGGCGCGCGCGACGTCCGCGATGGACACCCCGTAGTCGACGACGATCTCCAGGTCGAGCGCGGTCTGCACCTCGCCGACCTCGGCCTTCACCCCGCGCGTCACGGACTTGGAGCCGCCGGGCACCCGGTCCCGCACGGCTCCGAGGGTGCGGCTCAGTCCGCTGCCCATCGCGTGGACTCCCACGACATCGCGGGCGGCGAGCCCGGCGATCTTCTCCACGACACCGTCGGCGATGGTGGTCCTGCCCCGGGTGCCGGGGTCCCCGCCGCCTCGCCCGACCGGCCCCCGGGCCCGCGCCGTCGAGTCGGGCTCCCCTTCGGAGGTGTGCGTCCGGTCCCGGTCCGTGTCGGTCATGGCCCGCGTCCTTCCGTAGTCCTGCGACCACGGTAGGTGAGGTTGCGCGGACCCGCGCCGGGAATGCGGCAGGCTGGAGCAATGACCGCGGACCGTTGGACGCAGGCAGTACGACAGCAGCTGCATCTCGGCAGACTGCTCCCGCTCGGCGATCCGCTCGACGGCGCGTGGGTCACGGAGGCGGCGGCCCGGACCGTCATGCGGCAGGCCGCGCACGCGGTGCCGGGAGTCCGTCCGGGAGCGCTCCGGCTCACGCTGTCCGACCCGGACGCCGCGCCGGCGCCCGCCGTGCCCCCGCCGCCGAGCGCGCTGCCGCCCGGTCCGCTCCGGGTGACGGCCGACTTCGCCGCCACGCCCGCCGAGCCGCTGCCGGCCACGGCCGACCGGCTGCGCACGGCGTTGTCGGCGGCGGCGGAGGGACGGCTCGGGCTGACAGTGGCCGAGATCGACCTGCGGGTCACGGCCCTGCTGGACGAGGAGAGCGACCCCGATGCCGTACCGCCGCCCCGGCCGCCTCGGGCACGGCCGTCCGAGGGCGGTGAGGCCGCCGCCGTGGCGGCCGCGGCTCTGGCGGTGCCAGGGGTGTCACATCTGACCGGCGCGCTGGGCGGGACGGGCCGCGCGGTGCACATCGAGGCGCACCCCGGCGGCGCCTCCATGCCACGTCGGCATGTCCGGGTGGAACTGGCCGTCGACGCGGACCACCGGGCCGTGGAGGTGGCCCGGAAGGTCCGCACGAGAGTGGGCATCGCGCTGGCTGATCACCCGACGGTGGCCGTGCTGATCACGGCGGTCGGCTGAGCCGTCACTCGCCGAGGCCCGCGAGGTCCCGCAACCTCCGTGCCTGCGCCGCGCGTTCGGCGACGCGCTGCTCCTCGTAGGTCCGCTCGCCCGCGCCCCGCAGCAGCGCCTTGGTCTCGATCACGGCGTCGCGCGGCGCGGCGAGGAGCGCCGCCGCCAGGTCGCGGACCGCGCCGTCGAGCTCGGCCGTCGGCACGGCGACGTTCGCCAGGCCGATCTGGACGGCCTCGTCGGCCTGCACGGAGCGTCCCGTGACACAGATCTCCAGCGCGCGGGCATAGCCGACGAGCCCGACCAGCGGGTGCGTGCCGGTCAGGTCGGGTACCAGGCCCAGGCTGGTCTCGCGCATGGCGAACTGCACGTCGTCGCCGACGACGCGCAGATCGCAGGCGAGGGCGAGCTGGAAGCCCGCGCCGATGGCATGCCCCTGGACGGCGGCGACGGAGACGATGTCACTGCGCCGCCACCAGGTGAACGCGTCCTGGTACTCGGCGATGGTCGCGTCCAGCTCCGTGTCGTCCCCGCGCGCGAGGTCGATGAAGGAGGGCTCGCCGTCGAAGCCCTCGGGAGTGAAGGCCTGCCGGTCGAGGCCCGCCGAGAAGGACTTGCCCTCGGCGCGCAGCACCACGACGCGGACGGTGCCCGGCAGCAGCCGGCCCGCCTCGGCCAGCGCCCGCCACAGAGCGGGGCTCTGCGCGTTGCGCTTGGCCGGGTTGGCCAGCGTCACCGTGGCGATCGCGTCGTCGACGGTGAGCCGTACGCCGTCCTTGTCGAGAACCGGGTCGAACGAAGCCATGGGGCGCCTCCGATGGGTGCGGTCAGCGTGAGTGCCGTACCGAGGCACTCATAAGTGACTGCACAGTAACCACCCGGCCGATCACGGGACCGACCGGGTGGCCACCATCGAAGTCGAGGCGACCGCCCGGGCGTCAGGCCGAAGCGGCCTTCTTGCCCCGTGTCGCCCCGCCACGCCCACGGAGCGTGACGCCCGACTCGCTGAGCATGCGGTGAACGAAGCCATACGAGCGGCCGGTCTCCTCGGCCAATGCCCGGATGCTCGCACCGGCGTCGTACTTTTTCTTCAGGTCTGCCGCGAGCTTGTCGCGCGCGGCGCCGGTCACCCGGCTGCCCTTCTTCAGAGTCTCGGCCACCCGTGCCTCCTCATGGGAAGTGCGCTCTGGTCCCCTCATGATCACCCCTCCGGGCCTTCATGGCCACCCATTCGGCAAGGTCCGTGGACGGGGTTGTGACGACAGGAGCACATCCCCACAAGCGGAATTCGCTGCTCCGCAGAGTGGTGCACAGGAGACCGAACGGGTTGTTCCCCGAAGCCCCAGGTCAGGGCCGTGGCGTCACCCAGCCCTTGTCGACAAAGGGGTTCACCCGGAAATGGGTGTACGACACACCGGGGTACGAGGAGATCTCACACAGATGATGGATCACGGATAGGCCGAATGATCCATAGGCAGTGGATCAACCATTCGATCAAGCGGGACCGACCGATCGGCCGGGCGGCCGATCGGCGGTGGAGCGGGCGAACGAGCGCCCCCGGGCGGTCAGGCGAGGGCGACCAGGTCCGCGTAGTCCGCGCCCCACAGGTCCTCGACGCCGTCCGGCAGCAGGATGATCCGCTCCGGCTGGAGCGCCTCGACGGCGCCCTCGTCGTGGGTGACCAGGACGACCGCGCCCTTGTAGGTGCGCAGCGCGCTGAGGATCTCCTCGCGGCTGGCCGGGTCGAGGTTGTTCGTGGGCTCGTCGAGGAGGAGCACGTTCGCCGAGGACACCACGAGGGTGGCGAGGGCGAGACGGGTCTTCTCGCCGCCGGACAGGACACCGGCCGGCTTGTCGACGTCGTCGCCGGAGAAGAGGAACGAGCCCAGCGTCTTGCGGACCTCGACGAGGTCGAGGTCCGGGTTGGCGGTGCGCATGTTCTCCAGGACCGTGCGCTCGGGGTCGAGGGTCTCGTGCTCCTGGGCGTAGTAGCCGAGCTTGAGGCCGTGGCCCTCGATCACCTGACCGGTGTCGGGCTTCTCCACGCCGCCGAGGAGACGCAGCAGGGTCGTCTTGCCCGCGCCGTTGAGACCGAGGATGACGACCCGGGAGCCCTTGTCGATCGCCAGGTCGACGTCGGTGAAGATCTCCAGCGAGCCGTAGGACTTGGACAGTCCCTCGGCCATGAGCGGGGTCTTGCCGCAGGGCGAGGGCTCGGGGAAGCGGAGCTTGGCGACCTTGTCGGACTGCCGGACGGCCTCCAGGCCGCTGAGCAGCTTGTCCGCGCGACGGGCCATGTTCTGCGCGGCGACCGTCTTGGTGGCCTTGGCGCGCATCTTGTCGGCCTGCGAATGCAGCGCGGCGGCCTTCTTCTCTGCGTTCTGCCGCTCGCGCTTGCGTCGCTTCTCGTCGGCCTCGCGCTGCTGCTGGTAGAGCTTCCAGCCCATGTTGTAGACGTCGATCTGGGAGCGGTTGGCGTCCAGGTAGAACACCTTGTTGACGACCGTCTCCACCAGGTCGACGTCGTGGGAGATGACGATGAAGCCGCCGCGGTAGGTCTTGAGGTAGTCGCGCAGCCAGACGATCGAGTCCGCGTCGAGGTGGTTCGTGGGCTCGTCGAGCAGCAGGGTGTCGGCGTCCGAGAACAGGATGCGGGCCAGCTCGATCCGGCGGCGCTGACCGCCGGAGAGCGTGTGCAGGGGCTGCCCGAGCACCCGGTCGGGGAGGTTCAGCGCGGCGGCGATGGTCGCGGCCTCGGCCTCCGCGGCGTATCCGCCCTTGGTCAGGAACTCCGTCTCCTGACGCTCGTACTGCTTCATCGCCTTGTCGCGGGTGGCGCCCTGGCCGTTGGCGATGCGCTGCTCGTTGTCACGCATCTTGCGGATCAGCACGTCCAGGCCGCGCGCGGACAGGACGCGGTCACGGGCGAGCACGTCGAGGTCGCCGGTGCGAGGGTCCTGGGGGAGGTAGCCCACCTCGCCGGAGCGGGTGACGGTGCCGCCGGCGGGCTGGCCCTCACCGGCGAGGACCTTGGTGAGGGTGGTCTTGCCGGCGCCGTTGCGGCCGACCAGGCCGATGCGGTCGCCCTTGGCGACGCGGAAGGTGGCGGACTCGATGAGGACACGGGCACCGGCGCGCAGCTCGATGCCGGAGGCGGAGATCACGGACAGACTCCTGGGCAGGTGGTTGGCGGGACGGACGGCTGAGGACGTTTCCCGCCGTCTAATGCGCGAGGAGAATGGCCATGAGGCCAGTCTAACGGGGCGATGCAACCTGTTTTGGCGGGCGCGTCCGTTCCGGCGGCGGGGGCGTCCGTTCCGGCGGCGGGCGCGTCCGTTCCGGCGGCGGGCGCGTCCGTTCCGGCGGCGGGCGCGGGTCGGCGGCGCGCGGTACGGGCCGCGGAGCTGGACCGACGGGTGCAGGGCCTACGCCCGGGCCCACCGGGCCCGCGGAGCCGGCCGCCGACCGGGTCCGCCGAGCCGGTCAGGTCTGCGGAGTCGACCGGGTCCGCCGAGTCGACCGGGTCCGCCGGGCCGGGCCTGTCCGGGTCAGTCGGCGTCGTTGCCGAGGGGCGCTCGGTGCGGGGCGATCCGGCCGAGGTCGTCGAGGGCGACGAGCTCGCTGGTCCAGGCGGCCCGGGCGCAGGGCTGGGCGACGAGCAGGGCGCCGCCCCGGCGCAGCGCGCGTTCGGGCCGGAACGCGCAGCCCGCGCGGGCGGGCAGTACCCAGCGCAGGTCGCCGTCCGCGGTGCGGTACGCCGCGACACGGCCCGGGGTGACGACCGCGAGCATGCCCCGGCCCAAGGGGCGCAGGACGCCCCTGCCCCCGTGCGCCGCCAGCCAGCCCGCGGCGGCCGGGAGCGCGCGGTGCCAGCGGACGGTGGTGCCGTCGGTGTCGGTGACCATTCCGTCGTCCCAGAGCGTGAGCGCCTCCCCGCGCGCGGGGAGCACGGTCAGGGGGCGGGCTCCTTCGCGCGTGTAGCGCCAGCGGAGTCCGCCCGTGGCCCGCTCGTACGCCTCCACGGCGCCCCTGCGGATCCGCAGGGGCGCCGGAGGGTGCTGCACGCGCGCGTGCGCGGTGAGGCGGTCTCCGTACGGGGCCGGTCGGGCCTGGTGGGCGGCGGCCAGGAGAGGGGCGGTGAGCAGGAGGGCCGCGACGGCTGCCGGCAGGCGGCGGGGTGTGTGGCGCGGCGGCGGGGGCGCGGCGGGTCTCGTGTCCGGGGGGAGGGGCTGGATCGGCTTCGCCTCAGCCGGCAGGACGACCACCGGGCTCCCTTCGACAGCCGTGCTCGCGGGTAGGCGCAGAGCCTAACCAGGGGTGCCGGACGCCCCCGGGAGGGCGTGGGCACGCGGTGGGCACGTCGCCCGTTCGGACGCCCGCCCGGCGCCGGGAGGCTTCGGGCCCGTGAGGATGGCGCCAGGGGGACGGTGCGGCAGAGGGTGGTGCCTTCATGCAGTTCGACGACGACGCCAGGCTGGACACGTCCGAGGTGCAGGACGTGCGCGGCCGCCGGATCCCCGGGGGCCGGGCCACCGTCGGTGGTGGCCTCGCCGGTCTGATCGCCCTGCTGCTCGGCCTCTTCTTCGGTGTCGGGCCGGACCAGCTGGGCCTGACCGACGGAGGCGCGGAGCCGGTGCCGACGTCGTCCTCGCTCGCGCAGGTGCAGCAGAACTGCCGTACCGGCCAGGACGCGAACACCAAGGACGACTGCCGGATGGTGGCCGTGGTCAACAGCGTGCAGGACTTCTGGGACGAGGAGTTCCGGCGGCGCGAGGGCACCTACTCGCGCTCCCCCACCGTCTTCTTCAGCCAGCGGGTCGGCACCGCCTGCGGCGCGGCGACCTCGGCGGTCGGGCCGTTCTACTGCCCGGGTGACCGGAAGGTCTACCTGGACCTGGGGTTCTTCGACGAGCTGCGGACGAAGTTCGGCTCCAGCGGCGGCCCGTTCGCCCAGGCGTACGTGGTGGCCCACGAGTACGGGCACCACGTCCAGGACCTGATGGGCACCCTCGGCCGGGCGCAGGACGGCGGGACGGGCGCGAACAGCAACGCGGTGAAGGTGGAGCTGCAGGCGGACTGCTACGCCGGGGTGTGGGCCCACCACGCCACGACGACCCCGGACGAGTCGACGGGGCGACCGCTGATCACCAGCCTCACCGACGCCGACATCCGCGACGGGCTGGACGCGGCGGCGGCCGTGGGCGACGACCGGATCCAGGAGCGGTACCAGGGGCGGGTCACGCCGGAGAACTGGACACATGGGTCGGCACAGCAGCGGCAGGCGTGGTTCGAGCAGGGCTACAGGACCGGGGACATGGCCCGGTGCAACACCTTCGGCTGACGCGCGCCGGGCGGGAGTTTCGCGCCGATCCGGGCGGCGTTGTCGGTGGCGGGTGCCAGGATGAACGCACCGGGCGGGTCCTCGTACGGCGACCGCGGCCCCGACGCACAGCCCCGACGCACGGAGGAGTGATCGGCATGGCGGACACGAGCGGTGGCGGTCCGAGCATCTACCCGACCTTGCTGTACGCGGACGCCAAAGCGGCGATCAAGCAGCTCACGGAGGGCCTCGGCTTCACGGAACTCGCCGTGTACGAGGGAGAGGGCGGCACGGTGACCCACGCCGAGCTGGTCCAGGGCAACGGTGGGGTCATGATCGGTTCGAAGGGGCGCGGCGGGCTCTTCGACACGGTGATGAAGGACGCGGGACCGGTGGGGGTGTACGTCGTGGTGGACGACGTCGACGCACACCACCAGCAGGCCGTGGACCACGGCGTGGAGATCCTGATGCCCCCGACGGACCAGGACTACGGGTCGCGGGACTACATGGCCCGGGACACCGGGGGCAACGTCTGGAGCTTCGGCACCTACGCGCCCCGGACGGCCGGCTGACCGCGCCCGCCTCAGCTGCCCCCGGTGTGCACCTGGAAGGCGGCGCGGCGGACGGCCTTGGCCAGGGCGGGATCGGGGTGCGCGGCGGCCAGCGCGACCAGGACCTGCACGGTGCGCGGATGCCCCACGGCACGCACCTCGTCGAGCAGGGCGGGCACGGTCGGCTGCACGGCGGACTCCAGATGCCGTACCAGCAGCGGTGCCTCGCCGTGGTCGGCGACGGCGGCGGCCGTGTCGACCCACAGCCAGGTGGCCTCCTCCCGGGTGAGCACCTCGTGGGCGTCCTCGGGATCGGCGCCGTCGTGCTCCGCGAGCCACAGCAGGGCGTACGGCCGCAGCGTCGGCTCGTCGACCACGCCGCGGACGTCGGGTTCGGCGGGCGCGCCGACGACGCGCAGCGCCTCGAAGGCGAGGCCGCGCAGCAGGGCGTCCTCGCCGCGGGCGGCGTCGAGGAGTTCGGTCACGGCGCCGCCGACGGGCCGGGCCGCGAGCCAGGCGCGGTACTCGGCGCGGGCGGCGTTGGGCCGCAGCCGGGCGCAGCCGCGCAGCATGTCCTCGGCTACGGCCTCGATGTTGCCGGCGGGGCTCTGCGCGGCGACGCAGATCTGCTCCAGCTTGACCCAGACCGCCCAGCTGCCCAGCGGGGTGAGGGTGGCCTGGCCGCCGCCGTAGGTGAGGGCGCCGACGGAGGCGAGGGCGTGCAGTGCCCAGTCGAGGAGGGGGGCGAGCTCGGCGTTCTCGGGCTCGGTCCCGACGGCGGCCGCGGTGTCCGGGGCCGGAGGGCCCGCGGGCTCGCGCTGCGGGCCGTAGGGGACCTCGCAGCGTTCGGTGCGCAGTTCCGTCACCCGCTGCCGGAGGAGGTCGAGGAGCTGCTCGACGGGGACCGGACCGGCCGAGAGCTGGAGGAGGGAGAGGACCTGCGGCATCGCCGAGACGACCTCGGCGACCGAGGCGGGCTCGTGATCGGCGGGCTCCGGGTGTGCCAGCGACCAGGCGTCGAAGAAGGCGACCCAGCCGCGCAGGACGGCGGTGTCGTCGCGGTCCCAGGCGCGCAGCCGCCAGCCGGGACGGGCGCTGTCGCCGTGCACCTCGACGAGCCCGGCGAGCCGGGCCGTGTCCCACTCGGCACGGATCTGGGCCGGTGTCAGGCCCAGCTCACCGGCCGCGCGTTCGGCGGTCGCGTCGGCGAGGGTGGCCTTGCCGTCGGAGGTCGCGTTGCCCTTGCCGGGGCGCAGGGCGGCGTCGGCCCAGCGGGCTACGCGGGCCGCGCCCGCCAGCCTGGAGCGCGCCATTCCGGCCAGCTCCACGGGGGCCGGGGTGCCCTCCGGCGGGCGGGGGGCGGGGCGGCGAGAGCGCTGCTGGCTCATCGCTCGGGGGGCGGCGGCCAGGGGTCGCGGTCGGACGAGTCGGAGCCTGGAGTCGCGCGGGATACGGGACGTCACGGGTGCAGTCTTCCGGTTGACGGTCCGAAAACCCAAACGGAATGTCACGTGGGGCGACGGGAGTGGCCAAGGGACGGCCCCGGGAAGGGGGTGCCGGGCGAAATCCGGACAGTGGTACGCCGTGAAACGGAACCGCGGGCCGCGGGGTCACATGAGCGGCGTCAGGAAGCGGCGCAGCGCCTCCTCGCAGCCGCCGGGGTCGACGTTCCACATGGCGTTGTGCGGGGCCTGCGGGACGGTGTGGAGGGTGACCAGATCGGGCCGGCGCTCGGCCAGGCGGCGGGAGAAGGCCCAGGGGGCCACCAGGTCGTCGGGGCCGTGGAGGATCAGGGCGGGGACGGTCAGCCGCTCGGGGTGGGCGGCCTCGTCGATGCGGTCGCCGTACAGACCGGTGCGGCCCTGGGCGGCGCGGACGGCCAGCGGCAGCAGCCGGCTCGGGGTGTGCCGGGCGGCGGCGAGCGCGCGCAGGGTCGCCTCCCAGTTGAGCACCGGGGAGTCCAGGACGAGCCCGCTGACGCGGTCCCGCAGCGAGGAGTGCGCGGCGGTGCGCAGGGCCATGGTGGCGCCGGTGGACCAGCCGTGGAGGACCACGCGCGCGGCGCCCTGGGCCGTGGCGTGGCGGAGCGCCGCGTCCAGGTCGCGCCACTCGGTCTCGCCGAGGTGGTTCAGTCCGTCCGGGGGGCGTGGGGCACCGGGGTCGCCGCGGTAGGCGAGGTCGAGCACCGGGAAGCGCAGGCCGTGCAGGAACGCCATGAGGTTCATGGGGAGTTCCCGGCCGGCGCCCAGACCGTGCGCCGTGATGATCCAGGTGTCCCGGGCGCCGGGCACGTACCAGGCGGGCAGCGGTCCGAGTTCGCCGGGGATCTCGACGTCCGTGTGGTCGAGGCCGAGGGCGGTGCCGGGGTCGCCGGTGTGCAGGCTCGGAGTGAGCCGGACCTTGTCGCCGGGCTCCAGGGTGCCGCGGGTGACGTGTTCCAGGCGGCGTACGACGGAGTCGGGCGGGTGCGGGGTGGCGTCCAGGACGGGGCCGACCACCGCGTGGGAGCCGTTGCCGGCCAGGCCGTAGCTGCCGGGGCGCAGGGAGGCGAGGGTGCGGGTGAGGGTGACGCGGCCCGCGGCCGTGCCGTGCACGGTGAGCCGCGGTTCGGTGGGCAGGGGGCGGCCGGGCGGCGCCTTCAGCGCGGCGTCACTGGCGTACCGGCCGGCGGCCACCGCTGCGGCCCCGGCCACCGTCACGGCGGTGACGGCTGCGGCCGTCGCTCTGACAGTGCGCACCCGTCCAGTGTCCGGTCCCGCCCGTCCGGCGGCCAGCGGAGCGGCTGGACGGGGTGATCCGGCGTGGTGCGCGGACGGGGGCGCCACGGGTGGCGGGGCGCGAGTGCGGGGGCGGACGTCAGGAACGGGCGGCAGGGCACGGACGTGAGAAACCGGCGGCAGGCCCGCGGACACCAAGAACGGATGGCAGAGGGCAGGTGGCAGGTGGCGCCCACCCGCCCGTCGTCAGCCCGGCTGTCCGTAGCCCCGGAGCCGCTCGCCCGCCTCCAGCAGCTGCTCCCGCGACAGCAGGGACGGCGCCAGGCCCGGCACGGTGGACGCCGTCAGCCACACACGGCACATCCACTCGAGCTGGGCCGTGCGGTCGTACGCCTGGGTGAGGGTGGCGCCGTGGGTGACGGTGCCGTGGTTCTGGAGCAGGCAGCCGGAACGGCCGGCCAGCGCGCGCAGCATGTTCTCGGCCAGCGCGTCGGTGCCGTAGGTGGCGTAGGGGGCGACCCGGACGGGGCCGCCGAGCGCACCGGCCATGTAGTGGATGACCGGGAGTTCGGGGACGAGGGTGGAGACCGCTGTGGCGTGCACGGCGTGGGTGTGGACGACGGCGCGGGCGTCGGTGGTGCGGTAGACGGCGAGGTGCATGGGCAGTTCGCTGGTCGGCACGAGCGTGCCGCGCACCTGACGCCCGTCGAGGTCGACGCCGGTGACGTCGTCCGGCGTCAGCCGGTCGTAGGGAACGCCCGACGGGGTCACCAGGACCGTGTCCCCCACGCGTACCGAGACGTTGCCGGACGTACCGACGACGAGCCCCTCGGAGACGGTCCGGCGTGCCGTGGCCATGAGTTCCTCCCAGGCCCTCGCCTCCTCGTCCGTCATGCCGCCGCCCCTCCCCCCGGCCGCGTCCCGCGCGTCGGGGACGCCTCTCCGCCCCACGGCCACCTCCCCCGCGCCGCGGGCGCCGTCCCGCTCTCCCCGTGCGCCCCGCCGCTCCCACCGCTGTTCAGCCATGCCGAGATCCTGCCAGGGCGGGTCGCCGGCATGAACCCGCGCGGACGGACCGCCGGAACGCGCGCCTCACCCTCGTCGAGGCGGCCGAGTGACCGCAATCTCTTCGACGCGTCCTGGGCCCGGCCGGCGCGGTTCATGAAGGACCCGGTGACCGTACGGGGCCGATCGCACGGCGCGAGGACCGGCGGCTCACGCGGGTGCAACCACCCCCTCTTCCGGACACCCCCACGCCCCCCTCAGTTCATCTTTCGTTCACCTAGGTTACCTACGTTCGTCCAGCCAATGACCTCGAATGATTGCCTGGGTAAATGGAAGGCATCTCGCTCATCCTCGCGATAGTGGTGGTAACCGCTCTCGCGTTCGATTTCACGAACGGTTTCCACGACACCGCGAACGCGATGGCCACCACCATCTCGACAGGTGCCCTCAGACCCAAGGTCGCGGTGGCCATGTCCGCCGTCCTCAACCTGGTCGGCGCCTTCCTCTCCGTGGAGGTCGCCAACACGATCTCCAAGGGCCTGGTCGACGAGAGCGGCATCCGTCCCGAGGTCATCTTCGCCGCGCTGGTCGGCGCGATCCTGTGGAACCTGCTGACCTGGCTGGTCGGCCTGCCGTCCTCCTCCTCGCACGCCCTCATGGGCGGCCTGATCGGTGCCACCGTCGCCTCGGCCGGAGTGGGTGCCGTCCACAGCGACGCGCTGGTCACCAAGGTGCTGATCCCGGCGGTCGCCGCCCCGCTCGTCGCGGGCCTCGCGGCGATGCTCGCGACCCGGCTGACGTACAGCCTCGGCAGGAAGGCCGACGGCCAGGCGTCCGCCAAGGGGTACCGCGCCGGCCAGATCGCCTCCGCGGGCCTGGTCTCGCTGGCGCACGGCACCAACGACGCGCAGAAGACGATGGGCATCATCACCCTCGCCCTGGTCGCGGGCGGCACCCTCGCCCCCGACTCCGACCCGCCCCTGTGGGTCGTCCTCTCCGCGGGCGTCGCCATCGCGCTCGGCACCTACCTCGGCGGCTGGCGCATCATCCGCACCATGGGCAAGGGCCTGACGGACCTTCAGCCGCAGCAGGGGTTCGCCGCGCAGACCAGCGCCGCGACCGTCATCCTGGCCTCCTCCCACCTGGGCTTCTCCCTCTCCACCACGCACTCGGTCTCCGGTGCGGTGATGGGCGCGGGGCTCGGCCGCAAGGGCGGAGTGGTCCGCTGGTCCACCGCCACCCGGATGTTCGTCGCCTGGGGTCTGACGCTGCCGGCCGCCGCGCTGGTCGGCGCGATCGCCGAGTGGGTGACGGGCTTCGGCCCCTGGGGCACCGCCCTGGTCGCCGTCTTCCTGGTCGGCTCCAGCGCCGCGATCTGGAAGATCTCCCGCCGCGAGGTCGTCGACCACACGAACGTCAACGACGCGGCCGGTGAACCGGCCGGTGTGGTGACGACGGCGATCGCCGCGGTGACGCCGCCGCCCGCCGGCCCGCCGGCGGACGACCTCACGTCCACGTTCCCCCGGCAGTCCCCGACTTCGGAGCCGACCCGCTCCCAAGCCGGCGTCTGAGCACCCCTTTCACCGAAGGAAGCAGCACAAGCATGAAGATCGACTGGGTGGCCCTCGGCTCTGTGTTCGGTGTCAGCCTCGTGGTCACGGTGGCTCTGGTGAGCCTGTTCACCCTCGGGGTCGCCGGTCTGTCACGGCGCGAACGGGCCGTGGCACGAGGGGAGTCGGCGGCACTGGCGGTGACCGGCGCGTACGCGGCGTTCGCAGCGTGCGCGGGAGCCGTGGGATACGGGATCCATCTGATCGTGGTCTGACGGCCGCCGTTCATGTCGCGCCCTGCGCGGAGCCCTCGACAAGGGCCCCGGGCAGGGCACTTGCCGTCGAGGGCCCGTGCAGGGCACTCGCCGTGCGCCGGTGACCGCGCGGCGGGCGTGAGTCCGGTGCCACCAGTGCCGCGTGGGTCTTGGCACACTTACCCCGCCGCAGGTCAAGGGCAGTTGACGGCCGTTCCGGCCCCGTGGTGGACTGCCGGGGCCATGTACGGCGGCAGGAGAGGAAGCCCGGTGTGAATCCGGCGCGGTCCCGCCACTGTGACCGGGGAGGCGACTCCCCGGGAGCCAGGAACTCTCACCGCCGGTCTAGTCGAACCAGGGCGTGGACACCCTGAGTGAGGACGTACCGCGATGCCTGGCCGCTCAGTGAGGTCCCGTACCGACTCCCTGCCCGCCCGCACGGCCGGCTGAGCCCCGTGCGTGCCGATCGCGTCTTCGCGTACGGCGCCGCCGCCGGCCTCCTGGGCGACCTGCTGCTCGGCGATCCCCGCCGCGGGCATCCGGTCGCCGCGTTCGGGCGGGCCGCCGGCGCCGTCGAGCGGGTGCTGTGGCGGGACCACCGCGGGTGGGGCGCGCTGCACGCCGTGGTCTGCGCCGGAGGCGCCGTGGCGCTGGGCGCCGCGGCCCACCGGGTCGTACGGTCCTCCCCCGCCGCCTCCGTCGCGCTGACCGGGGTCGCCACCTGGGCCGTGGTCGGCGGGGCCTCGCTCGGGCGGGAGGCCCGGGCCGTCGGGCGCGCCCTGGAGGCGGGGGACATCGAGGCGGCGCGGGCACGGCTGCCGCATCTGTGCGGCCGGGACCCGCAGGCGCTGGACGCGCGGGGGATCGCGCGGGCGGTGGTGGAGTCCGTCGCGGAGAACACCTCCGACGCCGTGGTGGGCGCGCTGGTGTGGGGGGCCGCGGGCGGGGTGCCGGGGCTGCTCGGGTTCCGGGCGGTCAACACGCTGGACGCGATGGTGGGTCACAGGTCGCCGCGCCACCTCCGCTACGGATGGGCCAGCGCGCGGCTCGACGATCTCGCCGGGTGGCCGGGCGCCCGGCTGACGGCCTCGCTCGCCGTGCTGGCGGGCGGCGACCCCCGAGGGGCCCTGCGGGCCTGGCGGGCCGACGCCGCGAAGCATCCGAGCCCCAACGCCGGGCCCGTGGAGGCGTCGTTCGCGGGGGCGTTGGGGGTGCGGCTCGGGGGGACGCTGTCGTATGCGGGACGGGTCGAGCACCGGCCCGTACTGAACGGTGGAGGGCGCGCGGTGGAGGTCGGCGACATCGAGCGGGCCGTCCGGTTGTCCCGGCGGGTCGGCCGGCTTGCCCTGGTGGCCTGCGCGGCGGGAGCGTGGCTGCGCGGGCGGCTGCCGGGGAGGTGCGCGTGAACGGCCGCGGGCTGCTGGTCGCCGGTACCACCTCCGACGCCGGCAAGAGCGTCGTCACCGCGGGGATCTGCCGCTGGCTGGTGCGCCAGGGCGTCAAGGTGGCGCCCTTCAAGGCGCAGAACATGTCGCTCAACTCGTTCGTCACCGGCGAGGGCGCCGAGATCGGGCGGGCCCAGGCCATGCAGGCGCAGGCGTGCCGGGTGGAGCCGACCGCGCTGATGAATCCCGTGCTGCTCAAGCCCGGCGGGGAAAGCAGCAGCCAGGTGGTGCTGCTCGGCAGGCCCGTCGGGGAGATGAGCGCGCGGGGCTATCACGGCGGACGGCAGCAGGCGCTGCTCGGCACCGTGCTCGACTGTCTCGCCGAGTTGCGGGGCACGTACGACGCGGTGATCTGCGAGGGGGCCGGCAGCCCGGCCGAGATCAATCTGCGCCGGACGGACATCGTGAACATGGGGATCGCCCGCAACGCCGGGCTCCCCGTGCTGGTGGTCGGCGACATCGACCGCGGCGGCGTCTTCGCCTCGTTCTTCGGGACGGTGGCGCTGCTGTCGCCGCAGGACCAGGAGTGCGTCGCCGGGTTCCTCGTCAACAAGTTCCGAGGGGACGTCTCCCTGCTGGAGCCGGGCCTGGACATGCTCCACTCGCTCACCGGGCGGCGCACCTACGGCGTGCTGCCGTTCCGGCACGGGCTCGGCATCGACGAGGAGGACGGACTGAGGGTGTCGCTGCGGGGGACCGTGCGGGAGTCCGTCGTCGCGCCGCCCGTCGGTGAGGACGTGCTGCGGGTCGCCGTTTGTGCCGTGCCGCTGATGTCGAACTTCACGGACGTGGACGCCCTCGCCGCCGAACCGGGCGTCGTGGTGCGGTTCGTGGACCGCCCGGAGGAACTGGCCGACGCGGACCTCGTGGTGGTGCCGGGGACACGCGGGACCGTACGGGCGCTGGAGTGGCTGCGCGAGCGGGGACTCGCGGCGGCCCTCGTCCGCCGGGCCGCCGAGCAGCGGCCCGTGCTCGGGATCTGCGGCGGCTTCCAGATCCTCGCCGAGCGCATCGAGGACGACGTGGAGAGCCGGCGCGGCCGGGTGGACGGGCTGGGGATGCTGCCCGTGCGGGTGCGCTTCGCCCGGGAGAAGACCCTCGCCCGGCCGTCCGGCGAGGCCCTCGGGGAGCGGGTCGAGGGCTACGAGATCCATCACGGCGTCGCCGAGGTCCTGGGCGGTGACCCCTTCCTGGACGGCTGCCGGGTCGGGCAGACCTGGGGCACGCACTGGCACGGCTCGCTGGAGTCGGACGGTTTCCGGCGGGCCTTCCTGCGCGAGGTGGCCACCGCCGCGGGCCGCCGCTTCGTGCCGGCGCCCGGCACGTCCTTCGCCGCGCTGCGCGAGGAGCAGCTCGACCGGCTCGGCGACCTGATCGAACAGCACGCGGACACGGACGCGCTGTGGCGGCTCATCGAGTCCGGCGCGCCGCAAGGACTGCCCTTCATTCCACCGGGAGCGCCCGCATGAGCACAGTGTTGTTGTTGTCGACCGCCGACACCGATCTGCTGGCGGCCCGTGCCTCCGGCGGGCCCTACCGCATCGGCAACCCGACCCGCGTCGACGCCGACAGCGAGCTGCCCGCCCTGATCGAGGGCGCGGACCTCGCCGTCGTACGACTGCTCGGCGGCAAGCGGGCCTGGGAGGACGGGCTGGCCCGGCTGCGGGCGTCGGGCATCCCCACCGTGCTGCTCGGCGGGGAGACCGTGCCGGACGCCGAACTGATGGCCGAGTCGTCCGTGCCCGCCGGCGTCGTGGCCGAGGCGCTGCGCTATCTCGTCGAGGGCGGGCCCGGGAACCTCGCCGAGCTGGCGCGGTTCCTCTCGGACACCGTGCTGCTGACGGGTGAGGGGTTCGACAAGCCGCGGCAGATGCCGGAGTACGGCGTCCGCGGCTCCCGCCCGTGTGCCGAGGGCCGCCCGACCGTCGGCGTGCTCTTCTACCGGGCGCATGAGCTCAGCGGCAACACCGCCTTCGTGGACACCCTGTGCGAGGCGATCGAGGAGAGCGGCGCCAACGCCCTTCCCGTGTACTGCGGTTCGCTGCGCGGCGCCGACGCCGGGCTGTACGGGATCCTCGCGAAGGCCGACGCGCTCGTCGCCACCGTGCTCGCCGCCGGCGGCACCCACGCCTCGCATGCCTCGGCGGGCGGCGACGAGGAGGCGTGGGACATCGGGGCCCTCGCCGACCTCGACATCCCCCTGCTGCAGGGGCTGTGCCTGACCTCCTCGCGCGGCGCCTGGGCCGAGTCGGACGCCGCCCTGTCCCCCATGGACGCGGCGATGCAGGTCGCGATCCCGGAGTTCGACGGGCGCCTGATCACCGTGCCGTTCTCCTTCAAGGAGCAGGGCCCGGACGATGTCCCGGTCTATGTCGCCGACCCCGAGCGGGCCGCGCGCGTCGCCGGGATCGCCGTAAGGCACGCCCGGTTGAAGCACCTGCCGAACGCCGAGAAGAAGCTCGCGCTCGTCTTCACCGCGTACCCGACCAAGCACTCGCGCGTCGGCAACGCGGTGGGCCTCGACACGCCCGCGTCGGCCGTCCAGGTGCTGGACGCGCTCAAGCAGGCGGGCTACTCGCTCACCGAGTACCCCGACAACGGCGACGAGTTGATCCACCGGCTCATCAACGCCGGTGGCCACGACGTCGAATGGCTCACCGAGGAGCAGCTGGCCGCCGCGCCCGCACGGGTACCGCTCGCCGACTACCGGGCGTGGTTCGACAAGCTCGACCCTCAGCTGCGGGAGGGCATGCTGGAGGCGTGGGGCGAGCCGCCGGGCAGCCTCTACGTCGACGGGGACGAGATCGTGCTCGCCTCCCTCCAGTTCGGGAACGTCGTCGTGATGATCCAGCCGCCGCGCGGCTTCGGGGAGAACCCGATCGCGATCTACCACGACCCCGACATGCCGCCGTCGCACCACTACATGGCGGCGTACCGCTGGCTCGACAACTCCTTCGGCGCCGACGCGATCGTCCACATGGGCAAGCACGGCACCATGGAGTGGCTGCCGGGCAAGGGGCTCGGGCTGAGTGGCGGGTGCGCGCCGGACGCGGTCCTCGGCGACCTGCCGCTGGTCTACCCGTTCATCGTCAACGACCCCGGCGAGGGCACCCAGGCCAAGCGGCGCGGGCACGCCACCGTCGTCGACCACCTCGTACCGCCGATGGCGCGGGCGGACACCTACGGCGACCTCGCCAAGCTGGAGCAGCTGCTCGACGAGTACGCGCTGGTCTCCGACCTGGACCCGGCGAAGGCGCCGGCGGTGCGCGCGCAGATCTGGACGCTGGTGAAGGCCGCCGAGCTGCATCACGACCTGCGGGTGGACGAGCAGCCGGACGACGACACCTTCGACGAGTTCGTGATGCACATCGACGGCTATCTGTGCGAGATCAAGGACGTGCAGATCCGGGACGGCCTGCACGTCCTGGGCGGTGGGCCCGTGGGTGAGCCGCGGGTGAACCTGGTCCTCGCGGTGCTGCGGGCCTCGCAGGTGTGGGGCGGGCAGGCCGACGCGCTGCCGGGGCTGCGGGCCACGCTAGCCGCGCACTTCGGGCTGGTGGAGAAGGAGTTGCTGGCCGAGCCGGGGGCGCCGGTGAAGGTGCCGGTGGAGCTGACGGAGCTGGTGGACGGGCCGGCGCGGTCGGCCGCCGACGCGATCGATCTGCTCGAGCAGCTGTGCCGGCGGTTCGCACAGGGCATGGAGGACCGGGGGTGGGCGGCGTCCGGGAGCGGGGCCCTGGTGCGTGAGGTGGTCGGCACCGGCCTCCCGGACACCGAGGCCGTGCTCACGTTCGCCTGCACCGAGGTCGTGCCGCGCCTGGCCCGCACCACCGACGAGATCGGCCACATCCTCAAGGCGCTCAGCGGCGGTTACGTGCCGGCCGGCCCGTCGGGTTCGCCGACCCGCGGTCTGGTCAACGTCCTGCCGACCGGGCGCAACTTCTACTCCGTGGACCCCAAGGCCATCCCGTCCAGGCTCAGTTGGGAGGTCGGCCAGTCGCTGGCGGACTCCCTGGTGCAGCGCTACCTCGCCGACAACGGGGAGTACCCGAGGTCCGTGGGCCTCACCGTGTGGGGCACCTCGGCCATGCGCACCCAGGGTGACGACATCGCCGAGATCCTCGCGCTGCTGGGCTGCCGTCCGGTCTGGGACGACGCCTCGCGCCGGGTGAACGGCTTCGAGGTGGTGCCCCTGGCCGAACTGGGCCGGCCCCGCATCGACGTCACGGTGCGCATCTCGGGGTTCTTCCGGGACGCGTTCCCGCACGTCGTCGGGCTGATCGACGACGCGGTGCGGGCGGTGGCCGAGCTGGACGAGCCCGCCGGGTCCAACTACGTGCGGGCGCACGCCGACGAGGACACCGCCGCGCACGGCGACCGGCGGCGCGCCACCGCCCGCGTCTTCGGCTCCAAGCCGGGCGCGTACGGGGCCGGGCTGCTGCCGCTGATCGACGCCCGCAACTGGCGCTCCGACGCCGACCTCGCCGAGGTGTACGCCGTCTGGGGCGGCTACGCCTACGGGCGCGGGCTCGACGGGCGGGCGGCGCGCGGGGACATGGAGACGGCGTTCCGGCGGATCGCGGTCGCCGCGAAGAACGTCGACACCCGCGAGCACGACCTCGTCGACGCCGACGACTACTTCCAGTACCACGGCGGCATGGTCGCCATGGTCCGGCACCTCACGGGCACCTCCCCCGAGGCGTACGTCGGTGACTCGGCCACCCCCGACCAGATCAGGACCCGCACCCTCGGCGAGGAGACCCACCGCGTCTTCCGCGCCCGCGTGGTCAACCCGCGCTGGATGGCGGCGATGCGGCGGCACGGCTACAAGGGCGCCTTCGAGATGGCCGCCACCGTCGACTACCTCTTCGGCTACGACGCCACCGCCGGGGTCGTGGACGACTGGATGTACGAGAAGCTCAGCGCGGAGTACGTGTTCGACCCGGAGAACCGGGACTTCATGAAGCAGTCCAACCCGTGGGCGCTGCGCGGCATCACCGAGCGGCTGCTGGAGGCCGCCGACCGGGGCCTGTGGGCGGAGCCGGACGCGCGGACGCTGGAGCGGCTGCGCACCACCTACCTCGAACTCGAAGGCGATCTGGAGGGCGACGACAAGTGAGCACCCCCTTTCCGTTCACGGCCGTCGTCGGCCAGGACGACCTGCGCCTCGCGCTGCTGCTGAACGCCGTGTCGCCGGCGGTCGGCGGCGTGCTCGTCCGCGGTGAGAAGGGCACGGCCAAGTCGACGGCGGTGCGGGCGCTGTCGGCGCTGCTGCCGGAGGTCGGCGTGGTGCCCGGCTGCCGCTTCTCCTGCGACCCCGCGGCACCGGACCCGGCCTGCCCGGACGGCCCGCACGAGCCCGGCGCGGGGGCCGGCCGGCCGGCCCGTGTGGTCGAACTGCCCGTCGGTGCCTCCGAGGACCGGCTGGTCGGGGCGCTCGACATCGAGCGGGCGCTCGCCGAGGGAGTGAAGGCCTTCGAGCCCGGGCTGCTCGCCGACGCGCATCGCGGCATCCTCTACGTCGACGAGGTCAACCTGCTCCACGACCACCTGGTCGACCTGCTGCTGGACGCCGCCGCGATGGGCGCCTCGTACGTCGAGCGCGAGGGTGTCTCCGTACGGCACGCCGCGCGGTTCCTGCTCGTCGGGACCATGAACCCGGAGGAGGGGGAGCTGCGGCCGCAGCTCCTCGACCGGTTCGGGCTGACCGTCGAGGTCGCGGCCTCGCGGGAGCCGGACCAGCGCGTCGAGGTCGTGCGGCGACGGCTCGCGTACGACGACGATCCGGGCGGTTTCGCGGCGCGTTGGGCCGCCGAGGAGGCGGACGTGCGCCGGCGGATCGTCGCGGCACGGGAGCTGCTGCCGTCCGTGCGGCTGGACGACGGGGCGCTGCGCCAGATCGCGGCGACCTGCGCCGCCTTCGAGGTGGACGGCATGCGGGCCGACATCGTGATGGCCCGCACCGCCACCGCGCTGGCCGCGTGGGCGGGACGGACCGACGTGCTGGCCGAGGACGTGCGCCGGGCCGCGCTCCTCGCGCTGCCGCACCGGCGCCGCCGCAATCCGTTCGACGCGCCGGGCCTCGACGAGGACAAGCTGGACGAGACGCTTCAGGAGTTCGCGGACGGCGACGACGATCCTGATCCGGACGGCGACGGCCCGGACGGCGACGGTCCTGGCGGCGACGGTCCTGGCGGGGGCGGCGGGCAGCCGGCACCGGACTCCGGGCCGGGGGGCGGTGACACGGGCGCGCGTCCCGAGGCCGGGAAGGACGGTGAACCGCGGCCCTCCGGCGCGGGCGAGCAGTCCCCGGCACGGGCCGCGGAGCCGTTCCGCACCAAGGTCCTGAGCGTGCCCGGTATCGGCGAGGGCGCGGCCGGGCGGCGCTCGCGGGCGCGTACGGAGCACGGGCGCACGACCGGGGCGCGCCGCCCCCGGGGAGCCCTGACGAAGCTGCACCTGGCGGCGACCGTGCGGGCGGCGGCGCCGCATCAGCGGGCGCGGGGCCGGACCGGGCGGGGTCTGGTGGTGCGCCGGGACGATCTGCGCCAGGCGACGCGCGAGGGGCGCGAGGGCAATCTCGTGCTGTTCGTGGTCGACGCCTCCGGGTCCATGGCGGCCCGGCAGCGGATGGCGGCCGTGAAGGGGGCCGTGCTGTCGCTGCTGCTGGACGCGTACCAGCGGCGGGACAAGGTGGGCCTGGTGACCTTCCGGGGGGCCGGCGCCGACGTCGCGCTGCCGCCCACCTCGTCCGTGGACGCGGCGGCGGCCCGGCTGGAGTCGCTGCCGACGGGGGGCCGTACACCGCTCGCGGCCGGTCTCCTCAAGGCGTACGACGTGCTGCGCGTGGAACGGCTGCGGGACCCGGCACGGCGGGCGCTGCTCGTGGTGGTGACCGACGGACGGGCCACCGGCGGGCCGGAGCCCGTGGCGAACGCCGGGCGGGCGGCGCGCCTGTTCGCCGCCGACGGGGTCGCCTCGGTCGTCGTGGACTGCGAGTCGGGGCCCGTGCGGCTCGGGCTCGCGGGGCGGCTCGCGGGTGAGCTGGGCGGTACCGCGGTGACGCCGGCCGAACTGCGGGCCGACTCGATCGCCGGGCTGGTCAGGGATGTGCGGGGCGCCGGGTCGAGGAGGGCCGCGTAATGCCGCAGGGACAGCCGAGCGTCGTCCCCGACGACGGTCTGACGACACGTCAGCGCAGGAACCGTCCGCTGGTCGTGGTGCACACGGGCATCGGCAAGGGCAAGTCCACCGCCGCCTTCGGGCTGGCGCTGCGGGCCTGGAACCAGGGCTGGCCGATCGGGGTGTTCCAGTTCGTCAAGTCGGCGAAGTGGAAGGTCGGCGAGGAGAACGCGCTGCGGGTGCTGGGCGCCAGCGGCGAGGGCGGGTCCGTCGACTGGCACAAGATGGGCGAGGGGTGGTCCTGGGTCCAGCGGGACCTCCAGGGGGACAACGCGACCAACGAGGAGAAGGCCCGCGAGGGCTGGGAGCAGGTCAAGCGGGACCTCGCCGCCGAGACGTACAAGCTGTACGTGCTGGACGAGTTCGCCTATCCGATGCACTGGGGGTGGGTCGACGTCGACGAGGTCGTGTCGGTGCTGCGGGAGCGGCCCGGGACCCAGCATGTGGTGATCACCGGGCGGAACGCGCCGGAGAAGCTCGTCGACCTCGCCGATCTCGTGACCGACATGTCCAAGGTCAAGCATCCGATGGACGCCGGGCAGAAGGGGCAGAGGGGCATCGAGTGGTGACGTCCGTGCCCCGGCTGGTCGTCGCCGCGCCCTCCTCGGGGAGCGGCAAGACCACCGTCGCCACGGGGCTGATGGCCGCGTTCGCCGCGCGGGGGCTCGCCGTGTCCCCGCACAAGGTCGGGCCGGACTACATCGACCCCGGCTACCACGCGCTCGCGACCGGGCGGATGGGGCGCAACCTCGACGCGTACCTGTGCGGGCCGGAGCTGGTCGGGCCGCTCTTCGCGCACGGGGCGCGCGGGTGCGACCTCGCCGTCGTCGAAGGGGTGATGGGGCTGTACGACGGGGCCGCCGGGGAGGGGGAACTGGCGTCCACGGCGCAGGTCGCGAAGTTGCTGCGGGCGCCGGTGGTGCTGGTGGTCGACGCGTCGTCGCAGTCCCGGTCGGTGGCGGCGCTGGTGCACGGGTTCGTCTCGTGGGACCCGGAGGTACGGGTCGGGGGCGTGATCCTGAACAAGGTCGCGTCGGACCGGCACGAGGAGTTGCTGCGGGAGGCGCTGGAATCGGTGGGGGTGCCGGTGTCCGGGGTGCTGCGAAGAGTGCCTCAGGTGGAGACCCCCTCCCGGCATCTGGGCCTGGTGCCGGTCGCCGAGCGGCGGGCCGCGTCCGTCGAGGCGGTGGCCGCGATGGCCGCGCAGGTGGAGGCGGGCTGCGATCTGGAGGGGCTGCTGCGGCTGGCGCGGGGCGCGGGTGCGTTGCCGTGCGCGACCTGGGATCCGGCCGAGGCGTTGCTCTCCTCGCCCCCGCCGCCCCTGCCCGTCCGGTCCTCCACGGGCTCCGGCCCTTCGACCCCGCCGGGGGGCTCCGCCCCCTGGACCCCCGCTTCGGGGACCACCGCCCCCGTGCCCCCGCTCGGGCCCGAACGGCCCCGTCCTCGAACGCCGGACGGGCCGGTCGGTGCCGGACCGCGTACGAGGGTCGCCGTCGCCGGAGGGGCCGCGTTCACCTTCTCCTACGCCGAGCACGCCGAGTTGCTCGCCGCCGCCGGGGCCGAGGTCGTGGTCTTCGACCCGTTGCGGGACGAGGCGCTGCCCGACGGGACGCGCGGACTGGTCGTCGGCGGCGGGTTTCCCGAGATGTACGCCGGGGAGCTGTCGGCCAACGAGCCGCTGCGCGAGGCCGTCGCGGCGCTCGTGGAGCGGGGCGCGCCCGTCGCCGCCGAGTGTGCCGGGCTGCTGTACCTGTGCCGGGAGCTGGACGGCCTGCCGATGTGCGGGGTGCTGGACGCGAAGGCGCGGATGTCGCAGCGGCTGACGCTCGGATACCGGGACGCCGTCGCCGTGAACGACAGTGTGCTCGCGGCGGCGGGCACACGGATGCGGGGGCACGAGTTCCACCGCACGGTCGTCGAACCGGCGGCCGGGCCGGCGCCCGCCTGGGGGGTGCGCGCCCCCCGGCCGCGCGTCGAGGGTTTCGTGGAGCGCGGTGTGCACGCGAGCTATCTGCACACGCACTGGGCGTCGGCGCCCGGTGTCGCCCGTCGGTTCGTGGAGAGGTGCCGGACGTCATGAGCAGCAGGCTGGTCGGAGTGGGGGTCGGGCCGGGCGATCCCGAGCTGGTGACGGTGAAGGGGGTGAACGCCCTGCGCGCCGCCGAGGTGGTCGTCGTACCGGTGATGGCTGCGTCGGACGGCGAAGACGGCGGTGAGCGGGGTCGCGCCGAGGCGACAGTGCTGCACTACGTGCCGGTGGAGAAGGTCGTCCGGGTCGTCTTCGCGCTGAACGAGCGGACCGACCGGGCCCGGCGCGAGGCGGCGTGGGACGCGGCGGGCGAGCGGGTCGCCGGGCTGCTGCGGCGCCACGGCCACGTCGCGTTCGCCACGATCGGGGACCCGAACGTGTACTCCACGTTCACCTATCTCGCCCAGACCGTCGCCGCGTCGGTCCCCGGCACCGTGATCGGGACGGTGCCCGGCATCACCGCCATGCAGGACCTCGCGGCGCGGTCGGGTGCGGTGCTGACGGAGGGGACCGAGCCGCTCACGCTGGTGCCGGTGACCGCCGGTGCCGCCGTGCTGAAGGACGCGCTGAACGGGCCGGGGACCGTCGTCGCCTACAAGTTCGGGCGGCAGGCGGCCGAGGTCGCCGAGGCGCTCCGGGAGACCGGCCGTCTCGAAGGTGCCGTCTGGGGGTCGGCGCTCGGGCTGCCGGAGGAGTCGGTCCGGCCGGCCGCCGAACTCGACGGGGCGCCGCTGCCGTATCTCTCCACCCTCATCGCGCCCGCGCGGCGCGACGGTGGGCGGGGCGGCAAGCTGTGACGCTCCCCCGGTCATTCGGCGATGCCCACCACCAGCCAGATGAACGCCGCTCCCCCGACCGTGCACAGCAGGGTCGGGCCGGCGGCGTGCTTGTGGTGGGCCTCGGGGAGGATCTCGGCGGCGGCCAGATAGAGCAGCGCGCCGCCGAAGAGGCCGAGATAGCCGCCGAGCACGGGCTGCGGGACGGTGACGAGCAGGGTGCTCGCCGCGCCGACGACGGGCGCCACCGCGTCCGCGAACAGCATCGCGACCGCCCGGCGGCGGGCGTTGCCGTACAGGGTGGTGAGGGTGAAGGTGTTGAAGCCGTCCGCGAAGTCGTGGGCGATCACCGCGAGCGCGACCGCCACTCCCATGCCCTCGCCGATCTGGAAGGCGGCGCCGATCGCGACGCCGTCCATGGCGCTGTGCGCGACCATCGCGCCGGCGGCCGTCAGGCCTACCTCGGGGGTGCGCCCGTGCTCGTCGGCGCCGTGCGCCGCGCGGCGCGCCGCCAGCAGCCGCTCCACTCCGTGGGCCAGCAGGAAGCCGGCCACGAACAGGAGCAGGGCGACCGGCACGCCGTGCACCTCGGTGCCCGCCGCCGCGAGTGCCTCCGGCAGCAGGTCCATGCCGACCACGCCCAGCATCAGGCCGCCGGCCAGGCCCAGCACGAGGTGACGGCGGTCCGTCACACGCTGCGCCGTCCAGCCACCCGCCAGCGTCATGAGGAACGCGCCCAGCGCGACGAAGACCGCCATGCGCCCTTGCTATCCGATCAGTACGCGCTCGCGCACATCCGGCCGCACGCGCGTTGACTTCCGCACGAGAGGACTCGAACCCATGGCCGAAGCCCCCACCGGCAAGGTGACCTTCGTCGGTGCCGGCCCCGGCGCCGCCGATCTGCTGACGTTCCGTGCCGCGCGTGCCATCGCCGAGGCCGACGTCGTGATCTGGGCCGCGAGCCTCGTCCACGAGGACGTTCTCACCCACGCCCGGGAGGGCGCCGAGATCCTCGACTCGGCGGCGATGTCGCTGGAGGACGTCGTGGCCGTGTACGAACGGGCGCGCGCCGAGGGTCTGAAGGTGGCCCGCGTCCACTCCGGCGACCCCGCCCTGTGGGGCGGGACGCAGGAGCAGGCCGACCGGTGCGCCGCGCTCGGCATCGCGACCGAGATCGTGCCGGGCGTCTCCTCGTTCTCCGCCGTCGCCGCGATCGCCGGGCGGGAGCTGACGATCCCGGAGGTGGCGCAGTCCGTGGTGCTCACCCGGCTCGGCGGCGGCAAGACGCCGATGCCGCCCGGTGAGGAGGTGCGCGAGTTCGCCCGGCACGGCACCACGATGGCGGTCTTCCTGTCGGCGGCCCGCAGCGGGCAGTTGGTGCGGGAGCTGCTGGAGGGCGGCTATCCGACGACGACCCCGGTCGTCGTCGCGTACCAGGCGACCTGGCCGGAGGAGCTGGTCGTGAAGTGCACGATCGGGACGCTGGAGGAGACGGTGAAGGAGCACAGGCTCTGGAAGCACACCCTCTTCCTGGTCGGGCCGGCCCTCGACGCCCACGGCACCCGCTCGCACCTCTACCACCCGGGCCACTTCCACGGCTTCCGCAAGGCCGACCCCGAGGCCCGCCGGGCCCTGCGCGACAGGGGTGCGAGCACATGATCGGGGTCGCCGGCACGGGCAGCAGAACGCCTGCGCCGCACGACGTGGCCGCCGGCGCGGGGCACCTCGCCGGGAGGCGGCGGGCCGGCGCCGCGGCTCCCCGTGCCGGGGCGCGGATGGCGCGCGGCGCGGTGGACCGGGCACCGGCCGGGCCCGACCGGAACGACGCGGCGTCCGGCGGCGGCCGGGAGCGCGAACTGCCCGTGCCGGTGACCGGGTGCGCGCGACGGGCGGTGGCCGCCGCGCCGGCGGCGTCCGACCGGGAACCCGCGGCGGGGTTCCCCGGCGACGGCGTGCCGTCGCCGTCGTCGCGGCTCACCTCGCGGCCGGGTGCGGTGAGCCGTCCCGGGGCCGCCGACCCGGTCCTCCCGCCGCGGGGCGTCCGGCCTCCGGCTCGTACCGAAGGAGTCGTTCGGTGATCGGTCTCATCTCCGCCACGGCGAACGGAACGGCGGCACGGGACCGGCTGGCCGCGGCCTGGCCGGACCGGACGCGCGTGTACCCGGGGCCCGTGGGCGACGCCGTGCGGGCCGCGTTCGCGCAGTGCGAGCAGCTGGTGTGCTTCCTGGCCACGGGCGCGGTGGTGCGGCTCGTCGCCCCGCTGCTGGGCGACAAGGCGTCCGACCCCGGGGTGGTGTGCGTCGACGAGGGCGGCCGGTTCGCGGTGTCCCTGGTGGGCGGGCACGGCGGCGGCGCCAACGAACTCGCCCACGAGGTAGGCGGGTTGCTGGGCGCCGAGCCGGTGATCACCACGGCGACGGACTCCGTCGGGCTGGCGGGCCTGGACACCCTGGGCCTGCCCGTGGAGGGTGCCGTGGCGGCCGTGTCCCGGGCCCTGCTGGACGGCGAACCGGTGGCCCTGCGGGCCGAGTTGCCCTGGCCGCTGCCCGCGCTGCCGGTCGCCGCGGAGGGGACCCGCGTCATCCGGGTCACCGACCGTGCCCTGGAGCCCGGGGAGGACGAGGTCGTGCTGCGGCCGCCGTCCCTCGTCGTCGGTGTCGGGGCGTCCAGGGGAGCCCCCGCCGACGAGGTGCTCGCCCTGGTCGAGGGCGCCCTGCGCGAGGCCGGTCTCTCCCCTCGCAGCATCGCCGAACTCACCACCGTCGACGCCAAGGCCCGGGAACCCGGGATCGTCGCCGCGGCCGGGCGGCTGGGCGTCCCCCTCGTGACGCACCCCGCCGAGCGGCTGGCGGCCGTGCCGGTCCCCAACCCGTCCGACGCGCCCCTCGCCGCCGTCGGGACCCCTTCCGTCGCGGAGGCCTCGGCGCTGCTCGGCGGGGGTGAACTCCTGGTCCCCAAACGGAAGTCGGCGATGGCGACCTGCGCGGTCGTACGGCGGCCCGCGCGCGGCCGGCTCGCGGTGGTCGGGCTCGGGCCCGGGGCCCGCGATCTGCTCACCCCGCGCGCGCAGGCGGAGCTCCGCCGCGCCTCGGTGCTCGTCGGTCTCGACCAGTACGTCGACCAGATCCGCGATCTGCTGCGCCCCGGGACCCGGATCCTGGAGTCCGGCCTGGGCGCCGAGGAGGCGCGGGCGCGGACGGCCGTCGAGGAGGCGCGCAAGGGGCACGCGGTCGCCCTGATCGGCAGTGGTGACGCGGGCGTGTACGCCATGGCCTCCCCGGCGCTGGCCGAGGCGTCCGACGACATCGACGTGGTCGGCGTCCCCGGCGTGACGGCCGCCCTCGCCGCCGGCGCGATCCTCGGGGCGCCGCTCGGGCACGACCACGTCTCGATCAGCCTGTCCGACCTGCACACCCCGTGGGAGGTCATCGAGCGGAGGGTGCGGGCCGCCGCCGAGGCGGACCTCGTCGTGACGTTCTACAACCCGCGCAGCCGGGGCCGTGACTGGCAGTTGCCGAAGGCGCTGGCGATCCTGGCCGGGCACAGGGCTCCGGCGACGCCCGTCGGCGTCGTGCGCAACGCCTCCCGGCCCGACGAGTCGAGCCTGCTCACCACCCTCGCCGCACTCGATCCGGCGACGGTCGACATGATGACGGTCGTGACGGTGGGCAACACGGCCACCCGGAAGATCGCGGGGCGTATGGTGACTCCGCGCGGCTACCGTTGGCAGCGGGAGGAGTCCCGGTGAACCGCGCGGTCCACCCCGTCGAGCAGTCGGTGTTCCGGCCGCGCGATCGGCTCGGCACCGCGCGCTCCCTCCGCACGCACGGGCAGTGGTGGAGCGGGTGACCCACTCCGCCGCCGCGTCCCGGGCGGCGCCGCGCGGGAGCGGACCGCCCGCCGTGCGCGCCGAGTTCCGGGAAGTGCGGCCCGGCGGTCGCCGCAACGCCACGCCCAACACCCGGCCGTACCCGTCCACTTCGTACGAGGAGTCACCGTGACCACCCCGCCGCCCGCCCTGCTCATCGCCGGCCACGGCACCCGGGACGACGCCGGAGCCGAGGCGTTCCGCGCCTTCGTACGGGAGTTGGGGCGCCGCCGCCCCGAACTGCCGGTCGCGGGCGGCTTCATCGAGCTGTCCCCGCCGCCGCTCGGCGAGGCCGTCACCGAACTGGTGGAACGCGGTGCGAGCCGCTTCGCCGCCGTCCCGCTGATGCTGGTGTCCGCCGGGCACGCCAAGGGGGACATACCCGCCGCGCTGGCCCGCGAGAAGGAGCGGCATCCCGGGATCTCGTACACCTACGGCCGCCCGCTGGGCCCGCACCCGGGGCTGCTGTCGGTCCTGGAGCGGCGGCTGGACGAGGCACTGGGCACCGAGGGGCGCACGCCCGGGGACCGTGCCGACGTGACGGTGCTGCTGGTCGGGCGCGGGTCGACCGACCCGGACGCCAACGCGGAGGTGCACAAGGCGGCGCGGCTGCTGTGGGAGGGGCGCGGATACGCCGGGGTGGAGACGGCGTTCGTGTCGCTGGCGGCGCCGGACGTGCCCAGCGGGCTGGACCGGTGTGTGCGGCTCGGGGCGCGACGCGTCGTCGTGCTGCCCTACTTCCTGTTCACCGGCGTCCTCCCCGACCGGGTGCGGGCGCAGACGGAGGGCTGGGCCGCCGCCCACCCCGAGGTCGAGGTGCGCTCGGCCGACGTCATCGGCCCGGAGCCGGAGCTGCTCGACCTGGTGATGGAGCGGTACGAGGAGGCCGTGAACGGCGATGTGCGGATGAACTGCGACACCTGTGTGTACCGGATCGCGCTGCCCGGCTTCGAGGACAAGGTGGGCCTGCCGCAGCAGCCGCACTTCCACCCCGGCGACGACGGCCACCACCACGGGCATCACCCTCACCACGGCGCGCACTCCCATGCCCACTGACGGACCCGACCTGCGGCATCACGGTGACGCCGAGGTCCGCGACGACGGCGCGGCACTCGTCGACCTCGCCGTCAACGTCCGCCCGGAGGCGCCCCCGGCCTGGCTGCGGGAGGTGATCGCCGGTTCGCTGGCCGGGCTCGCCGCCTATCCGGACGGGCGCCGCGCGCGGGCCGCGGTGTCCGCGCGGCACGGGGTCGGCGTGGAGCGGGTGCTGCTGACGGCGGGCGCCGCCGAGGCGTTCGTGCTGCTGGCGCGGGCGCTGAAGGTACGTCACCCGGTCGTGGTTCACCCGCAGTTCACCGAGCCGGAGGCGGCACTGCGCGACGCCGGGCACACCGTGCGGCGGGTGCTGCTGCGCGAGGCGGACGGCTTCCGGCTGGACCCGGCGGCCGTCCCGGAGGACGCCGACCTGGTGGTGATCGGCAATCCGACCAACCCGACGTCGGTGCTGCATCCGGCCGCCGCCGTCGCCGGGCTGGCGCGTCCCGGGCGGACGCTGGTGGTGGACGAGGCGTTCATGGACGCGGTGCCCGGCGAGCGCGAGGCGCTGGCGGGCCGGACGGACGTCCCCGGGCTCGTCGTGCTGCGGAGCCTGACGAAGACATGGGGCCTGGCCGGGCTGCGCGTCGGCTATGTCCTGGCGTCCCCGGAGACCGTCGCCGACCTCGCGCGCGCCCAGCCCCTGTGGCCCGTCTCCACCCCCGCGCTGGCCGCCACCGAGGCGTGCGTGGCTCCGCGGGCCCTGGCGGAGGCGGACCACGCCGCCCACCGCGTCGCCGCCGACCGGGCCCACCTGGTGGCGGGGCTGTCGCGGATACCCGGCCTCCGGGTCGTGACACCGGCCGAGGGCCCCTTCGTCCTCGTCCGGCTGCCCCGGGCCGCCGCCGTGCGCCTGCACCTGCGCGACCTGGGCTTCGCGGTCCGGCGCGGGGACACCTTCCCCGGGCTGGACGAGGAGTGGCTGCGGCTGGCGGTAAGGGACCGGACGACGACCGGAGCCTTCCTGCGGGCGCTGGAACGCGCGGTGAGGTGACGCCGGCCGGCCCCCACCACACCTGAGGGCCGGGCCCATGGCGACGCAGGCGCGCGCCGGCACGGGCCCCGCGGTGACCGGTCTCAGCCGCGGTTGCGGCGGGCCAGGGCGACCGCTCCCCCGCCGGCCACGAGCAGCGCGAAGGCGCCGCCCGCGAGGTACGGAGTCATCGAACTGCCGCCGGTCTCCGCGAGGCCGGCCTCCGCGGCGCCGCCCTGGGGTTCGATCTCCGTGACGGGGTCGGTGCCGGTCCCCGCGCTCGGCTCCGGGGCCTCCTTCTCCGGCTCGGCGGGCGCCGGAGGCGTCTCGCAGGTCGCCTCGGCCAGGGTCACGGTGCCCCGCACATCGGCCACGTTGAGCTTCAGCGGGTTGACGGACACGTTCAGTTCGAGCGCGGTGGCGGCGGCCGTGCGGGAGGTCGTCTCGCGCCGGGACAGATCCAGGCGCACCTCGCCCACGCCCGGCACCGTCACCTCCGTCGTCCCCCCGGCGGTGAGCGTCACCTTCTTGCCCAGCACGGTCACGCCGGCCACGTCGGACTCGGCGACCGGCGCCTGTCCCGCGGCGCAGGTCGCGGTCGAGGTGACGGTGTCGACCTCGACGACCGACAGCAGCGGCAGACCGGGCACGTTCAGCCGGGCGTCGGCCAGCCGGGTGCTGCCCTCGGCCTTCCCGTCGGCGACGGTGGCCTTGGCCTGCGCGACGTCCGCGCGCAGCACGCTGAAGGGCTTTCCGCCGTCGACACCGTCCAACTGGGCCGTCAGCGCGGTCTTCTCGGCGCTCCGCGGGGCCGTGACCTCGTTGAGGGTGACCGCGAGCGGGACTTCGACGGTCTTGTTCAGCAGGGAGACGTCCAGTCCGGTGCGCAGGACGACGGCGCTCGCGCGGCCCTCCTCCGGAGTCGCCTGCGCGGAGCCCGCGCCGGCCAGGACCGCGGGACCTGCGGCGAGGACGGCGGCGGCCACGAGCGCGACCGGACGGCGTGCGGGCATACGGAAGTTGTTGCTGTTCAAGGCGGTGGGACCCCCACAAGAGTGACGCTTGGGACCCCGCAAGGATTACGCACTCAGAGTGAACAGGCTGCGATCCTGAGTCACTTCACTCCATCGTGGGGTTTCTGTGAACGAGTTCGATTTCCCGGCACGGGTGTTCGCTGCACCGTTCCCCGTTCCCCGTTCCCCGTTCCCCGTTCCCCGCTCTCGCTCTCGCTCCGACGGGCGACGCCGCATGAGCGCTCCTATGCTGAGGTGGACGTGGGCCGGGTCGCGGGCCCTCTCCCTCGGGGAGCTGGGAGTCAGCCCATGAGGCGCGCGTGTGGACGACTGCGCAGGGGTGCCGTGGTCGCGGTGGCGGCGGGGGCCCTGGTCGTCCCGGTCTGCGGCGGGACCGCCCTCAGAGCTGGTGAACGCGTTCCGTCGGTACTTGGGGACGAAAAGCACGTGAGCGTGCAGGTTGTACACAATATGGCGACCGGTTCGGACATCGAGGTGAGGGTGCCGGTGAGGTGACATGAACCAACGCTATGCTCACGCTCCGTGAGTCAAGGCGCCCTGGTAAAGCGGCAGTTCGGGCACCGTGCCCGACTGGTGAGGGCCCAGGGAATCCCGGCCGCCCTTCGCGGACAAGGCTCGGGGAACCCCGCCGCCCCTGCGCCAGCAAGGACCCGGGAAAGCCCCGCCGCCCTCCGCGAGCAAAGGCCCGGGGAAACCCCGCCGCCCTACCCGACGACCCGCCCGTCGAGCACCACCCGTTGCGGGGCCGCCAGCGCCCGCACGTCCTCGCGCGGGTCCGTCGCGTAGACCACCAGATCGGCCGGCGCCCCCTCGTCGAGGCCGGGGCGGCCGAGCCATTCCCGGGCCGCCCAGGTGGTCGCCGACAGCGCCTGGAGCGGTGGGATCCCGGCGGTGACCAGTTCCGCCACCTCGGCGGCGGCCAGCCCGTGCGCGAGAGCGCCGCCCGCGTCGGTGCCGACGTAGACCTGGATGCCGGCGTCGTAGGCGTCGCGGACGGTGTCGTAGCGGCGCTCGTGCAGCCGGCGCATATGGGCCGACCAGGCCGGGAACCGGGCCTCGCCGCCGTCGGCCAGCCGCGGGAAGGTGGCGATGTTGACGAGGGTCGGGACGATCGCGACGCGGCGCTCGGCGAACAGGGGGATCAGGTCGCCGGTGAGGCCGGTGGCGTGCTCGACGCAGTCGATGCCGGCCTCGACCAGGTCCTTCAGCGAGCTCTCGGCGAAGCAGTGCGCGGTGACGCGGGCGCCCAGGCGGTGGGCCTCGGCGATGGCGGCCTCGACCGCGTCCCTGGGCCAGCAGGCCGACAGATCGCCGAGGTCGCGGTCGATCCAGTCGCCGACGAGCTTGACCCAGCCGTCGCCGCGGCGGGCCTCCTGGGCGACGTAGGCGACCAGGTCCTCCGGCTCGATCTCGTGGGCGTAGTTGCGGATGTAGCGGCGGGTGCGGGCGATATGGCGTCCGGCACGGATGATCTTCGGCAGGTCCTCGCGGTCGTCGACCCACCGGGTGTCCGAGGGCGAGCCCGCGTCACGGATGAGGAGGGTGCCGGCGTCGCGGTCGGTGAGGGCCTGCTTCTCGGCGACGTCCCGCGGCACGGCACCGTGCGCGTCGAGCCCGACGTGGCAGTGGGCGTCGACCAGGCCGGGGAGGGCCCAGCCCCGCACCGTCCGCACGTCGTGGGCGCCCAGGGGGCGGGCGTACGCGATGCGCCCGCCGACGATCCACAGCTCGTCGCGGACGTCTTCGGGGCCGACGAGGACACGGCCCTTCACGTGCAGCACTTCGCTCATGTTCCGCACCCTAACGCCAGGCCGCCGGCCCGGTGTCGGGGTGCGCTCGTCCATGGTCGCGCGCGGCCGCCCGCGCCCCTCAGGGCGTGTTCTTCTCCTCCACGTCGGCCATCGCCGGGTCGAGGAGCCGGGACAGGAAGTGACGGGTCCGCTCGTGCCGGGGCCGGGCGATGACCTGCTCGGGGCTGCCGTCCTCCACGACCACCCCGCCGTCCATGAAGATCACCCGGTCCGCGACCTCGCGGGCGAAGGTCATCTCGTGGGTGACGACCATCATCGTCATGCCGTCCTCGGCGAGCATCCGCATGACCGCGAGGACATCGCCCACCAGTTCCGGGTCGAGGGCCGAGGTCGGCTCGTCGAAGAGCATGACCTCGGGGCCCATCGCGAGCGCGCGGGCGATGGCCACGCGTTGCTGCTGGCCGCCGGAGAGGGAGGAGGGGTAGGCGTTCGCCTTCTCGGCGAGGCCGACACGCTCCAGGTTCTCCGCGGCCACCTTCGCGGCCAGGGCCTTGTCCCGCCGCAGCACCCGGCGCTGCGGCAGGGTGAGGTTCTCGGTGACGGTCAGGTGCGGGAAGAGGTTGAACTGCTGGAAGACCATGCCGATCCGGCGGCGTACGGCGTCGATGTCGACGTCCCGGTCGGTGAGCTCGGTGCCGCCGACGAAGACCTGGCCCCCGGACGGTTCCTCCAGCAGGTTCACGCAGCGCAGCAGCGTCGACTTGCCGGAGCCGGAGGGTCCGATGACGCAGGTGACGTCGCCCTGGCCGATCTCCAGGTCGATGCCGCGCAGGACGTGGTTGTCGCCGAAGGACTTGTGCAGGCCCCGGATCTCGATCTCGGGTCGGCTCATTTCACGGCCTCCTGGGCCTTCGACTCCATACGGCGTACGACGAAACCGAGCGGGATCGTGATCAGCAGGTAGCACAGGCCGGCGACCAGGATCGGCGTCGAGTTGGCGGTCTGGCTGGCCAGGTCGCGGCCGAACTTGGACAGTTCCCGCTCCGCCAGCGTGACGCCGAGGAACAGGACCAGGGAGGAGTCCTTGAAGAGGAGCACCAGTTCGTTGGTGAGCGGCGGGAGGATGATCCGGAACGCCTGCGGCAGGATGATCGAGACCATCGCGCGGGCCGGGGAGAAGCCCAGCGAGCGGGCCGCTTCCATCTGCCCCTTGGGCACCGCCTGGATGCCCGCGCGGAACGTCTCCGCCATGTACGCCGCCGCCACCAGGCCGAGCGCGAGGGCGACCTTGCCGTAGGTGCCGCCGGGGATCTCGACGCCGGGGAAGGCGAGCGGGACGGCGACACCGATGAAGATGAAGATCAGCAGGGCGGGCAGCCCGCGGAAGATCTCGATGTAGACGCCGGCGACCCAGCGGTAGGGGCCCACCGACGACAGCCGCATCAGCGCGAGCACCATGCCGAGCACCAGGCCCACGGCGAAGCCGGAGACGGTGTAGAGCACGGTGTTCCTCAGCGCCAGGGTGATGACGTCCGGGAACATCTGCCGGGCGATGTCGCCCTGGGCGAACTGGTTGGCCAGCCGGCCCCAGTCGGCGCCGACCGCGAGGGCGATCAGGGCGCCGACGAACAGGACGTACTGCGCGCCCCGGGACAGGCCCCGCTTATGGCTGCGGGTGAGACCTTTCCTGCGGGGCTGGACCTCGGCCTTGGTGGCGTCGGTCATGAGGCGGTCGGCGACGGGGAGGCGGCGTTCTCCTCGTACGGGCCGATCCACTGCTCGTACAGCTTCTTGTACGTGCCGTCGGCCTTGGCGTCGGCCAGCGCCTTGTTGACGGCGGCGAGCAGCTCGGTGTTGCCCTTCTTCACCGTGATGCCGTACTGCTCACCGGTGTTGACCTGCTCGGCGACCTGGAAGGCGGCCGCGTTGGCCTTGTCCTTGAGCCAGCCCTGGACGACGGGGTAGTCGATGACGACGGCCTCGACCTGGCCGGTGCGCAGGCCGTTGAGGACGGCGTCGGAGGACTCGAAGGAGACCGGGTCGAGGCCCTGGCTCTTCGCGTACTCCTCGCCGGTGGTCTGCGCCTGGGCGCCGACCTTCTTGCCCTTGAGGCCGGCGAAGGACGTGATCCCGCTCTTCTTGTCGACCAGCACGGCCTGGGTGGCCTCGAAGTACGGGTCGGAGAAGTCGACGTTCTTCTTGCGCTCCTCGGTGATGGTCATGCCGGCGGCGGCCAGGTCGCACTGGCCGGCGTTGAGGGACCCGCCTGTCTTGAAGTTCTCGAAGGGCTGGTCGACGACCTGCTGCTTCACGCCGAGGTCTTCGGCGACCAGGTCGACCAGGGAGACGTCGAAGCCCTGCACCTTGCCGTCGATCTCCGACTGGAAGGGCGGGTACGGCAGGTGGGTGCAGGTGGTGAGCTGACCGGCCTTGACGAGTTCGACCCCGCCGGCGGTCTTCGTGCCGCCGCCGTCGCCGTCCGACGAGCAGCCGGCGATCAGCACCAGCCCGGCCGTCGCGGTGGTGGCGGCCAGAATGCGGGCCCGGCGCCCGAGGACCGTGTTCACGGGGTACCTCCTGTGGGGGAACTGAATGATCCGATTATAAGGAGAGCTTTGGGGTGCTCAAAACAAACAGATGACCGAAGGGTCCCGCGGCCCGCGGACCCACCGGTGACCGGGGGCCCGGCGGACGGGCGGACGGGCGGACCTCGGCTGACGTGGCACTAGGCTCGTCCGCGTCGATCCCGTGACCGAAGAGAGCACCGCCGTGACCCACCCCTTCCTGGACCTCGCCCCGCTGAGCGCCGCGCACTTCGCCTCCGTCGAGGACCGGGTGGCCCGGTTGCTGGACACCCGGCAGGACGTCGTGATCATGCAGGGGGAGGCGCTGCTGCCGCTGGAGGGCGCGATCCGGGGGACCGCGGGTCCCGGGACGGTGGCACTGAACGTCGTCACCGGTCCGTACGGGCAGACCTTCGGCGGCTGGCTGCGGGACTGCGGGGCGACGGTGCACGACCTCGCGGTGCCGTTCCACACGGCGGTCACCGCCGAGCAGATCCGGGAGGCCTTCGCCGAGCACCCGGACATCGACTTCGTGTCGCTGGTGCACGCGGAGGCGGCGACCGGGAACACCAACCCGGTCGCGGAGATCGGCGCGGCGGTACGGGAGCGGGGCGCCCTGTTCTATCTGGACGCCGTCGCCTCCGTGGGCGCCGAGCCCGTGCTGCCGGACGCGTGGGGCGTGGACCTGTGCGTGATCGGGGCACAGAAGGCGATGGGCGGGCCCGCCGGAGTGTCGGCCGTGTCGGTGAGCGAGCGGGCGTGGGCCCGGATGGCGGCGAACCCGCGGGCTCCCCGGCGCTCCTACCTGTCGCTGCTGGACTGGAAGGCGCGCTGGATCGACGCCGGCCGCAAGGCCCTGCCTCACGCCCCCGCACAGCTGGAGATGCTGGCGCTGGAGGCGTGCGTCGAGCGCATCGAGGCGGAGGGGCCGGCGACGGTCATGGCCCGCCACGCCCGTGCCTCTGCGGCGACCCGTGCCGGGGCCACGGCACTGGGCGGCGGTCTGGAGCCGTACGTCCACAAGGCGTCCGAGGCGGCGCCGGTGGCGACGACCCTGCGCACGCCGCCCGGCGTCGTGGCCTCGGAGCTGGTCGCCCGCGCCCTGGCCGCCGACCCGGCCCTTCCGCTGGCGGCGGGTGGCGGTGCCCTGGCCGAGGAGATGATCCGCGTCAACCACTACGGCCCCGACGCGACCCCCCGCGCCGTCCAGGCGAGCCTGGCCGCCCTGGGAGCGGCGCTCGCGGACGAGGGCCGTCCCACCGACCTGGAGGCCTGCCGCCGCGCGGTAGAGGGCGCCTGGCGCTGACCCGCCCTCCTCTGCCAGGGGCGCGCGCGGCACAACGGTCACGCCGGCATCCTCCGCGAACATATCGACACAGCGACCGGAAATTGAATTCACGGAAATAGCCGCGCATTCTCCGATCGATATTCCGCATTTCGATCCAGCGCAGCTTCCCGTACGCTTCTGCCCGCTCCTCCCGACCCTAAACGCAAAGATTTCGCGAACGCGGAACGGTCCGGAACGGGCAGATCCCGTGCGGGCCACATGCCTGTGACGCATTACACATCGCGCTTGATTTGCACTTTTTGACCGTGCCAAATCGTGACACTTCACCAGTGTGTCGCGCGATCACCCGCGCCCGCGCGATAACACATGACACGGTCTCGCGTAAGCCCGAACCGCCATGCATTTTCAATTCGCGATGGGTAAATTGAATTTGCATGACTGCCGCACAAGCAGACCTGCACATAGACCGCCCGGCGGTGGCCGACGGCGCCGCCCTGTGGCGGCTCGCCAAGGAATCCGGAACGCTCGACCTGAACTCCGCCTACAGCTATCTGCTGTGGTGCCGCGACTTCGCCGGCACCTCGGCCGTGGCACGCACGGCCGACGGCGAGGCCGCCGGGTTCGTCACCGGCTTCCTGCGGCCCGACCGCCCGGGCACCCTGCTCGTCTGGCAGGTGGCCGTCGCCTCCGCCCAGCGCGGCCGCGGGCTCGCGGCCCGCATGCTCGACGCCCTGACGGCCCGGGTCGCCGCCGAACACGGACTGACCTCCGTCGAGACCACGATCACGCCGGGCAACACCGCCTCCGAGCGCCTGTTCACCTCCTACGCCGCCCGCCACGACGCCCGCGTCGAGCGCGAGGTGCTGTTCGGCGCGGACCAGTTCCCCGACGGTCCCCACGACCCCGAGGTCCTCTACCGCATCGGCCCGCTGACACATCTGCCGCGGACCTCGGACTGACCCGCACCCGCGGGAACCACCCGGGCCGGCCCCCGGGCCCCACCCTGCTCTCACCACGCCCCCCGCACTCGCCTGCCGTACAGAGGAGCGAATTACCGTGACCATCACCCAGCCCGACCTCAGCGTCTTCGAAACCCTGGAGTCCGAGGTGCGCAGCTACTGCCGCGGCTGGCCCACCGTCTTCGACCGTGCGCGCGGCAGCCGGATGTACGACGAGGACGGCCACGAGTACCTCGACTTCTTCGCCGGCGCCGGCTCCCTCAACTACGGGCACAACAACCCGGTGCTGAAACGGGCCCTGCTCGACTACCTGGAGCGGGACGGCGTCACCCACGGTCTCGACATGTCGACCACCGCCAAGCGCGGCTTCCTCCAGACCTTCCAGGACCTGGTCCTGCGCCCGCGCGACCTGCCGTACAAGGTCATGTTCCCGGGCCCGACGGGCACCAACGCCGTGGAGTCCGCGCTGAAGCTGGCGCGCAAGGTGAAGGGGCGCGAGGCGATCGTGTCGTTCACCAACGCCTTCCACGGCATGTCCCTGGGTTCCCTCGCCGTGACCGGCAACGCCTTCAAGCGGGCCGGCGCCGGCATACCGCTGGTGCACGGCACGCCGATGCCGTTCGACAACTACTTCGAGGGCAGGATCCCGGACTTCCTGTGGTTCGAGCGCCTGCTGGAGGACCAGGGTTCCGGCCTCAACAAGCCCGCCGCCGTGATCGTCGAGACGGTGCAGGGCGAGGGCGGCATCAACGTCGCCCGTCCCGAGTGGCTGCGCGCGCTCGCCGACCTGTGCGAGCGGCAGGACATGCTGCTGATCGTCGACGACATCCAGATGGGCTGCGGCCGTACCGGCGCCTTCTTCTCGTTCGAGGAGGCCGGTGTCGTCCCGGACATCGTGACCGTCTCGAAGTCCATCAGCGGCTACGGGCTGCCCATGTCGCTGTGCCTGTTCACGCCCGAACTCGACGTCTGGGAGCCGGGCGAGCACAACGGCACCTTCCGCGGCAACAACCCCGCGTTCGTCACCGCGACCGCCGCGCTGGAGACGTACTGGACCGACGGCTCGGCCATGGAGAAGCAGACCCGTGCGCGGGGCGAGCAGGTCGAGCAGGCCCTGATCGCCATCACCGAGGAGAACCTCGCCGACGTCAGGGAGTACCGGGGCCGCGGCCTGGTCTGGGGCATGGAGTTCCACGACAAGGACCGCGCCGGGCGGATCGCCAAGCGCGCCTTCGAACTGGGGCTGCTCATCGAGACGTCCGGCCCCGAGAGCGAGGTCGTCAAGCTGCTGCCCGCGCTGACCATCACGCCCGAGGAGCTCGACGAGGGCCTGCGCGTCCTCGCCCGCGCGGTGCGGGAGACCTCCCCGGCCGCCCTCTGAGGGCCCTCACCACCCGTCCCGTTCACCTAGGAGGCATCGCACCACCGTGATCGTCCGTTCGTTCAAGGAACTCGAAGGCACCGACCGGCACGTGAGGTCCGCGTCCGGCACCTGGGAGAGCAAGCGCATCGTCCTCGCCAAGGAGAAGGTCGGCTTCTCCCTGCACGAGACGGTCCTGTACGCCGGCACCGAGACGTCGATGTGGTACGCCAACCACGTCGAGGCCGTGGTGTGTGTCGCGGGCGAGGCCGAGCTGACCGACCACGAGACCTCCCGGACGTACACCATCACGCCCGGGACCATGTACCTCCTCGACGGGCACGAGCGGCACACGCTGCGCGTCAAGGAGGACTTCCGCTGCGTCTGCGTGTTCAACCCGCCCGTGACCGGGCGGGAGGACCACGACGAGAACGGCGTCTACCCCCTGCTCACCGAACCCGAGGAGGTGTGACCGGACATGGCCACCACCGTCACCGATCTCTACCCCAGCCGGGGCACCACCGAGGTGTCCACTCCCCGCAAGGACCCCGTCCTCTGGGGCGCGCCCGGGACGCCGGGCCCGATCGGCCTCGCCGAACTCCAGGCGTACGAGCGTGACGGCTTCCTCACCGTCGAGGAGATCGTCACCGAGGACGAGGCCGCCGTCTACCGGCGGGAGCTGGACCGGCTGGTGAACGACCCGGCGATCCGGGCCGACGAGCGGTCGGTCGTCGAGCCGCAGTCCAAGGAGATCCGGTCCGTCTTCGAAGTGCACCGGATCAGCGAGCTGTTCGCCTCCCTGGTGCGCGACGAGCGGGTCGTCGGGCGGGCCCGGCAGATCCTCGGCTCGGACGTGTACGTCCACCAGTCGCGGATCAACGTCAAGCCCGGTTTCGGGGCGAGCGGCTTCTACTGGCACTCGGACTTCGAGACCTGGCACGCCGAGGACGGACTGCCGAACATGCGCACGGTGTCGGTCTCGATCGCCCTGACCGAGAACCACGACACCAACGGCGGGCTCATGATCATGCCCGGGTCGCACCGGACGTTCCTCGGGTGCGCGGGAGCGACGCCGAAGGACAACTACAAGAAGTCGCTGCGGATGCAGGACGCGGGCACGCCCTCGGACGAGGCGCTGACCTCGATGGCCTCGGAGTACGGCATCAAGCTGTTCACGGGCAGGGCCGGTTCGGCGACCTGGTTCGACTGCAACTGCATGCACGGGTCGGGCGACAACATCACGCCGTTCCCGCGCAGCAACGTCTTCATCGTGTTCAACAGCGTGGAGAACGCGGCCGTCGAGCCGTTCGCCGCGCCGGTGCGCCGCCCGTCGTTCATCGGGGCGACGGACTTCACCCCGGTGAAGTGACTGATCACGCCTGATCGCCGCGACCGGAGCCCGGACCCCCCTCGTGCGGGGGTCCGGGCTCCGGTCGCGGGATGGGTCAGCCGGACAGCACGTCGAGGATCCGGTCCACATCGGCGGCCGTGTTGTACAGGTGGAACGAGGCCCGCAGATTGCCCGCGCGGCCGGAGACCTGGACGTCCGCGCGCGCCAGTTCCTCCGCGCGGTGCGCGAGCCCGGGGACGGAGACGATCGCGGAGCCGGGCGCGGGAACGGCCTCGTGGCCGAGGGCGGCGAGTCCCTCGCGGAAGCCGTCGGCCAGGGCGACGTCGTGGGCGTGCACGGCCTCCACGCCGAGTTCCTCGATCAGTTCGAGGGAGCGGCGCAGCCCGGCGTAGGTGAACAGGGCCGGGGTGAGGTCGAAGCGCCGCGCGGAGTGGGCGAGTTCGGTGACCGGGCCGTAGCAGCTGTCCATCGGGACCTCCCCGGCGACCCAGCCCGCCAGCACCGGCGTCAGCCCGGCGAAGTCCTCCGGCAGGACGAGGAAGGCCGCCCCGTGCGGGCCGAGCAGCCACTTGTAGCAGGTGACCGCGGTGAAGTCGTCAGCGCTCGCGTCCATCGGGAGCCAGCCGGCGGCCTGGGAGAAGTCGAGGTACGTCCGGGCGCCGTGCGCACGGGCCGCCTCGCGCAGGGCCGGAAGGTCGGCGAGGCGTCCGTCGGCGGACTGCGCGGCGCTGACGGCGACGAGCGCGGTGCCCGGGCGGACGGACTCGGCGATCCGCTCCAGCGGCACGGCCCGCACCTTGAGGTCGCCGCGCACATGGAACGGATTGAGGACGGAGGTGAAGTCGTCCTCGGCGGTGAGGACTTCGGCGCCCGGCGGCAGCGAGGCGGCGATCACGCCGGTGTGCGCCGCGACCGAGGCGCCGGCCGCCACCCGGCCGGCCGGGACGCCGGCCAGCCGGGCGAAGGCGGCGCGGGCGGCTTCCACGTCGTCGAACAGCGGGTCCAGGGGGCGGCCCTCGGCCCGCAGCCGTACCGCGTCGTGCAGGGCGGTGACGGTGCGGGCCGGCAGCAGCCCGTTGCTCGCGGTGTTCAGATAGGTGTTCTCCGGGACGAACTCGGCGCGGACCAGGCTCTCGAAGGTCTCCATGGATCCACTGTGCGGCCGGGGGTTCTCCCCGTCCATCGCGTGTTTCTTCCTGGATTCCCTAAGGGGCTCTTATGGACCCGGCCTGACCTGGGCGTTCACTGGCGGGGCGGTACCGCGCACCCGTCAGGGCCACACGCTTCGCCCTCACCGTCCTGGATCAGCGTCAGCGGGGAGCGCTCGCCCCATGCCTGGGTCAGCACCTGCTCGAAGACCTCGATGGGCTGGGCACCGGACACCCCGTACTTGCGGTCGAGCACGAAGAACGGCACGCCCTTCGCCCCGAGCTGGGCGGCCTCCCGCTCGTCGGCGCGCACCTCGTCGGCGTAGGCCTCCGGGTCGGCGAGCACCTTGCGCACCCCGGCCTCGTCGAGCCCGGCGGCGACGGCGATCTCCACGAGCCGCTCGTCGTCGTTGAAGACGGACCGCTCCTCGGCGAAGTTGGCCTGGTAGAGCCGCTGGACCAGTTCGCCCTGGAGGCCGTGCTCCTTGGAGAAGTGGAGCAGGCGGTGCATGTCGAAGGTGCTGCCGTGGTCACGGTCGCGCGTGCGGTAGTCCAGCCCCACGGCGGCGGCCTGCGCGCCGACGTTGTCCTGGGCGGCCTGCGCCTGCGCCGGGCTCATGCCGTAGTTCTCCGTGAGCCTCGTCAGCACGGGCTGCACGTCGCCCTTGGCCCGGCCGGGGTCCAGCTCGAAGGAGCGGTGCACCACCTCGACCGCGTCGCGGTGCGGGAAGGCCGCGAGCGCCTTCTCGAAGCGGGCCTTGCCCACATAGCACCAGGGGCAGGCTATGTCGCTCCAGATTTCGACACGCAGGGTCACGGCACTCTCCAGGTCGTACGGCGGCGGAGGCCCTCTCCGCCGAGTGCGTGAACGTTCAACGGCTCCCGATCATTCCCGCGCGCCGCGGCCGGACCGCGGACTCAGCTGCCGTCGCGCAGCTCCCGCGGCCAGTCGGGCCGGAACTCGATGTGGTCGTACGTCACCACGCACCCCTCCCCCGTCGGCGACTGCGTCATGAACCCGATCAGGGCGGCACCGGTCTCCTTCTCCCCGCCCAGCGTGAACAGCCGCACGAAGGTCCAGTGCTCGCCGTCCCGGGAGGCGTGGAAGGCGAAGGCGCGGCCGGTGCGGCTGACCCTGAGCCAGGCGGAACTGCCGTCGAGGGTGAAGGAGTTGGCGTCGTCGGAGTGGCCTCGCGTGACCACCGTGCAGATGGTCGGCACGTCCGGGGAGTACTCCAGGCAGAGCTTGGCCCACTCCCCCGCGCCGACGTGGACGTAGAGCACCCCGGCGTCGAAGGCGGCGTTGAAGCCGACCGTCACGCGGGCGATCAGCTGGAAGTCCCCCTCGGGCGCCCCCAGCAGCCGCGGCGCGTCCGAGGCGGGCTCCAGCGCCTCACCGGTGGGCGGCACGAACCGGTCCTGCCGCCCGCCGGCCCACCCGGAGAGCACACCGTCCTCGTAGGCCCAGTGGCCGTCGGGCCCGTAGCTGCGAAGGGAGAAGGGCAGTTCGGGAAGCTCCATGTCCATGGCCAGATCTTCTCAGGCCCGGGAAGCCGCTACTGAATCAGCTCGACGTGCGGATGGTCCGGCGCCATCGGGCAGACGTGGAGTTGCAGGTCGTAGCCTCGGGCCAGATCGATCATGGTGAAGTTCGCCGGAGGGGTGCCGGGGAGAAGCTCTGTGGGATCGGCCTGGTCCTCTTCGGGGGCCCAGCTCTCGGTGCCGTCGTTCCATTCGGTAGAGGCGATCGTCAGCAGCGGGTCCATCCCGGTGCCGCAGTCGGGGCAGAGCCGGGGCACGGGGTCGGTGAGGCCCCAGCGGGTCCAGCCGCCGACCTTCCAGCCGGGGGAGACGGACAACATGTCCATGTAGAGCTCCTCCGGGGCGACCTCGTAGGAGCTGTCCAGCGCGGATCCGGCCGCCTGCCATCTGCTCCAGTCACCGAGCTGTTCCTGCAGCTCCTTGCTCAGCTCCAGGTGGTGGGGGTACTCGGTGACCTGCTCCGGCGTGAGCGGACAGGGCTCCGGCAGATAGGTGGGGAACTGGATCGCGGGCGGCTCGGGCGGGGTGCCGAGCACGTCGGTGACGGTGGCGGCGGAGCGCCAGAACAGCCCGGTCCTCGGGTGTGCCGGGTGGTCGAACGGGCACCACAGGACCTGGAGCAGATCGGCTTCGGAGCTGCCGGGCGGGCGGAGCTGCGGGATGTCTCGGACGTACAGCTGGGCCACGGGCAGCATGGCGACGGGACCCTCGGGCCACGGGCGCCCGGCCATGATCCGCTTCTCGGCCGCCAGTTCCTCGGGCGTGGCCCAGGGCTGCTGGGGATCGCGGCGGCGCCGGTCGGCCGCCGCCGCACGATTGCGGCGCCACAGCCGTACGTCCACCGGCGAGAGGGCCGCGTTGACCCGGTCCCACCTGTGCGGGCCCTCGCAGTACGGCCACGGCTCGTCGGCGGGCCACAGCAACGGCCCGCCGACGGAGCTGTCGTGCGGTGACGGGGACCCGGGGCGGGGATGCAGCCGAGTCGCCGTGCGTGCCAGGGGGGCCAGTTGAGGAAAGAGCGCCGCGACGTCGAACGGCCGTGGCGGGGTGGTGCGGCTCATACTGGCTCCCGTGGACACGAACTGGCCGATGTCAGTTTCCGAGGTTGAGCAGCCCAGTGTCTGCCTGGGTGTTGGGGATGTAGACGTTGGGGAACAGCTGTTCCGTAGCTCCGTTCGCCCGTTCGATGCTAGCGCTCATCGTGACGCCCACCGGAATCGTGCTGGTGGCGTCCCGGAAGACGGGCGTCACCTGGTAGGAGATCGCGTCGTTCGGCCCGAAGGAGTCCAACGCCACCGTCTTCTGCGCCTCGAACTCGTAGGTCCGCATGCTGGGCGTACCCGTGTTCATCCCCACCTGCCAGCACGGGACGAGGTTGTTCTGCCCGCCGTCCCGGATCCTGCCCGGTCCGCCGAGGATGTTGGCGATCAGGTGACACCGGGCCTGGCTGACCAGGGGCGGGTTCGCCTGGGCGAACAGCTGCGCGTCCTGCCAGCCGGTGATGTCTCCCGTGGCCTCCTTGCCCTTCCCGAGCGTCTTCCCCAGGCAGGCCTGCGCCACGGCCGGCCGGGTCCCGGGCGGGCCGGGCGGGCTGGTGGTCTTGTTGACGTGGGCCACCGATTCGGTGGTGTTCTTGATCCAGCCGTTGCCCGAGGGAAGCGCGCCGGTCGGCAGATTCGCCAGGCAGGAGGCCTGCGGGACAGTGGCGGGCATCGTGAACTCCACCTGGAACTGGTCGGCGTCGACGACCCGCTGGTTCCTGAAGCCCTCGGTCAGCTCTCCGTCGGCGAACTGCTTGTCGGCGGCCGGGACATGGGCACGCACACACGGTGCGGCGGGATCCATGTCCCTGCTGTCGCCGAGGATGTAGGTGTCCCATGCACCACTGCTGGCATTGGGAATCACCTCGACGCACCGGGCGCCGTCGATTCCCCCTTCCCCGGCCTCGGCGAAGGGGAATTCGCCACAGGTATCGGTCTCGACGAGGTCCGTATTGGCCTGGAAGGGCTCCGTGCCCGCGCTTCCGCACGTGCGAGCCGTTCGGCCGGCCGTGCCACTCACCTCTCGGGTCAGCGGCTTGCCGCGCCCCCAGCCGTCGGCGAGGTTCTGCTGCGCCCACTGATAGGCGGCCACCGCGCCACCCGGGTCCGAGCCCCGCGCGCTCATCGCCACGACGGCCATGACGGAGGGAACGGCGCAGCCCGCCACAGAGGTGCCGCCGACCGCGTCGTCGCACCTGATCTGACGCGCGTTCCTCCACGACGCGTTCGGGTCGACCGCCGTCGCGCCCGGGGACGTCACGTACATCGCGTAGGCCGTGTGGAAGGAGGCGGAGGAGCCCGTCGTCCGGGGCGAGGAGTAGGTGACGGTTCCGGTCAGGGTCTGGCCGAGGGTGATCGCGCCGCCGTACCAGGGGGCGGTCTTGGTGGCCGTGCAGCCGGCGTCGCAGGAGGCGCGGAACTTGACGTTCAGCGCGGCGACCTGGCCGGTGGCGCCGGTCATGGTGACGGAGACCTGCTCGCTCCAGGTCGTGGCCGTCGCCGAGAGGTCACCGCCGGTGGAGACCTGCAGGACGCCGCGGCCCAGCTCCGCGCCGTTGGTGTCGCGGAGGACGTAGGTGACGTCGATGCCGGTCACGCAGTACGAGAAGCGCTCGTAGGTGTAGCTGCCCGGGTTGGTGATGTCGCAGCTGCCGGCGTCGGCGGCCGCGACCGCGGCGGGGGACTGCCGTTGTGTCGCCGTGCTCCTGGCCGGGGCGGGGCTCATGCTCACACATGCCTCGGCGGCGCCTGCCCGGCGTTCCTTCGAGCGTGCCCGCGTGGGCTCGCAGTGCTCCCCGGAGTCCGCCGGCAGAGCGCTGGTCCTGGTGAGGGGCGCGGTCGCCGGCGGTTCCGCCGGATCCGCACTGCCCGCTTGTCGCGGCCTCGCTTCCGCCTCCTGCTGCGCATGGCCCACGCCGGATGTGGTGAGCCCCATCGCCACCACGGTCAGCAGGGTCAGTACCGCCGATCTGGCACGTATTCGTCCAGGCCGTTCGGATCGTCTCGCACGCGTGCTCGTCATACCTCTCCTCGTGACAGGGAGGCCGGCCAACTGCGGATGTCCCGGGGGGTCTTGGCCGGCCATGACGGCGCCACCGCCCCGACGCGAAGCGTCGGGGCGGTGGCGCCTGGGTCGGTCAGCGCGCCGCGTAGCCGAAGCGGTCGCCGACTGCCGGGAGGCCGCCCGCGCCGGGCTGGTAGGTCGTCACCGGGGCGACGGCGCCGCCGGCGGTCACGTTGGACAGGGGCAGGGCGTACAAGGTGCCGTAGGCGCTCGGTCCCAGCGGCAGGCCGACGTACAGCTTGGTGCCGGTGTAGCGGATGCTCGAACCGAGTTGCTGGTCGGCCCCGGGCGCGGTGGGGATGCCGTCACCGTCGCCCGCCTCCAGCCACCGGTCGTTGGCGCCCGGGGCGCCCAGCAGGGAGAAGGTGTGCACCGCGCCCGCCTTGGCCGCCGTGCCGATGGCCTCGCCGGGGGCGCCCACGGCCAGCTTCATCGTGGCCGTGGTGCTCACGGCCCGCGGGGCGGTGTTGACCGCGGTCAGCGTGGTGCCCATGCGGTCCCCGGCCTCGGAGGTGCCGGTCACATCGTCCTCGCCGTTGCCCTGGGAGATGCCGTAGAGCTGGGTGACGGCGCCCGCGGCGGTGACGCGGAAGGTCAGGGCGGTGCCCGCGTCGGCCTTGGCGACGCCGTCGACGTCGAGGTCCTCACCGGGAGCACCGACCGCGAGGATCGAGTCGGTGGCGCTGGTCGCGCCGGAGGGGCGGTAGGGGGCCAGGGCCAGGGAGAGGCCGAACTGGTCGCCCGCCTCGGCGCCGCCGGAGACGGTGTCGAGGTCCTGGTCGAGCCCGAACTTCGGGGTGGGCAGACCCGCGGAGGTCAGGGTGTGGCTGAACACCGCCAGGTTGCCGGCGCCGGCGTCCTCACCGATGGCCTCACCGGGGGCCCCGACGGCGAAGAAGTTGGCGTCGGCCGCGACCGAGCCGCCGAAGCCGTCGTTCGCCTCCGCAGCACCGGGCACGTCGGTGCTGTCCTGGTGGAAGACGATGTTGGTGGTGCCGTGGATGTAGAAGGCGGCGCCGGCCTTCGCCAGGCCGCTGACGGCCTCGCCGGGCGCGGTGCTGACCACGAACGGCTTACCGGCGGCGGTGACGCCGGCCGCGACGGAGTCGCCGAACCGGTCGCCGCTCTGGGTGACCGCGGTCGCCAGGGAGCCGGCGCCGGAGCCCTCCTCGAAGTGGGTGTTCTTGAGCGCGCCGGTGCCCAGGCCGCCCGGGGCGCCGTGCAGGATGTCGAGCGTGCCGGCGTCGGCCGCGCTGCCGATGTCCTCGGCCGGGGTGCCCACGACCAGGTCGGTGCAGCCGTCCTCGTTCCAGTCGACGGTGTCGAGCGACTCGCCGAACCAGTCGCTGGCCTCGGCCGCGCCGGGAACCCAGTCGAGGTTCTGATTGATCTCGGCGGTGCCCTTGCCGCCGCCGTAGACGATCCGCACCAGGCCCGCGGCGCCGACCCCGGCGACGGTCGCCCGCGGGTCGGAGATCGCGATGTCCTCGACACCGTCGCAGTTGAAGTCGGTGACCCGGACCGCGCCGGTGGTGGAGCTCACCCAGGAGGCGAGGTCGTCCACGCGCGTGACGACACCGCCCGTGCGGGTCTCGGTGGTGTCGATGCCGTAGCAGCCGCCCTGGTACGACCGGCTGGCGAGCGCGGCCAGTTGGGCCGTGCCGCCGCTGCCCCGGACCAGGGGGCCGCCGGTGTCTCCCCTGCACGCGGCCGTGCCGCTCGTGCCGGTGACCGAGGCGGTCGTGGCGGCGGGGGCGTCCACGGTGAAGGTGCCGGTGTGCAGGCTCAGCGGTGCCCACTCGGTCGCGGTGCGGCCGTAGCCGGCGAGGCTGAGGGTCTCGCCGGCGGTGGGCGCCGTGGTGGCCGGCGAGATCGGGGACACGTTCGTGACGGGGCGGTTGAGGCGGGCCAGCACCGCGTCGCGGTCGGTGCGCGGGACGAGTTCGACGATCTCGCGGGCGGCGCCGGCGGTGCCGGTGAGGTCGGAGCGGCCGATGACGGCGGTGGTCCTCGTGACCGGCTTGCCGGCGGGCACGGACAGGCTCGTGGCGGGGTCGGCGGCGAAGCAGCTGGCCGCGGTCAGCAGCCACTCGCGGTCGACCAGGACGCCCGAGCAGCCGCGGTCGTGGTCGCCGACGGTGATCTGCGCGGTGTAGGCGTAGGTGGTGTCGGCGGCGGCGACCGCGGGGCCGGTGACGGCGGCGGCGGAACCGGCCGCGAGCGCGGCGGAGCCGAAGGTCAGGGTGGCGGCCAGTGCGACGAGGCGCACGGGTCTGGCGTAGGTCATGAAGTCGTATCCCTGGTGGGTGGTGACGGATCGGACAGGAGGGCTCGGCGGGGCGCTACTTGGAGGTCCGAAGCTCCAGGAGCGTCCACTCACGGGCCTGTTCGTCCGAGCTCTCGCCCACGGGGGTCCAGGCGTTCTTCACGATGTCGTACGACTGCTGCTCGGTACCGACCGTCATGTCCGCCTCGGTCGCGTAGTCGTTGCCCCGGATGAGGTAGACCGAGGGCAGCTCCAGGGTCAGCCAGCCGGAGTTGCCCTTGACGTCGAAGCAGACCTTGCTCCGGTCCCGGGCCTGGACCTCCAGCTGGCCGGTGCCGCTCGCGCAGTCGGCGAGCGTGATGTGGCCGTCGCCCCGCTTGAGCGCGATGTTCTTCTCGGTGAGGATCTTGTCCGCCTGCGGGTAGTCGAAGTCCTCGACCGCGTAACCCGGGGCCTCGTCGGCCACCGCAGCAGTGCCTGCCGGGGCGTGGGACCCACCGGGGACGCCGGCCGCCAGGGCGGCCCATGCCAGAGCGCCGACCGCCGCGCTGCCCAGGGCGCGGGTCAGAAATCTCCCGCGTCGTTGCCGTATCGCAAATCGGCCCGGCTGCGCCGCAAATGTGGTGCGCGACTTCATCACTTTCCTCAACTCGTTGCTTCCAAAAAGATGTCCGTAACGTGGTTCAAGGCATGCGTGAAGGAATCGTCTTTCCCCCGTACAAGAAAGCCCCCCAAGAGCCGGGAGGCCGCCTTCCCCTTCCCCATGCCACCTTGCTTCCCCGACTTTGTCCACTACGCCAACAGCCCTAAAAAGGACGGCAGTTGGTGGTCCGGCGTGACCCTCACCACACACCCGGAACGGTTGTATGGACTCTTGTAAAGAAACGATAACGAAGGCGCGCCGCGCTGCGCCCGGGCGAATTGATTCGCGGCACCAAATTGATTGCGCCGCGAACGCGCATTGATATGGTCACGTCATTGCGCAGGCAACGCATACGCCTCACGGGGGCCACACATGACTGCCCGGGCATGCGGGGGAAGCCTGCCGCGTCAGTGATCGCCGATCTGCCTAGCCGGCAGAAACCACGAGGGCAAACTTCCTATGCAGACGATTTTCTGGAGTCGCAGACGACTCCTCGGCTCGCTCGCCGCCGTCACGGCCGCCGCCGCCACGCCCCTGGCGTGGACGCCCGTGGCCCGCGCCGCCGGGACACGGGCCGCGACGGCCGATCCGCTCACCCTGCCGGACACCGACCGGGCGAAGGTGGTCAGGGCCTGGATGACCGGCGGCAGGGCCACCAAGGCGGCTGCCGCCGACGCACTCTTCGGCACCGACGCCGACATCCAGGTCTTTCTCGGCCAGACACTGCCGAAGGTGACGACGGAGGACAACCGCGTCGCGATCGCCGGCTACCTGGCCCGTTCCGGCAAGGGCCTGCGCCGTGAGGCCACCGCCGCCCTCGACGGCGGCGACAGCGCCATCGCCGCCTTCCTCCAGGGCGGATACGAAGCGGCGCTCCTCGAAGACCTCCAGGTCGCCACCGCCATCCTGTCGGCCACCGGCGGAAAGGCCGTCCGGCGCAAGGCGTCCGCGGCCCTGGACACCGGCACGCGGGCGGCGCTGGAGTCCTTCTTGACGGGGGGTCAGTACTCAGCCCGCCTGGAGGACTCGCAGCTCCTGGTCGCCGCCATGCTGGTCAACGCCGGGCCCGAGGTGCAGAAGTACGCCAACCGCGCCCTGAACGGCACCGCGACGGACGTCCAGTGGTTCCTCGACACCGGCCAGCACATCGCGCGCGCCCGCGACCAGGAGACGGCGACCATCGAGGAACTCGTCGCCGTCGTCGACCGGGAGGGCAAGCGCGCCCAGGCCGAGACGGACCTCGCGGTCGAGGCGTCCGAGCGGGCCCTGGCCGCCGCGGCCGAGGCGAAGAAGGCGGCGGAGAGGGCCGCCGCCGAGGCCGAGGCCGCGAAGGAGGACGTACAGAAGTCCGCCGCCGCGGCCCGCAAGGCGGCCGGCGCGGCCACGGGCGCCGCGAACGCCGCCCGTATCGCCATCAACGCCTCCAACGCGGCCGTGAACGCCTCGCGTCGCGCCTCCTGGGCGGCCACGGCCGCATCCCAGGCCGCGTCGGCCGCCGGCGGAGCCGCGTCCCGTGCCTACAACGCGGCCATCGCCGCCTCCAAGGACGCGAGCAAGACCCAGGCGGCCAAGGACGCGGCGGTCGCGGCGCGCAACTCCGCCGCCAAGGCCCGCACCGCGGCCAAGGCCGCCGACTACGCGCGGGCCGCCTGCGCCCAGTCCGTCAACGCCAGCGCCTCGGCCGCCTCCGCGGCCCGCAACTCCGCGGCCGCCGCCAACGCCGCCGCGCAGGCCGCGGCCGCGTCCGGAGCCGCCCAGTCGCAGGCAGCCGAGGCCCGGCGCCAGGCCGCCATCGCCACCGCCGCCGCCAACCGCGCCACCAACGCCGCGTCCACCGCGCAGTCCCTCGCCAACACGGCGGCCTCCGCCGCGCGCGTCGCCCGGGACGCCGCCAACTCCGCCGCCGCCCACGCCGAGAAGGCCGCGGACGCCGTCGACGAGGCCGTGGCGAACGCCGGCAAGGCCATCGACTTCGCGAACAAGTCCACCGCCCACGCCGGCGAGGCCGTCAAGGCCGCCGACACCGCCACCCAGGCCGTCACGGACGCCGTCGCGGTCGCCCAGGCGGCCCGCAACGCCGAGCGGGCACGCCTGGAGCAGGAGCGGCTGCAGGGCCTGGACGAGGCCCGGCTGCTGGCCGAGATCGAGACGGAGGAGCAGGCCGAGTACGCGAACAAGCGGGCTCAGGAGGCGCAGACCGATCAGGCGATCAAGGACCTGATCAGCGCTGCCGAGAAGGCCCTGTTCACGGACGGCGACCTGTCGCTCGCCGCCACTCTGGGCCGCAAGGCCGCCACCGGGCTGCTCGACGCCAAGGGCGCGTGGACCCGGGAGGCCGCCCAGTTCGCGCTGTCCGGCAGCGACGACGACGTGTTCTCCTGGATCGACCTCGACCGGGGCGTCGCCCGCAACCAGGATGACCGGGAGACCGTCCTGTACATCGCCCAGGTGTCCAACCCCGCCATCGCGGCGGCGGCGCACGCGGCGCTGGCCAGCGGCAGCTCCACGGCGGTGGGCGACTTCCTCACCTCCGGGGTGATCCGGGCCTCGCAGGACGACAACCGGGTGCAGATCGGGCGCATCCTGGACCAGAAGCCCGGCAGGGCCGTCACCGAGGCGGCCAACGACGCGCTGGACAAGAACACCCCGGAGGCGTTGCAGGACTTCTTCGACCGCACCTATCCGGCGGCCGTACGGGAGGACGACGCGGTCGAGACCGCGACCTCGGTGGCGAACGGAGGCGAGTACACCAAGGCCTACGGGGACGTCGCCCTGGAGGGGCCGACGTGGATGCGCCGGAACTTCGTCCAGGTGGTGCAGTACTCCTCGGCCCAGCTCGACCACGACTCCGCCACCCACGTCGCCGCGATCCAGGGGGCGATCGCCGCCGCGGCCAAGACCGCCTACGCGGCGCAGCAGACCGCAGCACTGGCGTCGCAGGTGGCGGCGACCGCCCGCCAGGCGGCCGGGGAGGCGCAGGACTGGGCGGACAAGGCCATCGCCGCGGGGGCGAAGGCCGGCCAGTACTCCGACCAGGCCCGGCAGAACGCCGACGCGGCGGACAAGTCGGCCGCGGACGCGCGGGCCTCGGCGAACAAGGCCTCGGCCGCCGCGACGACGGCGCGCAGCGCCTCCCGCTCGGCGAACTACTCCGCGAACAAGGCCGTCGACGCGGCCCGTTCGGCCCTGAACTCCGCCTACAGCGCCCAGGCGTCCGCGGCCGACGCCCGCCAGTCCGAACTCGCAGCGGGCCGGGACGCGGCCACGGCTGCCGCCGCGGCCAACCAGGCGCGCGCCATCGTCGTCCAGAAGCGCCAGGAGGAGGACCGCGAGGCCGCCCGGAAGGCCGCCGAGAAGGCGCGGGAGGACCGGGACAACGGCAGGGACCCGGCCGACAGCGACGCCCACGACGAGGTCAACGAGAACGGCAGCGGCGGCGACAACGACGACTGGTGGTCGGACGCCGGCTGGTGGGCCGACGCCTTCAGCTACGTCAGCGTCGCCGCGGGACTGGTCGCCGCCGGCCTCGGGGTCGCCAGCCTCGTCTTCCCCCCGTTCGCGGTCGTCGGTGTCCCGGCCGCGGCCGTCTTCGGCGGCATAGCGATGGGTGCCGGCGCGCTGAGCACCCTGTTCACCGGCCTCGAACACGGCTTCACCAGCGGCGAGTTCATGTGGTCCGCGGCCGGCACCGCGCTGAGCCTGGTCACCCTCGGCCAGTCCCGGTGGATCACCCCGGTCGCCAAGAGGGTGGCTCCCGCGGTGAAGCGGGTCGCGGAGGAGGGCAAGGAACTGGTCTCCTCGATCACCAGCGGCCTGTCGTCGATGTTCTGACCGCCGTCCGGGCGTCCCGGGCGGGTGACGTGACATCCTCCGCCCGGGACCCCGCGTGAGGCCGGCGCTCGACCGGACCGACCCGGCGAGGCGCCCCGCGTCCTGTGGCGCAGGGCCCTCGCCAACCGGGGACCTTCCTCCCTCAGTGCTCCAGACGGCCGTTGAACCGCCGCGGCAGTCCCAGCGGATTCCCGTCGCGCAGCTCGGGCGGCAGCAGGGCCTCGGGCGCCCCCTGGTACACGACCGGCCGCAGCCACCGCTCGATCGCCGTACCGCCCACCGAGGTGGACGTCGAGGTCGTGGCCGGGTAGGGCCCGCCGTGGTGCTGGGCCGGCGCCACGGCGACCCCGGTCGGCCAGCCGTTCACCAGCACCCGCCCCGCGAGCGGCGTCAGCTCCGCGAGCAGCTCCGGCCCGCGGCCCCGCCCCGCGGCCTCCTCCGCCGACAGGTGCACCGTCGCCGTGAGGTTGCCCGGCAGCCGGGAGAGCACGGCCGTCGCCTCGTCCTCGTCCTCGTAGCGGACGACGACCGTGACCGGCCCGAAGCACTCCTCCAGGAGCAGGTCGTGCGCCCCCTCGTGCGCCAGCCTCCGCGCCGGCACCGTCAGGAAGCCCGCGCTGACCGTGTGCTCACCGCCCGCGCCCGGCGTCACGGGCGACTCGACGCCGTCGAGCGCGGTCCGCTCGGCGACGCCGGCGACGAAATCGTCCCGCATGCGGCGGTCGAGCAGGACGCCCGCCTCGGTGTCGCTGACGGCGTCCGTCAGGGACTTCACCAGCCGGTCCCCCGCGGCGCCGGACGGCGCCAGCACCAGCCCCGGCTTCACGCAGAACTGCCCGACGCCCAGCGTCATCGAGCCCGCGAGCCCCCCGCCGATCTGCTCGGCGCGTTCCTCGGCCGCCGCCTCGGTGACCAGCACCGGGTTCAGGGAGCCCAGCTCGCCGTGGAAGGGGATCGGGACGGGGCGGGCCGCCGCCGCGTCGAACAGGGCGCGCCCGCCGCGCACCGAGCCGGTGAACCCGGTCGCCGCGACCAGCGGGTGCCCGATCAGCTCCACTCCCGCCCCGAAGCCGTGCACGAGGCCCAGCACGCCGTCGGGGACGCCGTGCTCCCGGGCGGCGCGGCGCAGCACCTTGGCGACCAGCTCGGACAGGCCGGGGTGGTCGGGGTGCGCCTTGACGACGACGGGGCAGCCAGCCGCGAGGGCGCTGGCGGTGTCACCGCCGGCGACGGAGAAGGCGAAGGGGAAGTTGGAGGCGGCGTAGACGGCGACGACGCCCAGTGGGACCTTGTGGCGGCGCAGGTCGGGGACGGGCGGGGTCGCGGTGTCGTCGGGGTGGTCGATGACGACGTCCAGGAAGGCACCCTCGTCGACGATGCCGGCGAAGGCCCGCAACTGGTAGCACGTGCGGGCGAGTTCACCGGTCAGCCGGACGGGGCCGAGCGCGGTCTCGGCGTCGGCGGTCTCCACGAGCCCGTCCCGGGCCGCTTCCAGCTGGTCCGCGGCGGTGCGCAGGAAGGCCGCGCGGACGGCACGGTCGGCGAGGGCGCCGCGGGCGGCGTGGGCGGCACGGACGGTGGTGTCCACCTCCTGGGCCGTGGCCTCCACCGCAACCTGTTCCCGCTGCTTCCCGGTACGGGGGTCGACACTCCAGACTGGTGCTGCTGCCACCGCGGGTCCCTCCCAGATGTCCTGCCGCAGTACGTACGTCACTCACACGTCACTGACCAGCGCTGTTCGATATACTGAACATCGTCTCCGTCCGTGAATATGATGGAGACTATATCTCCGGTTTCCCGTCGAACGAAGGGGTCAAGGGCGATGTCGGCAGCCGAGACAGGCGGCGGGGCTCAGGTCAAGTCCGCGGTGCGGACGGTGGAACTGCTCGAGTACTTCGCGGGCAGTCCCGGTATGCACTCGCTGGCCGCCGTGCAGGAGGCCGTCGGGTACCCCAAGTCGAGCCTCTACATGTTGCTGCGCACCCTCGTCGAGCTCGGCTGGGTGGAGACGGACGCCACGGGCACGCGGTACGGCATCGGCGTCCGGGCGCTGCTCGTCGGCACGTCCTACATCGACGGCGACGAGGTGGTCGCGGTGGCCCGGCCGACCCTGGACCGGCTGTCGGACGACACGACGGAGACCATCCACCTGGCCCGCCTGGACGGCACCAACGTCGTCTACCTCGCCACCCGCCAGTCGCAGCACTACCTGCGCCCTTTCACCCGCGTCGGCCGCCGGCTGCCCGCGCACTCCACCTCGCTGGGCAAGGTGCTGCTCAGCACCTTCTCCGACGAGCAGGTGCGCAAGCTGCTGCCGGAGACCCTGCCGGCGCTGACCGAGCACACCCTCACCGACCGGGAGAAGCTCATCGAGGAGCTGCACCAGGTGCGGGAGCAGGGGTACGCGGTCGACCGTGAGGAGAACACCCTCGGCCTGCGCTGCTTCGGCGTGGCGATCCCCTACCGGACCCCGGCCCGCGACGCCATCAGCTGCTCCATCCCGGTGGCCCGGCTCACCCCCGCGCACGAGCAGATGGTGAAGGACGCCCTGTTCGACGCCCGCGACCGCCTCACGCTCGCCACGCGGAGGCTGTGACCGCGGCGCGAGCGGTGCCCGCGCGGGGCGGGCCGGTTTCCTGAGGAGCGGATGAGAAAACGGACGCAAGGGAACGTTCCGGCCGGTTCCGTTCGTCTCCACCAGTGGGATGAACAAGACGATCAGGCGGGCGGCGGTCTTCACTCTGCTCCTGGTGCTGGTCCTGCTGGTCAGGGCCACCTGGGTGCAGTTCTACGACGGCCAGGCACTCGCGGACGACAAGGACAACCGGCGGAACGCGATCGAGCTGTACAGCGCGCCGCTCGGCGACATCGTCGTGGCCGGCGAATCGGTGACCGGCTCGGCCCGGACGACGAGCGGCGACCTCAGATACAAGCGGACGTACAAGGACGGCGCGCTCTACGCGGCCGTGACCGGCTACAGCTCGCAGGTGTACGGCGCCACCCAGCTGGAGGGCGTCTACCAGGACCTGCTGGACGGCACCGACACCCGGCTGAAGAGCGTGCTGGGCACGGTCACCGGCAAACGCGCCGACCCCGGTGACGTGATCACGACGATCGACCCGGACGTCCAGCGGGCGGCCTACGAGGCGCTCGGCGACAAGAAGGGCGCCGCCGTCGCGATCGACCCGGGGACGGGAAGGCTCCTGGCCGTCGTCTCCACCCCGTCGTACGACCCGTCGGAGATCACCACGGGCAACCCGGAGGCCTGGGCGCGGCTCACCGAGGACGATGAGGACAAGCCGATGACCAACCGGGCGCTGCGCCGGCCGCTGCCGCCCGGCTCCACCTTCAAGCTGGTCGTGGCGGCGGCCGCGCTGGAGGACGGGCTGTACTCCTCGGTGGACGAGAGGACGAAGAGCCCCGACCCGTACCCGCTGCCGCAGTCCACGCGCGACCTCACCAACGAGAACCGGAACGCGCCGTGCGAGGACGCGTCGATCAGGGTGGCGCTCCAGTACTCCTGCAACAACGTCTTCGGCAAGATGGCCGTCGACCTGGGCCAGGACAAGGTCCGGGAGATGGCGGAGAGGTTCGGCTTCAACGACGGCGAGCAGGACGTGCCCGTGCGCGCGTACGAGAGCGTCTACCCGAAGGACATGGACAAGGCGCAGACCGCGCTGTCCGGCATCGGCCAGTTCGACGTGACCGCGACGCCGCTCCAGATCGCCATGGTCTCCGCCGCGCTGGCCAACGGCGGCGAACTGGTCGAGCCGCACATGGTCTCGAAGATCACCGACCACAGCGGCGACGTGCTGGAGGACTACGACGACAACGCCTCCAGTACGGAGGTCGTCAGCCCGGAGACGGCCGAGCAGTTGCGGTCGGCGATGCGGACGGTCGTCGAGGAGGGCACGGGGACGAACGCGCGGATCCCCGGCGCCACCGTCGGCGGCAAGACGGGCACGGCCCAGCACGGCGAGAACAACAGCAGCACGCCGTACGCCTGGTTCACCTCGTACGCCGAGTCCGACACCTCGGACAAGGAGGTCGCCGTGGCGGTGGTGGTGGAGCAGTCGGACGCGGAGCGCTCGGAGGTCAGCGGCAACGGACTGGCCGCGCCGGTGGCCAAGGCCGTGATGGAGGCCGCGCTGCGGTAATCGCCCGACGCGAGACCGGCGATTCCCGCTACACCAGCCAGGGGGCGGCCCCTCAGGGTCGCCCCCTCGCCGGCACCCTCACCCCGACGCCGGAACCGGTCGCCATATTGCCTACAACCTGCACGCTCACGTGCTTTTCGTCACCGAGTACCGACGGAACACGTTCACCGACGCCATGCCGACCCGCACCGAAGAGATCACACGGGAGGTCTGCGCCGACTTCGCGGCCGAACTGAAACAGTTCAACGGCGAACAGGACCACGTCCACCTGCCCGTGCACCACCCGCCCAAGGTCCAGCTCCCCAAACCGGTCAACTCCCTCAAGGGCGTCAAGTCCCGCAGACTCCGCCAGGAGTACGACAGCCACGTCCACCGGAACCTGTGGGACGGACACTTCCGGTCCGGCTCCTACTTAGCAGGATCATGCGACGGGGCGCCCCCGACCGTCGTCAAGCAGTACATCGAAAACCAGCAGCGTCCCGTCCGACCGTCACCCCTCAAACGCAGAGCACGCCGGCGCTCCACGCCTCCGGGCCAAGGACGGCCTTCACCCCCGCCCTGAAGGGCCGAGCACTGGCCAAGATCAGAGGTAGTGAACGGCATCACGACGATGGTGAGGAACGCCGGGACGGCGATCTCGTAGCGGTCCCGGTCGATCTGCGTGACCTCAGCGCCGCCCGCACCGCGGCGAGGTCGGCGTCCGACGCCAACCCGGCGTGATACAGCCGCAGTTCCGTCGCCCCGAGGGAACGCGCGCGTGCGGCGTCCTCGGCCAGGGTGCCGGGGCGCCCGCCCATCCCGGAGACCACGGTGAGGTTGGCGGCGAGCACGGCACCCCCGGGGGCCCGCTCGGCGAACGGCGTGAGCAGGCCGGCCCCCCTCGTGCACGGCACGACGACACCGTCCGCCACGGACAGGATGTGCGCCGGGTCGACGCCCGCGTCGGCACCGCAGTGGTACGACACCGGATGGGCGTGCAGGAGGACCTGGAAGCCCTCGGGCGCGGCGGCGCGGACCGCGGCGACCGCCGCCTCCTGGAGGGTGCGTGCCGTGTCGTCGCGCCACGCGCGCGTGGCGGTCGCCAGGTTCTCGCCGAGCAGCTTTTCGACGCCCGCCCAGCCGCCGTCCGACGGCGCGCCCCGCCACACCGGCTCCAGCGCGCCGCGTACGGCGTCCGCCAGCCGGTCGGGGTCGACGCCCCGCGCGGCGTAGCCCGCCCGGCAGGAGGGGCAGAAGCACAGCGACATCAGGTACTGGCCGGCGTCCCCGAGGGCGACGCCCGCGATCTTGTCGTGGGCGTGCAGATGGGCGAGGCCGTACCAGCCGAGGGACTCCAGCTCGGTGCCGCGCGCGCCGGGCCGTACGGCGGCCTCGGCGGCCAGCTCCACGAGGTACGCGCGCGTGGCGGGCTGGGCGACGCAGGGCGCCCAGGGGTAGCGGTCGCCGTAGGCGTTGACGACGGAGGTGTCCGGATGCTCGGCGCCCAGCCGGGAGTTGTGCGCGAGCACCACCCAGGTGTGCACCTCCAGGCCGGCCCGCGCGAGGGCGGCCGCCGCCTCGCCGTACGCGTCGCCCGGCGCCCAGTCGCCGGCCGGGTGGGGGCGCAGGGCGCGGCCCTCCCAGCGGGCCTCGTCCGCCGGGTAGAGCACCGCGGCGTGCGCGGCGGTGACGACGCGGTGGCGGGGGTGGCGGGGTGTCAGGGCGCGCGTGGAGTGGTAGGCGGCGGCGAGCGTGACCTGCTCCACGCCGAGCACGGCGATCCGGTCCGGGGCCCGCGGGTCCCCGTTGACGTCCCAGGGGTAGACGAAGGCCGACGCCTTCACCGGCCCTCCTCCAGCAGCGCGTGGCCCCGCTCGATCACCTGGGCGAGCTGCTTGACGTGGTCCTCGCCCGGCTCGTGCAGCGGGGGCCGTACCTCGCCCACGTCGAGCCCGCGCAGCCGCACGCCGGCCTTCACGAGGGAGACGGCGTATCCGCGGCCCCGCGCGCGCAGTTCGACGAACGGCCGGTAGAAGCCGTCGAGCAGGCGGTGGACGGTGCCGTCGTCGCCCGAGGCGAGCGCCGCGTGGAAGGCGAGCGCGATCTCCGGGGCGAAGCAGAAAACGGCCGAGGAGTAGAGCGGGACGCCGACCGCGCGGTAGGCGAGCTGGGTCTGCTCGGCGGTGGGCAGACCGTTGAAGTAGAGGAAGTCACCCGCGGCCTCGGTGCGTACGGCGCTCACTATCCGCTGCATCAGGTCCAGGTCGCCGAGGCCGTCCTTCAGGCCGATGATCCCGTCCGTGCGGGCGAGTTCGACGACCGTCTCCGGGGTGAAGACGGCGTTGTCGCGCTGGTACACGACGACCGGGAGGGCGGTGGCCGAGGCGAGTTCGCGATAGTGCCGCAGCAGGCCCTCCTGCCCGGCGACGACGAGGTACGGCGGCATGGCGAGCAGCCCGTCCGCCCCGGCGCGTTCGGCGGTCCGGGCGTAGCGCACGGCGAGCGCGGTGCCGTATCCGGCGCCGGCGACCACCGGCACGCGTCCCGCCGTCTCCTCCACCGCCGCCCGGACGCAGGTCTCGAACTCCTCAGGTGTCAGCGCGTGGAACTCCCCGGTGCCGCAGCAGGCGAAGACGGCGGCGGCACCGGCCTCGACCCCCCGGCGGACATGGGCTCGGAAGGCGTCGAGGTGCAGGGAACCATCGGGTCCGTAGGCGGTGACCGGAAAGAACAGCGGCCCGCTGGGCACGCTGAGGCGGGCGGCGAGCGGAGCTGGCGTCACAGGCTCTCCAAGGTCCATATTCATGTTTCGCGTCCACATTCCTGAACATGCCCACGCTAAGGCGGCGACCTGTGGGGGGTCAAGCAGGCCAACCCTCGATGCACCAGCGGATTCCCTGCCTCCGCGCGCCCCTTGACGGTCATTGGTCGGACTCCCTAGCGTGTCCACACATGTGAATTCCGTGCATGGATACGGCCATCGGTGGGCACGTCCATGCAGGGACACGGCCGCCCGCCCGTTCCTGGAGACCCGCAAGGAGACCCGAGGATGCCCGCTCCCCGCACCGTTCTGCTCACCGGCGCCGCCGGCGGGCTCGGCACCCTGATGCGGGACCTGCTCCCGGCGTACGGGTACACGCTCCGCCTGCTGGACCTGCGTCCCGTCGAGGGCGCGCCGGAGGCGATCACGGCGGACCTGGCCGACCGGTCCGCCCTGCGCGAGGCCGTCCGGGGCGTCGACGCGATCGTCCATCTCGCGGGCATCTCCCTGGAAGCCCCCTTCGAGAAGATCCTCAAGGCGAACATCGAAGGCACCTACCACCTGTACGAGGCGGCCCGCGAGGAGGGCGTCCCGCGTGTCGTCCTCGCCTCCTCCAACCACGCCGTCGGCTACACCCCGCGCCCCCAGGGCGACGACCCGCTCGTCCCGATCGACACCCCGCGCCGCCCGGACACCTTCTACGGCCTGTCCAAGTCCTTCGGCGAGGACCTCGCGCAGCTCTACTGGGACAAGCACGGCATCGAGACCGTCTCCGTGCGCATCGGCTCCTGCTTCCCGGAACCGACCAGCGTGCGCATGCTGTCGGTGTGGATGAGCCCGGCCGACGGCGCCCGCCTCTTCCACGCCGCCCTGACCGCCGAGCACGTCGGGCACACCCTCGTCTACGGCTCCTCCGCGAACACCCGTCTGTGGTGGGACCTCTCCACCGCGCGGGCGCTCGGCTACGAACCGCGGGACGACTCCGAGCCCTACGCCGAGAAGCTCGTCGCCGAACAGGGCGAGCTGGAACCCGGCAACGAGGCGCACGCGTACCTGGGCGGCCACTTCGTGACCGACCCGCCGATCTGGCCGTACTGACGGGATCTCGACCGTCACGGGGCGGCCGGGCAGGAAACGGGGTGGACGGCGAGGAACGGGGCGGACAGATAGAAAACGGGGTGGACGGCGGGGAACGGGACGGAAGCCGGGGTGCGAAATCCGGTGGGCCCGGGGACCGGCCGGGCCCTACCCTGGCGCCCATGCCCCAGCCGCACGGGTTCCACTACGACGTCCACACCGACGGCACGGTCGTCGTCACCCACCACGGACGCGCCGCGGCCACCCTGCGCGGCCCGCGCGCCGCCCGGTTCCTCACCGAGGTCGACGCCGGTGACCCCCAGCTGGTCATGGCCCGCTGGACGGGAAACTACCGGCGCGGCAACGAGCGCACCGCGCGCCTGCACCCCCGCAACCGCCGCTGACCCGATCAGCCGCACAGTAAGGGAACGGCAAAGCGACCCCGGTCGTTCTCGGGTCATGACAGTTATGACCCCAGGCTCGAACATCCCGCTCTCCGCCGCCCGCGTCACGGTGGACGTCGCCGCTCCGGTGCGGCTCGACGTATCGGGCCTGCTGCTCACCGCCGACGGCAAGGTGCGCTCCGACGACGACTTCATCTTCTACAACCAGCCCACCGGCCCGGGCGTGGCCTACCGCTCCGGCGGCGGCTCGGCACCCGACGCCATCACGATCGACACCACCGCCGTCCCCCCGGGCATCGAGAAGATCGTCGTCACCGCGAGCCCGGACGCCGCGGGCCAGACCTTCCAGGGCGTCGAACCGACGGCCACGATCCGCAACGCCGACGACAACAGTGTCCTGGCAACGTTCACGCCCCCGCAGCTCGGCAACGAGACGGCCCTCGTGGTCGTGGAGGTCTACCTGCGCAACGGCGCCTGGAAGGCCCGCGCGGTGGGCCAGGGCTATGCCGACGGCCTGGCCGGCATCGCCACGGACTTCGGCGTCTCGGTGGAGGAGCCGGCCGCCGCCCCGGCCCAGCCGGTCGCCCCGCCGGCCCCCGCCCCGGTGCAGCCGCCGGTGGCCCCGCCCGCCCCGGTCATGGACCCCCGCATCGCCACGCCGCCGGTGCCCCCCGCGCCCCCGGCCGCCCCGCCGGCCCCCGCCCCCGGCGCCGGGAAGATCAACCTCGACAAGGGCCGGGTCAGCCTCCAGAAGAACCAGACGGTGTCCCTGGTCAAGGGCGGTCGCCCGCTGCTCTCCCAGGTCAAGATGGGTCTCGGCTGGGAGCCTGCCTACCGCGGCCGGGACATCGACCTGGACGCCTCGGTCATCGCGTACGGCCCGCAGCGCAACCACATCGACAGCTGCTACTTCGGCAAGCTCCAGATCGTCGGCGGCGCGATCAAGCATTCCGGCGACAACCTGACCGGTGAGGGCGGCGGCGACGACGAGGTCATCGCGGTCGACCTCGGCCGGCTCCCGCAGGAGGTGACCGGCCTGGTCTTCACGGTCAACTCCTTCTCCGGCCAGAAGTTCACCGAGGTCGCGAAGGCGTACTGCCGGCTGATCGACGCCGCCAGCGGCGAGGAACTGGTCCGCTTCGACCTCACCAGCGCCGAGCCGCAGACCGGCGTGCTGATGGCCAAGCTGATCCGCCAGTTCTCGGGCGAGTGGGAGATGACGGCCATGGGCGACTTCGTCAAGGCCCGCACGGTCCGCAACATGGTCAAGCCGGCGGCTCAGGCACTCTGAGCCCCCGGCCGGCGGCGGGCGCCGACCGAATCCGGCGCCCGCCGACGCCCGTCGGCGCTCACCGGTCACCGCGTCCGGCGTCCGGTCTCGGTGCCGTCCCGGTGCGGTGGGGTCCCGGTGCCGTCCCGGCGCGGTGGGGTCCCGGTGCCGTCCCGGTGCGGTGGGGTCCCGGTGCCGTCCCGGCGCGGTGGGGTCCCGGTGCGGTCCCGGCGGGCCAGGTCTCACGGCCCGGGCCGAAGGCCCTCCATCAGCAGGGACAGATAGCGCCCGATCTCCGAGCCCTCGTCGTTCGCCAGTTCCGACGCCGTGGCCAGTCCGTGCGTCAGCCGCAGGACCTCGACCGGCTCGACGTCCTCGCGCAGGGTCCCCTCCGCCTGTGCCGCCCGCACCAGCCGTTCCGCGGCCGCCGTGAGGCAGGTTCCGCAGGCCGTGGCCACGTCCGAGCCGTCGCTCATGACGGCCGTGCCGAGCAGTGACTTCATGCCACGCACCTGGATCACACCCACGCCCAGTTCGTCGAGCCACTCCACCAAGGCCCGGCCGGGCGGCAGCTCTCGCGCGATCTCGTCGGCGCGCAGCGCCAGCGCCTCGATCCGGTCCAGGTAGGCGGCCTCCAGCAGCGCCTGACGTGTCGGGAAGTGACGGTAGAGCGTGCCGGAGCCGACCCCGGCCCGCTTGGCGATGTCGTCGAGCGACGCGCCCTCGCCGTGCTCGGCGAACGCCTCCACCGCCGCCTTCAGCAACCGCTCGTAGTTGCGCCGGGCGTCCGCGCGCATGGGCTTGACCTGCGTCATCCAGCAACTCCTCGCACACCGCGGACCCTCGCCGCATGCTACTTCGCCCCGCCCCGCCCCGGTCAGGGGCAGGGCGGGGCAGGGCATACGCGCTCCTCAGCCGGCCGGAGTCCAGGGCCAGTCGGCGTCCCGCGCGGCCTCCAGCAGGGGCACCATCCGGAACGCGGCGTCCGAGAGCCCCCCGAAGGTGTGCCGGTTCCCCCTCCCGGACGGCCCGTGGCCCGCCCGGTACCCGGCGAGGTTCCAGGTTTGAAGTGCTCTCCCGGCTGAAGGCCGGGAGATTCCTGCTTACCTTGCGGTTGCGGGCTTGACGCGCTTCGCGCGCCTGACGACTGCCCTCCCGGCAGCCGGGATGAGCGCGAGGCCCGTCCGGTACAGGTGCAGGACGTTCCGGGCTGCGTTGTGGTCGGCGTTGCCCGACCAGCCGCAGTCCGGGTTCTTGCACACGAACACGGCCTGGCTCTCCCGGCTGCCGGGCGTGGTGAAACCGCACGCTGAGCAGCGCCTGGAGGTGCCGGGGGCGGGGACCTTGTGCAGGGTGCCGCCGCGCCGGGCGGTCTTGTACGTCAGCATGGTGACCGTCCGGCCCCATGCCTCCCCGCTGATCGAGCGGTTCAGCCCGGATTTCCGGGCGACGTTCTTTCCCGGCTCCTCGATGGTTCCCCTGGCCGACTTGACCATGTTCGGGATGGTGAGTGCTTCGACCACGACGGTGCCGTAGGTGCGGGCGATGGCGGTGGTCGTCCGGTGCTGCCAGTCCAGGGCCCGGCGCTTGGCTTTCGCGCGGAGTCCTGCGATCTGGTCGTAGGTACGGTGCAGCCGACGGCTGGTCGGCTCGCCGGGCTTGCGGTGCCGCTTACGCTGCGCGGCGCGCTGCTCCAGGTGCAAAAGCCTGGCCTTCTCCTTGCCGGTCAGCCATTCGCCGTGCTCGTACGTCTCGCCGTCCGAGAGGGCGATCGGCACGGTGACGCCCATGTCGATGCCGACATCCGGCCCCTGGTGGGGATCGGGCTTGGCCTCCATGGTCTGGACGCGGAAGGCGATGTGCCAGCCGAGCGCGTCCTTGACCAGCCGCGCCCCGGTGATCCGGTTGTCCGCGCCTGCACGCTTGCCCACGGGCAGGTCTTTCGTCCACCGGAAGCGGACCCGGCCCACCTTGGGAATGTTGACCATGCCCCAGCGTCGATGCACGCGGGTGACGTTCAGGTCCCGGCCCTGCGGGACGTCCACGGACATCACCGTGCGCAGGCGGCCCTTGAAGTTCGGGGCGTCCGCGCGGCCCTCCCAGCAGTTCTTCCACGCCTGGACGTACGTTTTGAGTACTGCTTGCGCGGCCTGGGCGGGGAGGACTGCCAGAAAGTCGATGTCCTTGCGGGCTTGACGGATCGCGGCGTCGGCATGCGCGAGTGTCCGCTTGTCCTTCGGCATCATCCGCCACCACGCGTGGAGGAGATTCCACATGGTGCGGGCCGCGTGCGCCTGATCGTCCGCCGCGCGAACCCCCGTAGGAGACAGCGAAAGCCGGGCACGGTGCCCGAACTGCCGCTTGACCAGGACGCCTTGACTCACGGAGCGTGAGCATAGCCTTGGTTCATGTCACCTCGCCGGCACCCTCACCCCAATGCCGGAACCGGTCGCCATATTGTGCACAACCTGCACGCTCACGTGCTTTTCGTCACCGAGTACCGACGGAACACGTTCACCGACGCCATGCCGACCCGCACCGAAGAGATCACGCGGGAGGTCTGCGCCGACTTCGCGGCCGAGCTGAAACAGTTCAACGGCGAACAGGACCACGTCCACCTGCTCCCGAGGTCAGAGGGCGGCGACGGACTTAGCCAGATGCTCTACCGATTGAGCTACACCGACCCTGAGTCGATGACGGGACTCGAACCCGCAACCGTCCGATCCGAAAGAAGTAACCGTTGCCTGCGCACCGGGCACCCACCAAGTCGCTGCGCCTCCCGAGATCAAACCGGCGGCGGCATCGGTTCTTTTTACAGAAGAAGTAGCCGCCGCCTTCGCACCGGGAGGTGCGTGACGTTGTGATCTCACTGTAGGAGGCTCGGTGACAGCCCGGCGAGCGAATTAATCACCGCTTCTGGCGCTTCCAGGGGCCGTTGACGGCGAGCATGATGCCCGGTTCCTGGATGTTGGCGTAGAGGGTCTTTCCGTCGGGCGAGAAGGTGACACCGGTGAACTCGCTGAATTCCGGCTCGTCCTCGGTGCCGATGTTCAGGTCGTTGCGGGCGATCGGGTAGGTGTGGCCGCTGTCGGTGGCGCCGAACAGGTGCTGGATCCCCTCGCCGTCCTCCGCGATGATCAGGCCGCCGTACGGGGAGACGGTGATGTTGTCCGGGCCGTCGAGGGCGCCGTCCTCGGAAGGGTCGGCGTTGACGCCGAGCAGCACCTTGAGGGTGAGGGTGCGGCGCTTCGGGTCGTAGAACCAGACCTGGCCGTCATGCTGGACGGGGCTCTCCTCACGGGCGTACGAGGAGACGATGTACGCGCCGCCGTCCCCCCACCACATGCCCTCCAGCTTGCGGGCGCGGGTGACGTCGCCCTCGCCGAACTGCTCGCGCACGGGGACCGTCCGCGCGTCGCGGTCCGGGACGTCCACCCAGTCGACGCCGTAGACGGTGCCGACCTTGGTGGCGCGGGAGAGGTCGTCGACGAAGTGGCCGCCGGAGTTGAAGCACCTGGGGGCCTGGAGGACACCGGCGTCGTCGGTCAGGGTACGGAACTTGCGGGGGCCGTACTCGAATCCCCGCGGCGGGGTCCAGCGGTAGAACAGGCCGTTGGGCTCGTCGGCGTCCTCGGTGAGGTAGGCGTGGCCGCGCCGGGGGTCGATGACGACGGCCTCGTGGTCGTACCGGCCGAAGAACTTCAGCGGCTTGGGCGCGCGGTTGGCGCGCCGGTCGCACGGGTCGACCTCGAAGACGTAGCCGTGGTCCTTGGTCATGCCGTTCTCGCCGGCCCGGTCGGAGTTCTCCTCGCAGGTCAGCCAGGTGCCCCAGGGGGTGGAGCCGCCGGCGCAGTTGTTGGCGGTGCCGGCGATGCCGACCCACTCGGCGACGCGGCCGTCGGGGCGCACCTCGACCACCGTGCAGCCGCCGGGGGCCGCGGGGTCGTAGACCAGGCCCTCGGCGAGCGGCACGGGGTGGTCGTAGTCGGAGCGGGGGCCGTCCATCTCGTGGTTGTTGACCAGGAGGGTGGTGCCGCGCGGCCCGGCGAAGGCGGCGGTGCCGTCGTGGTCGGCGGGAGTGAACTCGCCGGAGTCCAGCCTGGTCCGGCCCGCGTGGGTGAGGACGCGGTAGGAGAAGCCGGCCGGCAGGGCGAGGATGCCTTCCGGGTCGGGCAGGAGCGGGCCGTATCCGACCCCGCCGTGCCGGGCGGCGGACCCCTCCTCGCCCGTGGTCTCCGTCTCGGCGGACGCGAGGGCGCCCGGCGCGCTGGACAGGGCGCCCACGCTGCCCGCGAGCACGACTCCGGTTCCGGCGATCGCGGTGGTCCTGGCGAAGTCCCTGCGTGTGAGCGACATGCTGTCTCCTGTGACGGGGGGAGTGCCATGGGGGGTGGGGCGGACCTCGGGTCGGCGCAACGGTGGCGCCCCGCGGTGAACGCCGTTTGAACACCGGGCGACTGCGCAGGGCCCGCTTCCGTGAATCCGCACGAACCGTCACCGGCCGGCCACGCGAACCGACCGGAACCCGTCCGGACGGCCTCCCCGGCCCGCCGGACGGCCTCCCCCCGCCCCTCGGCGCCCCTCAGGCGGGCCGTGGTCAACCCCTTTGCTGGGAGCGGGCCTTGAAGGCGGACTTGCGGGCCTCCTTGGCGATCCTCTTGTCCGGGTGGATACGCCCCATCGCCTCCAGGACGTCGGCCGTGGCCGGGTGGTCGACCCTCCAGGCCGCAGCGAAGAAGCCGCCGTGCTGCTCGGCGAGCCCTTCGACGAGGGCGTTCAGCTCCTCGGAGTTGCCCTCCGCGGCGAGCTGCGCGGCCAGGGTGTCCACGGTGAGCCAGAAGACCATCGTCTCGGACGGGGCGGGTACGTCCGCGCAGCCGTGCTCGGTCAGCCAGACCCGGGCGAGACCGCCGAGCTCGGGGTCGTCCAGGACCTCCCGCAGGGCGGGTTCGGCCTCGGCGCCGACGAGGGACAGCGCCTGCTGGCAGCGCAGCCGGCGCAGCGGCGCGCCGGGGTCCGCGCCCCGGGCGGCGGCGAGCAACTCCCGTGCGGCGGCGAGCGGTTCGCGGCGGTTCAGCCACTGCTCGGTCTCGGCCTGCGCGGCGCGCGGCCCGAAGCCGGCCGTGCCGTCGAGCAGCGCGTCGGCGCCCTTGTCGGCCAGCTCGCCCACCAGGGGCGCCTCGACGCCGTCCTCCAGCAGGCGTGTCCGCAGCCCGTACAGACCGAGCGGGGTGAGCCGGACCATGCCGTAGCGGGAGACGTCCGTGTCGTCGCCGGCGGCGGGTTCCTCGGCGTCGGCCATCAGCTCCTCGTCGACCGGCCGGTACTCCACGAGCCCCACCGGCTCCAGCACCCGGAACTGGTCGTCCAGCCGCATCATCGCGTCGGACACCCGCTCCAGGACGTCGTCGGTGGGCTCGGTCAGGTCGCCGGGCGCGATCACGGAGGCGGCCAGCGCGGGCAGCGGCACGGCCGCGGGGCCGGGGCCGTCCTCGCTGACGGTGAGCAGGTAGAGGCTGCCGAGCACACCGTCGAGGAACGCGGCCTCCCCTTCGGGGTCCCAGCCCAGGCCGGCGGGGTCGACCGGGCCGCCCGCGTCCATCGCGCCGAGCAGGTCGTCGAGGTCGGGAACGCTCGCGTCGGCGAGCACCGTCTCCAGGGCGCCCCGCCAGACGGCGAGGATGTCGTGCGGGGAGCCGCCGGTGATCCGCGCCAGCTCCTCACCCTGGGTGACCGTGCCGGCCTCCTCGTCGACGATCTCGATCAGCCCGGTGTCCACGCCGACCCGCCATGCCTCGCTCGCCGACGCGTCCGCGTCGGCCCCGCTCAGCCCGAGCGCCTCGGCCGCGTCCGGCAACTGCTCGTCGACCAGTCCGCCCCCGGCGTCCACACGGGTGGCGGGGCCGGCCCAGCGGGCGAGCCGCACGGCCCGCGACAGCACCGGGGTGGCCAGCGCGTCCCGCGCCAGTTCCGCTTCGGAGGTCAGCCGCACCGGCGGCAGGGAGGAGGTGTCTGACATCGGGGGGATCTCCTAGGACGACTCGCAGGCCGTACGTCACTCTGCATGTCGCACGGCCGCCGGAAGCCGTCGTACGACTCGGTCACTCAGCCTAGACGGATTTGGGCCCATGCCGCCCGGTTCATCTCGCCGCCGGGTGCCGTACATGGGCCGAACCTTGACAAGTACCGGGCCCGCACAGGAAATTGACGCGCGTAGAAGTTGGGCGGACAAGTGTTCACTACCGTCCCCGGCTGCTTTGCGCGTCGCCACCGTTCCACGCTCCGTCCTCGTCCTGGCGCCCACGAACGTCCCCGGAGGGATCCCCTTGCCGAGCAAGTCTTCCGCGCGCCTCGCCGCGCTGACCGTCGCCGCCGTCTGCTCCGCGGCGTCCACCGTCGTCATCGCCTCGCCCGCGCGGGCCGAGGCGGTGCGCATCCACGACATCCAGGGCAGCACGCGGGTGTCTCCCTACGCCGGACAGCAGGTCACGGACGTGGCCGGGATCGTCACCGGCGTCCGCGGCTACGGCTCGTCGCGCGGCTTCTGGATCCAGGACACCGCCGCCGACGCCGACCCGGCCACCAGCGAGGGCGTCTTCGTCTTCACCGGCTCCACCCCCAAGGTCGCCGTCGGCGACGCGGTGACCGTGTCGGGCACGGTCACCGAGTTCGTGCCCGGCGGCGCCTCCTCGGGCAACCAGGCGCTCACCGAGATCACCCGGGCGACCGTCACCGTCGTGTCCAGCGGCAACCCGATGCCGGCCGCCACGGTGATCGACGCGCGATCCGTGCCGAACGCGTACGCCCCGGCCGGCGACACCGCCGCGAACGGTTCCGTCAATGGCCTGACGCTGCGGCCGACGAAGTACGCCCTGGACCACTACGAGTCCCTGGAGGGCATGAACGTCCGGGTGACCGACACGCGCGTGGTCGGCGCGACCGACCCGTTCACCGAGCTGTGGGTCACCGTCAAGCCGCGCGAGAACACCAGCCGGCACGGCGGCGCCGTCTACGGCTCGTACGGCGCTCAGAACACCGGCCGGCTCCAGATCCAGTCCCTCGGCGCGGTCGCCGACTTCCCGGACGCGAACGTCGGCGACGTGCTCGCCGGCGCCACGACCGGCCCGCTGGACTACAACCAGTTCGGCGGCTACACCCTCGTCGCGAACGAGCTCGGCACCCTGAAGCAGGGCCGCCTGGAGCGCGAGACGACCCGCGAGCAGCGGCGCGGCGAGCTGGCCGTGGCGACGTACAACGTCGAGAACCTGGACCCGTCCGACGCCACCTTCGCCGCGCACGCCGCCGCGATCGTGAACAACCTGCAGTCGCCCGACATCGTGTCCCTGGAGGAGATCCAGGACAACAACGGCGCCACGAACGACGGCACGGTCGCCGCCGACGTGACGCTGGGCAAGCTGATCGACGCGATCGTCGCCGCGGGCGGGCCGGCGTACGAGTGGCGCTCGGTGGACCCGGTGAACAACGCCGACGGCGGCGAGCCGGGCGGCAACATCCGTCAGGCGTTCCTGTTCAACCCCGAACGAGTGTCCTTCACGGACCGCGCCGGCGGCGACGCGACGACCGCGGTGGGCGTGACGAAGGTGCGCGGCAAGGCGGCGCTGACCGTCTCGCCCGGCCGGATCGACCCGGCGGACACGGCCTGGACGAACAGCCGCAAGCCACTGGCCGGCGAGTTCGTCTTCCGCGGCGAGACGGTCTTCGTGATCGCCAACCACTTCAACTCCAAGGGCGGCGACCAGGCACTGACCTCGCAGTACCAGCCGCCGGCCCGGAGCTCGGAGACCCAGCGCCACCTTCAGGCGACCGCGGTGAACACCTTCGTGAAGCAGGTCCTGGAGACCCAGAAGAACGCGGACGTGGTCACGCTCGGCGACATCAACGACTTCGAGTTCTCCGACACCGTGGAACTGCTCGAAGGCCGGGGCGAGCTGTGGTCGGCGGTCAAGTCGCTGCCGAGGAGCGAACGTTACTCGTACGTCTACCAGGGCAACAGCCAGACGCTGGACCAGATCCTGATCAGCCCGTCGATCCGGCGCGACTGCGACTTCGAGTACGACAGCGTGCACATCAACGCCGAGTTCCACGACCAGATCAGCGACCACGACCCGCAGGTGCTGCGGTTCCGCCCGTAGCAGGTCGCGCTCCTCGTCAGGGCCGGCTGAACACGCCGTTCAGCCAGCCCTGCCAGGCGGCCTCGTCGTCCTTGGCGTCGGCGCCCGGGGCGAAGTCGTGCACGCTCATGCCGACGACATGGCCCCAGTGGTTGCGTCCGAAGAAGCGCAGCAGCGCGTCGTCGGTGCGCAGGCCGATGAAGTACGGGTCGCGGAAGTCGAGGACGGCGTCGAGGAGCCGGCCCTCGGGTCCGCGCACCTGGACCCGCCCGCCCACGGCGGAGCCGTCCGTCAGTCCGAGCGCCCGCCCGACCGCCTCCAGGGCGTCGGGCGTGCCGGAGGTCCCGGGCCCGTCGAAGGTGGCGAAGGCGGTCACCGGCCGGCCGCCGAACGCCGTGAGGTACTCGCGCAGGGTGTGCAGATAGAACCCGGTGTGCTTGCTCGCGCCGTCGTACTGGTTGTCCCAGTCGTCGACGAAGATCCCGCTGTGCACGTACCGCACCCAGGCCCGCCGCCCGTCGTCACGGGGTTCGACGGTGTAGTCGAGCTGGTTGAGGGTCTGCTCGGAGATCCCCTCGACGTCCTCGACACGGTTGGCGTAGCGGTGCGGCGGGTCCCAGACGACGACCTCGGAGCCGAAGGGCCCCCTGCCGCCCTCGCGGGGCTCCGGCGCCTCCATCGGCCACAGCCAGCCGCCGGTGCCGCTGGTGACGGCCTCCCACACCTGCTCGGGCGTGGCGTCGACCTCGAACTCTCGGGCGATCTCGAATTCCTTGGACATGGTGTGGCTCCTGAGTGGCGGCGGCACGGGCGGGGCCCGCGGTGCGCTAACTGTCGATTTCCGGGGCGGCCTGCTGGGGCTTGACCGTGGGATGGACGGCCACGACGATCCGGTGGTCCCGGCCGCCCTCGGCGTCCGGGGCGTCGTACTTCCGGATCAGCGCGCTCACGCCCGCGGTCAGCTCCTCGACGAACGCCGCCCGGTCGGCGGCCGAGGCGAACCGCACCTCGCCGTCCAGCGCGTACGTCGCGAGCCGCTTGCGGGCCTTCGTCGCACCCGTGACCAGCGTGCCGACGTCCCGCACGAGCCGAGCGCCGAGCGCGAGAAGCCAGCGCGCGGACAGCTGGTCCCGGAAGCGGTCCGGGTCCGGCTGCACCGCGGCCAGGGCGAGCGGCGAGATCACGTACGACGCGGCGGTCGCCCGCATCAGCCGCTCGGTGACGTTGCCCTTGCGGCGCTCTCCCGCGAGCTCGACCAGGCCGTGCCGCTCCAGCGTCTTGAGGTGGTAGTTCACCTTCTGGCGGGGCAGCCCCACCTGGCCGGCCAGCATCGCGGCCGAGGCGGGGCCGTCGGCGAGCCGGGCGAGCAGCGCGGCCCGGACGGGGTCCAGACAGACGGCTGCGGCCTCGGGGTCCTCGATCACGGTCACGTCCAGCATGGGTCCACCGTCTCACCGAAAACTTTTTTTGTCCAGACTGCTGAAGTTGTCGGTGTGGTCGGTGACAGGAGGCAGGCTGGCCGCCGGTGAAACGGCGCAGGCCGGCCGGTGTCTCCACCGGCCGGCCTGCGCGCTCGCACCGCACCCGGGCGGCGCCACCCGGCGCCGCGGTCACCTACCGTCCGCCGCGCCGCCGGCGCATCACCGCCGCCGCGACGACCAGCGCACCGGCCACCACGCCCGCCGCCAGAACCGGCCCGGGGTGCCGCAGCCCGGCGAGGGCGAGGGTGCGCACCGGCTGCGGTACGGCCGCGTGCTCCACGGTCTCGGTCGCCCTCACCGCCCGGCCGTGCACCGCGTCGTTCGCCCGCGCGGCCCTGCCCTGGACCGTGTGCGTGGCCTCGACGGCCCTGCCCTGCATCGTGTGCGTGGCCTCGACGGCCCTGCCCTGCACCATGTGCGTGGCCTCGACGGCCCTGCCCTGCATCGTGTGCGTGGCCTCGACGGCCCTGCCCTGTACGGCGTGCCCCGCCCGGGCCGCCTTGCCCTGGACGGTGTGGCCGGCCTGCGCCGCGGTGCTGCGCAGCTGGACGGTCATCGCCCCGGCCTTGTCCTTCAGGTCGGCGGCGCGCGCCATGGCCCGCCCCTTCACATCGGCCCTGGCCGCCAGCTCCTCGATGGTGTCGCCGAGTTGGCCGCGGGTCTGCTCGATCTGCCGGCGCAGTTCGTCGGGCCCCTTGGCGCCGGAGCCCGGCGTCGTCCTGTCGGTCATCGATGCACCCTTTCCTTGATCACCTCGACATCGGCCCTGACACTCCCGAGGGCCACCTCGGGCGTGGGGGGTCCCGCCCGGCGCAGCTGCGCGCGGCCGGTCACGGCCAGCAGCACGGCGAGCGCGAAGAGCACGCCCGTGACGATCAGCGCCGCGGCCCAGACGGGCAGCGCCAGCGAGAGCGCGGCGGCGGCCGTGGCGGCGAGAGCGAGCAGCCCGGCGTAGGCGACGGCACCTGCGGCGCCGAGGAGCCCGCCACCACGGCCCGCGCGCCGACCCTTCGCGGCCAGCTCCTCCTTGGCGAGGCTCACCTCCTGCCGCACGAGCTGGGAGACCTGCTCGGTCGCCTGGCCGACGAGTACGCCCACCGAGTGGCGCTCCCCGGCCATGGGTCTGGCGTCCTGGATCCTGGTCACGGCGTGTCCGCCTCCTCTCGGTCCGGAACACCCGGGTACCCGCAGCGCCTCCCCCTACCCCTTCGCCACGTCCTCGCCCCCCGCCGGCCGAGAGGGTTTGGGAACCGGTCGAGGCGGGCCTGCAACAGCGCCGCCCCGGCGGCGAGTTCGGGTACGCCGGGACAGGCCGCCGGCCCCGCGGTCTCCGGGCCGGCCTGGCGGTCGCCGCCCGCCGACCGTCCGGGCCCTCGGAGGCAACCCCACCACCACCCGCAGCACCTCTCCCACCGGCCGGGCGAAGGAGCGGGGCGAGGGGCGGCCCCCGAGACAGGGCCACCCACCCTCTCATCACGAACACTTATACATACGTCGTAGAAAATTTAAGTGGAGCTACACGGTCGCCGGGCCGACACTACTCGCATGACGTATCCCTCTCCTCCCGTCCGGCCCTTCGGCCGCGCTCTCTGCGCGATGATCACGCCCTTCACCGAGGAGGGGGCCCTCGACCTCGACGGCGCGCAGCGGCTCGCCGACCGACTGGTGTCGCAGGGCTGCGACGGGCTGGTCCTCAACGGCACGACGGGCGAGTCGCCGACCACGTCCGACGCCGAGAAGGCGGCGCTCGTGCGGGCGGTCCGGGAGGCAGTCGGGGACCGTGCGGTCCTGGTCGCGGGCGTCGGCACCTCCGACACCCGCCACACGATCGAACTCACCCTGCAGGCCGAGAAGGCGGGTGCCGACGGGGCGCTGGTCGTCACCCCGTACTACAGCCGGCCCCCGCAGGACGCCGTGGAGGCGCACTTCCGCGAGGTCGCGGACGCGTCCGGCCTGCCGCTCGCGCTCTACGACATCCCGGCCCGCACCGGCACCCGTATCGAGCCGGAGACCCTGATCCGGCTCGCGGACCACCCGCGTGTCGTGGCCGTCAAGGACTGCTCGTACGACTTCCTCGGCACTCAGAAGGTCATGGCCCGCACGGACCTGGCGTACTACGCGGGCTGCGACGAGCACGTCCTCGCGTCGTACGCGGTGGGCGCGGCGGGCTGCGTCAGCACGGTGGCGAACGTGATCCCCCGTCACATCGACGCGATCCTCTCCGCCTTCGACGCGGGCGACACGGCGGGAGCGGCCCGCCGTCAGCGGCAGGCCACGCCCCTGATCGAGGCGATGATGTCCGCCGGCCTCCCTGGCACGGTCACGGCCAAGGCCCTCCTGTCCGCCTTGGGGCTCCCGTCGGGCCCGGTCCGCCGCCCGTTGCGTTCCGCGGACGCGGGAGCGACGGCGGAGCTGCTGTCGGCGTACGAGGAACTGGCCGCGTGCGGGGAACCGGCCGGTTGCTCACAGTGAACTGGCCGCGTCCGGGCGCCGCCCCGCACGCGCGACCTGATCGCCTCCGCCGGCCGGAAGACCGGGCCCGCGCCGCCCGCCATGGCGACGGGCGGCGCGGGCGGTTCAGCCGACGCCGTTCTCCGTCGTCCGCTCGTCGCCGAACAGACGGAAGTGCTCCAGGACGTCCTCCGCGGGATCATCCACCTGGCCCAGGTTGACCAGGCCGATCCGGGGACCGTTGTGCGATCCCATGTTGGTCTCGTCGGCGTACGCGACGCCGGCCGGGAGCCAGCACACCGTCGCCGCGGCCACCACACCGGCCAGCCGACGCGCCACGATCCCCGCCCACTCGTTCGTCATTGCTCAGTCCTCTGTCTCACCGTCGCGGCGTCCGACCGGACACCGGGTCCACCCCGTTCATCTACCTGAAGCCGCTATAGGTAACGGAGGGTAATCCTTTTAAGTGATCGTTTTCGGCGACCATGACCGTCGACCAGGACTGTTCCGCGGGTGACGCCCGACGGACACGCGACCCACGACCCGCCTCGGGGTCCGCACCGGCGGCGCTGCGGTGTTGACGGGGTTCGCACCCGCCTCATGCCTTCGATCGAGGCCGTTCCGCCGGTGCGCGGCCGAAGCGGACCACACCGCCGTCGCCCGGACAGGCCCTACGCCGACCGGGGCCACGACCACGACAAGTGCCGTCGGCAGCTCCGGACTGTCGGGCCTGGCCTGCAACATCGTCTGCCGGCGACGACTGTCGGCCGGTCAGCGCCGCCACTCATAGGCACCGGGGGAGGTCTCCGCAACCTCCTGCGGCCAGACCGCCCGGACACGCCGCAGTCGTTCGTGGTGGTCATCGGCCCACCCATCGGCCAGACGCACCGGGACACGGACGGACGTCCTCGATGCGGCCGAGTCCGCCACCACAACCACCACGACCCCGTTCTCACGGGAAGGTTCAAGTCGGATCTCGGCGTTGCGCCCGTCGTCCATCCAGACGACGTCCCGGCCGGCCGCGAGCGCGTCCACGGCCTGCGACCAGCTGTCCAAGTCCTCCGGGGCCAGACACACATCCAGACGTCCCCGGGCGAACCCGCTCGTGACGACGATCTCCGCGTCGAGGAAGTCATGCCAGGGCAGTACCCCAGGCATGCTGCGGCCCAGCACCCGAACCTCAAGACCGCTCTCCCCGTCGGTCAAGCGGACGAGATCCACAATGGTGCCCTCGGCCATCCCCGCCCCCACCACTCGCATCGACTGCCCCGTCCTGATGCACCCACATCAGCCCGCGGCCCACACGCGGTATTCCGTCAGGCCGTGGCAGCGGAAGCCGCTATTACGGGCAGGCCCACAGACGGCCCGAGTTGCGGCAGGCTCACAGGCCTTGACCTCTCGCCCCATGACAGCTCCCGTGCAATCCCTCTCCGCACCGACCTGTCGTTGCGCCTGCGCCCTCGGGCAGTTCGGCGCGCCGTGAGCCAAGCGGCGCCCGGCTCAACAGCAGTGGATCTTCGCTACAGCCTGGCGGAAGTCCCCGGTCGTGAATGCCCTGACCGGGATCGTGAAGTACAACGTTCCGGCGTCACCCCAGCCCCATCCGAGGTCCGCGTCCTCCGCCAGCTGAAGCAGATGGACCGCGGGGCCGTCGTCCTCGCGGGAGGTCACCTTGAGCGTGTACGAAGTGTCCGGCCAGCCAAAGGCACAGTGACTGCCGGCGGTGTTCCCGTCGAGATCCCCCATCTCGCTGAGGATGAGCGATGTCGCGCCCCAGTGCTGTCCCTGGTCGAACTCGACGTCCTCGTCCTCGACATCCCAGCAGTCCGGAAGCATGGTGAGCTCAGCTGCGTGCACAGGTACGGCCGGATAGCTTCTCGCCGGTACAGGTGCCCGCGTCTCGACCGCGCGTGCCGGATCGGCGGGAATCACGCGGTACGCCTCGGGTCCGAACGCATCCAGATTGCGGTACTCCTCGTACGGCAAGTCTGGATCAAGGTAGAAGAAGTTGAGCAAGCCTGGCCGTACGGGCAGTTCGTCGCCCAGCCACGCAGCAAGGGCATCGGTATCGAGCACTGCGTGCAGGGACAACGGGACCCCGCTCAGCTCGGGCCAGGCAGTGCCCGGTTCCAGCAGTGCCGCCCCGCCAAGGCGGCATTGCCCAGTGGCGTGCACATCGCCCATCGGTCGGACCAGCTGAAAGCCACGGCGGGCCATGGCGGCGAACTGTCGGCCGGGCTTCTCACCGAGCCGTTCGGTGCATACACGGCTCAAACCGGCAAAGTCATCGAACCGCATGCCCGGGTCTCCTCGCATTTGATGCCGTACAGCTCCGTCGGACGGCCCCGACCGAAGGTCAGCCGCTGAGTCACTCGACCCCGCCCCTGATGCGGCGCACACGCGCCCGCGCCCTCCCGGGACGCCCGAAGGCAGGTCCCGGAAGGGCGCTCCACGATGACCGATGCAGCCGACTACCCCCAGTCCGGCGGCAGGTCACGGCGTCGATCGGCCGTCCGGCGTCAGTTGTGGCTGTGCAGCACCTCGTTCAGGCCGCCCCACTCCGCGTTGTTCGGGCGGGCCTCCACCGTGCCCGTGACGGAGTTGCGGCGGAACAGGATGTTGGAGGCTCCGGAGAGTTCGCGGGCCTTGACGATCTGGCCGTCGGGCAGGGTGACGCGGGTGCCGGCGGTGAGGTACAGGCCCGCCTCCACCACGCAGTCGTCGCCGAGCGCGATGCCGATGCCGGCCTCGGCGCCGACCAGGGAGCGCTCACCGATGGCGACCCGCTCCTTGCCGCCGCCGGACAGCGTGCCCATCGTCGACGCGCCGCCGCCGATGTCGGTGCCGTCGCCGACCACGACGCCCTGCGAGATGCGGCCCTCGACCATCGAGGTGCCGAGGGTGCCGCCGTTGAAGTTGACGAAGCCCTCGTGCATGACGGTGGTGCCCGCGGCGAGGTGCGCGCCGAGACGGACACGGTCGGCGTCGGCGATACGCACGCCGGCCGGTGCCACGTAGTCGGTCATGCGCGGGAACTTGTCGACACCGAACACGCTCAGGTGCAGGCCACGCGCGCGGGCGGCCAGACGGACGGTCTCCAGCGTGTCGACCGCGACCGGGCCCAGGGAGGTCCAGGCGACGTTGGCGAGCAGGCCGAAGACGCCGTCGAGGTTGGCCTCGTTCGGCTTCACCAGACGGTGCGAGAGCAAGTGGAGGCGCAGGTACGCGTCGTGGGTGTCGAGCGGCTTGTCCTCGACCGACGAGATGACCGTGCGGACCGCCACGACCTCCACGCCCCGCACCTCGTCCTTGCCCAGGGCCGCGACGCCGTGCTCGCCGAGCAGTTCGGCGGTGCGCGTCTCGTCGAGGCGCTCGGTACCGGCCGGTCCGGGTTCGGCGGACAGCTCGGGCGCGGGGAACCAGGTGTCGAGAACGGTGCCGTCGGCGGCGATCGTGGCGAGGCCGGCGGCCACGGCGCCGGTGGTGCGAGGAGCAGTCGTGTCGGTCATGAGGGCAACCTAACCGGCGCGGGGCCACGGAGGCGAACCAGCGCGGTGATGTCTCAGGTGACGGGCGGGATGCCAGCGCCGGCAGCGGGAGGGACGACCCCCTCGGCCCCGCGAGCGACGACCGCGTCGGCCGCCGGAGGGACGACCCGCCCCAGCACCTCACGGGCCCACCCTTCGTCGTACGCCCTCCCCGTGAGCAGCACCTGAAGACAGATCCCGTCCATCAGCGCCACCAGCGCCCGCGCGGTCACCGGGTCCGTGCGGCGGGCCAGGTGTCCGGCCACGTCCTCGGTCCACTCCGCGGCCACCGGCCTGAGCGCCGGGCGGCGCAGCGCGGCGAGGTAGAGCTCGTACTCCAGTTCTACGCCCGTGGGGTCCCCCGCGAGCCACTCCCCCAGCAGTGCCGCCAGTTCCGCCGGCAGGTCGGCCCGCGGGTCCGTCAGCGCCTCGCGCCCGGCGAGCAGAGCGGCGAAGCCCTCGTTCGTCTGCCGCAGCGCCGCCACCAGCAGGTCGTCCAGCGTCTTGAAGTGGTACGTCGTCGAACCGAGCGGCACGTCCGCCTCCGCCGCGACGGTCCGGTGGCTCAGCCCGGCGATCCCCTTGGCGCCGACCACCCGGATCGCCGCGTCGATGATCCGCTGCTGCCGCTCGGGGTCGTACCGCCGGGCCATCAGTGCGCCCCGCCCAGGTTGAGCACCACGACGCCCAGGACGATCAACGCGATGCCCGCCGCCTTTGCCACGCTCATCCCCTCCCCGAGGAACAGCATCCCGATCACGGCGATCGCCGCGGTGCCGGCGCCGGACCAGATCGCGTACGCCGTGCCGACGGAGACGGTCTTCAGGGTCTGCGCCAGCAGCGCGAACGCGACCACATAGCCGAGGCCGGTGATCAGTGAGGGTCCGAGCCGGGTGAAGCCGTGGCTGTACTTCATCGCGGTGGTGGCGGCCACCTCGGCGGCTATGGCGCCGGCGAGCAGAAGGAATCCCATGTGTACGAGAGTACACAACGTTATGTACACCTGTACGCAACGCCGTTCGGCGGAACCGGGACGGCTCCGGGAACGGCTCGGGGAATGGCTCGGGGAATGGCTCGGGAAGCGGCTCGGGAAACCGCTCCGGGATCGAAAGGGAAACGCTTGCCGCATCAGGCCCCGCGGGCGTCACGGCATCCACTACTGTGCGAGCGCTCCACCGGCCCCTCGTGGCCGAGCCCGTCCCCCGTGCGCCCCGGAGGAACCGCGCATGCCGGAAAGTCCCACCCCGTCCCCGCGGCAGCCGTGGGAGGAGAACTGGTCCCCGGACACCTCCCGGGTCCCCGGCACGCGGCGCCTCTGGCTGGCCGGCGCCCTGGCCGCCGCCACCGTCGTCGCCTGCGTGACCGCGGTGACCGTCATGGACCCTCGTTCCGACGGAGTGTCGTCGGAGAACAGGCCGGCCGGCGCGACGGCACCCGGCCTGATCTCGTTCGCCAGCCCCTCCACGACGGGCCGCACGACCACACCCCCGGGCAAGAGCGCCCTGACGTCCGCCCACGCCTCAAAGGCCCCCTCGGGCCGGCCGAGCGGCAGCCCCGCCGAGCCCCCGGCGCCCGGCGCGACGACCTCGCGGCCGCCCACGAGTTCGGGTGACCTGCGATTCGTCCGTTCGCTCAACTACCCCGACCACTACTGGCGCGTGAGCGACGGTCAGGTCGTCCTCGGCACAGTCACCTCGTCCTCGGCCCGCCGAAGCGCCGGTTTCAGGCTCGTGAAGGGCCTGGCCGACCCCTCCTGCCACTCCTTCGTGACAGCCGACGGCGCGTATCTCCGCCACCGCGACTTCGTCCTGCGCGCCGACGGCCACGACGGCTCACGCCTGTTCCAGCGGGACGCCACCTTCTGTCCCCGTTCCCTCGGCCGCTCCGGCGCCGTCGCCCTGGAATCCGTGAACCACCCCGGCCACTTCCTTCGCCACCGGAACTTCCGGCTGCGTCTGGACCCGTCCCAGCACGACGAAGGATCCTCCGGCGACACGGCGTTCCGTCTGGAGACCGACGTGACGGGGTCCGGGTACGGGTACGGGTACGGGTACGGGTACGGGTACGGGTACGGGTACGGCGACCACGGCGACCACGGCGACCACAGCGACCACAGCGACGACGACGGCTACGACGACGGCGATCACGGCTACAACGACGATCACGACTACGCCGACGGATACGGGTCCGGGTACGGGTCCGGATATGGCTACGGATCCGGGTACGACAGTGGCCCCCGGCACTGACACCGGGGGCCACTGAAGAGAACCTGCGAGGACGACCTCAGACGTTGAAGCCGAGCGCCCGCAGCTGGTCACGGCCGTCGTCCGTGATCTTGTCCGGGCCCCACGGCGGCATCCAGACCCAGTTGATGCGCAGCTCGTTGACGAGGCCGTCCGTGGCGGACTTGGCCTGGTCCTCGATGACGTCGGTGAGCGGGCAGGCCGCCGAGGTCAGGGTCATGTCGAGCGTCGCGTTGTTCGCGTCGTCGATGTGGATGCCGTAGATCAGGCCGAGGTTGACGACGTCGATACCCAGCTCGGGGTCGACCACGTCGTACAGCGCCTCACGGACCTCTTCCTCCGAGGCCGGCTTCATCTCAACGGTCTCGCTCATGCCGTCTTCCTTTCGGCGTCGGCGTCGGCATCCAGTGCCTGGGCCGTCGCGTCCTTCCACGCCATCCAGCTCAGGAGGGCGCACTTGACCCGGGCCGGGTACTTGGAGACTCCCGCGAACGCGACCGCGTCCTCCAGGACGTCCTCCATCGCGTCGTCCGGTTCGATCTTCCCCTTGGACTGCATCAGCTCCAGGAAGGTCTCCTGGATCCGCTGCGCCTCGGCGAGTTCCTTGCCGACGAGGAGTTCGTTCAGCACGGAGGCCGAGGCCTGGCTGATCGAGCAGCCCTGGCCCTCGTACGAGACGTCACTGATCGTCGAGCCGTCGTACTTCACCCGCAGGGTGATCTCGTCGCCGCAGGTCGGGTTCACATGGTGTACCTCGGCGTCGCCGTCCCGCAGACCACGCCCGTGAGGGTGCTTGTAGTGGTCCAGGATGACTTCCTGGTACATGGAATCCAGTTTCACCGTGTGTGCACGCCCCTCAGCCGAAGAAGTTCCGTACGTGCTCCAGCCCGTCGACCAGAGCGTCGATCTCGGCCGGCGTGGAGTACAGATAGAACGACGCTCGCGTGGTCGCAGGAATTCCGTAGCGCAGGCATACCGGGCGGGCGCAGTGGTGGCCCACGCGGACCGCGATGCCCTGCTCGTCCAGCACCTGGCCCACGTCGTGCGGGTGGATGTCACCGAGGGTGAAGGAGATCGCGGCGCCGCGCTCCTCGGCCGTGGTCGGGCCGATGATGCGCAGGTCGGGGACCTCCGTCAGGCGCTTGACCGCGTACTCGGTGAGCGCGTGCTCATGGGCGAGGATCTTGTCCATGCCGATCGAGTTGAGGTAGTCGATCGCCGCGCCCAGACCGACCGCCTGCGCGATCGGCGGGGTGCCCGCCTCGAACTTGTGCGGGGCCGGGGCGTACGTCGACGAGTGCATCGACACCGTCTCGATCATCTCGCCGCCGCCGAGGAACGGAGGCAGGTCCTCCAGCAGCTCCTGGCGGCCCCACAGCACGCCGATGCCCGTCGGACCGCACATCTTGTGACCGGTGAAGGCCACGAAGTCGGCCTGGAGGGCCTGTACGTCCATCGGCATGTGCGGAGCGGCCTGCGAAGCGTCGATGCAGACCAGCGCGCCCACTTCCTGCGCGCGGCGCACTATCGCCTCGACCGGGTTGTGGGTGCCCAGGATGTTGGAGACCAGCACGAAGGAGACGATCTTCGTCTTCTCGGTGATGACCTCGTCGATGTTCGAGAGGTCGAGCCGGCCGTCGTCGGTCAGGCCGAACCACTTCAGCTTCGCGCCCGTGCGCTGCGCCAGCAGCTGCCACGGCACGATGTTGGAGTGGTGCTCCATCTCCGTGATGACGATCTCGGTCTCGTGGTCCACGCGGTAGGGCTCGTCGGCCCAGCCCAGCATGTTCGCCACGAGGTTGAGCGACTCCGAGGCGTTCTTGGTGAAGATCACCTCGTCGCGGGAGGGCGCGTTGACGAACTCCGCGACCTTGTCGCGCGCGCCCTCGTACAGCGCCGTGGCCTCCTCGGCGAGCACATGCACACCGCGGTGGACGTTGGCGTTGTAGCGCTCGTAGTACTCGTTGAGGGCGTCCAGCACCTGACGCGGCTTCTGCGAGGTCGCCGCGTTGTCCAGGTACACGAGCTTCCGGCCGTCGTGGATCTGTCGGTCCAGGATGGGGAAGTCCTTGCGGATCGCCTCGGTGTCGAGGAGGCCCGGCAGCTGTGTCACGCGGATGCGCCACCCTTCGTGTCGACTTCGTCGAGCTTCGCATAAGCCTCGTAGCCCTCGTTCTCCAGCTTGTCGGCGAGCTCGGCGCCGCCGGACTCGACGATGCGGCCGGCGGAGAACACGTGGACGAAGTCGGGCTTGATGTAGCGCAGGATGCGCGTGTAGTGCGTGATCAGCAGGGTGCCGACCTCGCCGGTCTCGCGGACGCGGTTGACGCCCTCGGAGACCACGCGCAGCGCGTCGACGTCCAGACCGGAGTCGGTCTCGTCGAGGATCGCGACCTTCGGCTTGAGCAGCTCCAGCTGGAGGATCTCGTGGCGCTTCTTCTCACCGCCGGAGAAGCCCTCGTTGACGTTGCGCTCGGCGAAGGCGGGGTCCATGTTGAGGCGCTCCATGGCCTCCTTGACCTCCTTCACCCAGGTGCGCAGCTTGGGGGCCTCGCCGCGGACCGCGGTGGCGGAGGTGCGCAGGAAGTTGGAGACCGAGACGCCGGGAACCTCGACCGGGTACTGCATCGCGAGGAACAGGCCGGCGCGGGCGCGCTCGTCGACGGACATCTCCAGGACGTCCTCGCCGTCGAGGGTGACGGTGCCGCCGGTGATCGTGTACTTCGGGTGACCCGCCAGCGAGTAGGCGAGGGTCGACTTGCCCGAGCCGTTGGGGCCCATGATGGCGTGCGTCTCGCCCTGCTTCACGGTGAGGTCGACGCCCTTGAGGATCTCCTTCGTGGCGTTGTCGGCCTCGACGGTGACGTGCAGGTCTCGGATTTCAAGCGTTGCCATGGGTGCCTCAGGACTCCTGGGTGAGGGAGACGAGCACGTCGTCCCCTTCGATCTTTACGGGGTATACGGGAACGGGGCGCGTCGCGGGGAGGCCGGACGGCTTGCCGGTGCGCAGGTCGAACGACGATCCGTGCAGCCAGCACTCGATCTGGCAGTCCTCCACCTCGCCCTCGGAGAGCGAGACGTTCGCGTGCGAGCAGATGTCGTGGATCGCGAAGACCTCGCCCCCGGTGTGCACGAGCGACACCGGCGTGCCGTCGAGTTCCACCCGCTTCGGGGTGTCCTCCTCCAGCTCGCTCAGTGCGCACGCGCGTACGAAGGTGGTCATCCGACCGATGCCTCCAGCTCCTCGTCGATCTTGGCGAGCAGACGCTCCTCGATGTCCGGGACACCGATCTGCTGGACCAGCTCGGCGAAGAAGCCGCGGACGACGAGACGGCGGGCCTCGCGCTCCGGGATCCCGCGGGCCATCAGGTAGAACAGCTGCTCGTCGTCGAAGCGGCCGGTGGCGGACGCGTGACCGGCACCGACGATCTCGCCGGTCTCGATCTCCAGGTTCGGCACCGAGTCGACCCGCGCGCCGTCCGTGAGGACGAGGTTGCGGTTCATCTCATAGGTGTCCGTGCCCTCGGCCTTGGCCTCGATCAGCACGTCGCCGATCCACACCGCGTGCGCCGCGTCGCCCTGGAGCGCGCCCTTGTAGACGACGTTCGACTTGCAGTGCGGGGTGTTGTGGGTGACCAGCAGGCGGTGCTCCTGGTGCTGCCCGGCGTCCGTGAAGTACAGGCCGAGGAGTTCGGCCTCGCCGCCGGGGCCGGTGTAGTGGACGCGCGGGTGCAGGCGTACGACGTCACCGCCGAAGGTGACGACCACGGACTTGAAGGAGGCGTCGCGGCCGACGAGGGCGTTGTGCTGGGCCACGTGCACGGCCTTGTCGTCCCAGTCCTGGACGGAGACGACCGTGAGCTTGGCGCCGTCACCGACGAGGAACTCGACGTTGGCGGCGATCACCGCGTCACCGGTGTGGTCGAGGATGACGACCGCCTCGGCGAAGGCACCCAGCTCGACGACCTGGTGGCCGTAGGCGGTGCCGCCCTGGCCGTGCACGGCGAGCCGGATGGGCTCGGTGAGCTGGGTGTCCTTGGGGACGGACACCACGAACGCCTTCTCGAACGAGCTGAAGGCCTGGGCCGCTACCCGGTCCACGGGCTTGCCGGACCGGCCGACCCGGGGGTCGTCACGACCGACGGTCTCCTGGGTGACGCCGGCGGGGGTGGTCACCTCGACCCGGATGCCGCCGTCGGCCACGGCCGTACCGTCGTGGAGGCCGCGCAGGCGCTCCAGCGGAGTGAACCGCCACTCCTCCTCACGACCGCCCGGAACCGGGAAGTCCGCCACGTCGAAGGACGGGGGCGCGCTCATGCGCGTGGCGACGGTCGACTCGGCGGCCACCGCGATCTGGCCGGCGGTGGTGGATCCCACCGGGAAATTCTGAGCCTCAGCCATGGCTGTCGGTCTGCTCTCTTCCTACGTCAGAAATCTGCTGCTGCTTGTCGGGAGGGCGGTCAGCCGACCGCGCCCTCCATCTGCAGCTCGATCAGCCGGTTGAGCTCCAGGGCGTACTCCATGGGCAGCTCCTTGGCGATCGGCTCGACGAAGCCGCGCACGATCATCGCCATCGCCTCGAACTCGCTCAGACCGCGGCTCATCAGGTAGAAGAGCTGGTCCTCGGAGACCTTGGAGACGGTCGCCTCGTGGCCCATGGACACGTCGTCCTCGCGGACGTCGACGTACGGGTACGTGTCCGAGCGGGAGATGGTGTCGACGAGCAGCGCGTCGCAGAGCACGTTGGACTTCGAGCCCGGGGCGCCCTCGCCGATCTCGATCAGACCGCGGTAGGACGTACGGCCGCCACCGCGGGCCACCGACTTGGAGACGATGTTGGACGAGGTGTTCGGAGCCATGTGGACCATCTTGGCGCCGGCGTCCTGGTGCTGCCCCTCGCCCGCGAAGGCGATGGACAGGGTCTCGCCCTTGGCGTGCTCGCCCATCAGGTAGACGGCCGGGTACTTCATCGTCACCTTGGAGCCGATGTTGCCGTCGACCCACTCCATGGTCGCGCCCTCGTAGGCAACGGCGCGCTTGGTGACCAGGTTGTAGACGTTGTTCGACCAGTTCTGGATGGTCGTGTAGCGGCAGCGGGCGTTCTTCTTGACGATGATCTCGACCACGGCGCTGTGCAGCGAGTCCGACTTGTAGATCGGGGCGGTGCAGCCCTCGACGTAGTGCACGTAGGCGCCCTCGTCGACGATGATCAGGGTCCGCTCGAACTGGCCCATGTTCTCGGTGTTGATCCGGAAGTAGGCCTGGAGCGGGATCTCGACGTGCACGCCCGGCGGCACGTAGATGAAGGAGCCGCCCGACCACACGGCGGTGTTCAGCGAGGCGAACTTGTTGTCGCCGACCGGGATGACCGTGCCGAAGTACTCCTTGAAGAGCTCCGGGTGCTCCTTCAGCGCGGTGTCGGTGTCGAGGAAGATGACGCCCTGCTCCTCCAGGTCCTCGCGGATCTGGTGGTAGACGACCTCGGACTCGTACTGGGCCGCGACGCCCGCGACGAGGCGCTGCTTCTCCGCCTCCGGGATGCCGAGCTTGTCGTACGTGTTCTTGATGTCCTCGGGCAGGTCCTCCCAGGACTCCGCCTGCTTCTCCGTGGAGCGCACGAAGTACTTGATGTTGTCGAAGTCGATGCCCGACAGGTCCGAGCCCCAGTTCGGCATGGGCTTCTTCTCGAAGAGCTTCAGGCCCTTGAGGCGCAGCTTGGTCATCCACTCCGGCTCGGACTTCTTGCCCGAGATGTCAAGGACGACGGCCTCGCTCAGGCCACGCTTCGCTGCGGCACCGGCTTCGTCGGAGTCGGCCCAGCCGTATTCGTACTTGCCCAGACCCTCGAGTTCGGGGTGGGCAGTCTCCGTGGGGAGAGTCATGCGGGGTTCCTCCCGGCCGTGCTTGCAGTGTTGTCGGTCTTGGAAGACTTGGAAGTCCTGGGAATGAACGTCGTGCAGACGCCGTCGCCGTGCGCGATGGTGGCCAGCCGCTGGACATGCGTCCCGAGCAGCTCGGCGAAGACCTCCGTCTCCGCCTCGCACAGCTGCGGAAACTGCTCGGCGACATGGGCGACCGGGCAGTGGTGCTGGCACAGCTGTTCGCCCGTGGGCGCGCTGCGCGCCGTAGCAGCGTACCCGTCCACGCTCAGGGCCTTGGCCAGTGCTTCCGCGCGCTCCTCGGGGGCCGCCGAGGAGACGGCCTCGCGGTACGCGCCCGCCTGGGCGGCCATCCGGGCGCGGGCGAAGGCGGCGACCGCCTCCTCGCCGCCTTCCCGCTCCGCGATCCAGCGCAGCGCGTCGGCGGCGAGCTTGTCGTAGGACTGGTCGAAGGCGTCGCGGCCGCAGTCGGTCAGGGCGAACACCTTGGCGGGGCGGCCGCGCGTGCGCGCTCCGTAGACCCGCTGCTCGCGCGGCTCGACCACGTCGTCGGCGACCAGCGCGTCCAGGTGCCTGCGTACGGCCGCCTGGGTGAGTCCGAGTCGTCCGGCGAGGTCGGCGACGGTCGACGGGCCGTGGTCCAGGATGGATCGCGCGACCCGGTTGCGCGTCGAGCGCTCTCCGGTCGCGAGCTCCTCCTGAGGGGCCCCCGTGGGGGTCTCCCGAGCCTCGCCGACGTTTTTCACAACGCCATTGTTGCGTAATTCCTCTGAGCCTGACAAGCGGCAGCCGATCCACCGGACGGTGCCCTGCGTCACTTAGGTTTACCTAAGCTGACCTGCGGAAACGATCTTTGATCGATCAAACCCCCGGTGGACGGCCCTCTCGTGTCCCGTGCCGCCCACCACCCCCGTCCGGAGGAGTTCCCGCACCCGCCCGTCCGGGTGACCGGACGCGTACCTAGACTCTGGACCCATGCGAAGTGAGCCCGTGGTCCAGGTGCAGGCCCTGGTGAAGCGGTACGGCGACCGGACCGCGGTGAACGGCCTCGACCTGGAGGCCGGGGCAGGCGTCACCGCCGTGCTCGGACCCAACGGGGCCGGCAAGACGACCACGGTCGAGATGTGCGAGGGATATCGCAGGCCGGACTCCGGCACGGTGCGCGTCCTGGGCCTCGACCCGGTGCGGGACTCCCGCGAGCTGCGGCCGCGGATCGGCGTGATGCTCCAGTCCGGCGGCGTCTACTCCGGCGCCCGCGCCGACGAGATGCTCCGCCATGTGGCCCGGCTGCACGCGCACCCGCTGGACGTGGACACCCTGATCGAGCGTCTCGGCCTCGGCGGCTGCGGCCGTACGAGCTACCGCCGCCTCTCCGGTGGCCAGCAGCAGCGGCTGGCGCTGGCCATGGCAGTGGTGGGCCGACCTGAGCTCGTGTTCCTGGACGAGCCGACCGCGGGCCTCGACCCGCAGGCCCGCCGGGCCACCTGGGACCTCGTCCGGGACCTGCGCACGGACGGTGTCTCCGTGATCCTCACGACCCACTACATGGACGAGGCGGAGCAGCTCGCCGACCACGTCGCCATCATCGACGCGGGCCGGGTCATCGCCGAGGGCTCCCCCGAGGAGCTGTGCCGCGGCGGCGCCGAGAACACCCTGCGCTTCACCGGCCGCCCCGGTCTCGACGTCAACTCCCTGCTCAAGGCGCTCCCCGCCGACTGCACAGCGGCCGAGCTGACGCCGGGCGCGTACCGGGTCGTCGGCAAGATCGACCCGCAACTGCTGGCGACGGTGACCTCATGGTGCGCCCAGCACGGGGTGATGCCGGACCGGATCTCGGTGGAACGGCACACCCTCGAAGACGTCTTCCTGGAACTCACGGGCAAGGAGCTGCGGTCATGACCACCACCGTGGAGAACGGCGCGTACGCCCCGAGGCCCGGTGCCGCCCCGCTCCCCCGCATGATCGCGGCGCAGGCGGCGCTGGAGACCAGGATGCTGCTGCGCAACGGCGAGCAGCTGCTGCTGACGGTGGTCATCCCGACCCTGCTGCTCGCGCTCTTCAGCACCGTCGACATCGTCGACACGGGCGAGGGGAAGGCCGTCGACTTCCTCGCCCCCGGCATCCTCGCGCTCGCCGTGATGTCCACGGCCTTCACCGGCCAGGCCATCGCGACGGGCTTCGAACGCAGGTACGGCGTGCTGAAGCGGCTGGCCTCCTCCCCGCTCCCCCGCTGGGGCCTGATGACCGCGAAGACCGCGTCCGTGCTGGTCGTCGAGGTGCTCCAGGTGCTGCTCGTGACGGTGATCGCGCTCGCGCTGGGCTGGTCGCCGCAGGGCAACCCGTTCGCCGTGCTGCTCCTGCTGGTCCTCGGTACGGCGGCCTTCTCCGGGCTCGGTCTGCTGATGGCGGGCACGCTCAAGGCGGAGGCGACGCTGGCCGCGGCGAACCTGGTGTTCCTGCTGCTGCTCATCGGCGGTGGTGTCGTCGTGCCGCTGGACAGGTTCCCGGACGCCGCGCAGAGCGTGCTGGGCCTGCTGCCCATCGCGGCGCTCTCGGACGGACTGCGGGACGTACTGCGGAACGGGGCGGGGATGCCGTGGGGCGACCTGGGGATCCTCGCCGCGTGGTCGGTCGTGGGGCTGGCGGCGGCGGGCCGCTTCTTCCGCTGGGAGTAGGACCGGGGCGGACCCTCGTGAAAGCGTGCACAAGCCCGGGCCTACGATGGTCCGCGTGCCGAACGTGACCCCCTCCGACGCCGCAGCAGCCGTGCGCAACCCGCTCGCCTTCATCGCCGCGCGCTGGACCCCGACGCCCAGGACGGTCCGGCGGGCCGCGCTCGCCGCCCTCGTGATGGCGGTGCTGATCGTGGTGACCGGCGGCGCCGTCCGGCTGACCGGCTCCGGCCTCGGCTGTCCGACCTGGCCCAAGTGCACCGCCGACTCGCTGACCACGACCCACGAGATGGGTCTGCACGGCGTCATCGAGTTCGGCAACCGCCTGCTGACGTACGTGCTGTGCGCGGCCGTCGGCTGGGCGATCATCGCGGCCCGCGCGCAGAAGCCGTGGCGGCGCGGCCTGACCCGGCTGGGCTGGGCCCAGTTCTGGGTCGTCATGAGCAACGCCGTGCTCGGCGGCATCGTCGTGCTGGTCGGCCTCAACCCGTACACGGTCGCGGCCCACTTCCTCGCCACCACGGCGCTCATCACGGTCGCCGCGGTGATGTGGCAGCGCACCCGGGAGGGCGACGGTCCGCCGCGCCGGCTGGTCGACACGGCCGTGCGGCAGCTGGTGTGGTGCCTGATCGCCGCGAGCGTCCTGCTGATCGCGGTCGGCACGGTGGTCACCGGCGCGGGTCCGCACGCGGGTGACTCCAGTGACGTGCCGCGGATGCCGGTGGACTGGGAGACCGTCAGCAAGGCGCACGCGGTCCTGGCGTGGATCGTGGTGACGCTGACCTTCGCGCTGTGGTTCGTCCTCAAGGCGGTCGACGCCCCGCGCGGCCCGCTGAACCGCACCCGCGACCTCTTCCTGGTCCTGCTCGCCCAGGGCGTCATCGGCTACGTCCAGTACTTCACCGACCTGCCCGAGATCCTGGTCGGCCTGCACATGCTGGGCTCCTGCCTGGTCTGGATCGCGGTGCTGCGGGTGGCCCTCGCCCTGCGCGAGCGATCGGCGGACCTCACGGACGAGGCGCCGGCCTCTCAGGAGTACACCGCCACCAACGCGTCGACGGCCGCCCCCAGGTAGCTCCGCGTCAGCTCGCCGCGCCGCACGGCCCACTCCGCGGCGGGCGGCGCCGGGTCCCCGTACCGCCGCGCGCCGACGTCCTCGACCAGAGACAGGGCAGCACCTCCAGGGCCTCCCGCTCGGAGATCAGCCGCCCGTCCCGCAGGGTGACTCTCGCCCGGGCGAAAGCCGTCGGCCCCAAGTCGACCCAGGCCGCCCGCGTCCACAGCAGCTCCAGCGTCGGCACGCGCCCGGTCCGTCCGGCTCAGTCCAGCCCGTACACCCTGCGCGCGTTGCCCGCCGCGATCAGGCCGGCGACGCGCTGAGCGTCCGTCAGGGACCAGGCGCCCTCGGTGACCCAGGTGCCGAGGACCCGGGCGAGGGCCTCGCGGAACAGGCGGGCACCCACCACGTGCAGCTCGGGCAGTCCCTGGGCGCCGCTGGAGAAGAGGATCTTGCCGAACGGGGCAAGTTCGAGGATCTCGGCGAGGACGGTGGCGGCGCGCGCCCCCGTGCGGACCAGGGCGGCGCCCGAGTCCGCGTAGACATGCGGGAAGACGCCGGCCAGGTGGGCGGCGTGCCGGTGGTACGGGTAGCCGTGCAGCAGGACGAGGTCGGTGCCCAGGCCGGCGGTCGCGCGGACGAAGTCCGTCAGGAGCACCGGGTCGGTGCGGTCGATGCGCAGGCCCGGCTCGCCGAGCCCGGCGTGCAGTTGGAGGGGCAGTCCGGAGGCGACGGCGATCCACAGCAGATGCCGCAGCAGCACCGGGTCGCTCAGCTCGCCGCCGACCCGGCGGCCGGCCAGCCAGCGGCCGGCCGCGCCGCGCACCTCGCCCGGCCCCGGTGGTTCGGGGGCGAGCGCGAGACCGTGCCGGACCCCCGCCACGGAGGTGAAGGCGGCGGCGTGCACGGCGGCCCCGTGCACCGACTCGGCGAGGTTCGCCAGGAACGACTCGACAGTGCCGGAGGTGTCGGCGACCTGCTCGGCCAGCAGCTCCAGGCGGACGACCTCACGCGCGTCGGCGGTGGCGGCCGAGGCCATCTCGGTGGGGCCGGTGAGGTCGCCGGGCAGCCCGGTGTCGACGAGATACGTGGTGATGCCGCTGCCGCGCAGCAGCCGCCGGGCCGCCTCCAGCACGCCGAGTTCGCGACGCCGGGCGAGATAGCGGGCGGGCGGGCAGTGCGGTTCCAGGCCGAGCAGCGGCGGGCACCAGCGGCGCAGCGCGAAGCCGGTCTGGGTGTCGAAGAGGGTGGTGCCGGGGGCGGGCGGGCCCTCGGTGCGGGCCAGCTGGGCCTCGAAGGTGCCGAGGCCCAGCTCCGTTCTCAGCACGCCGTGGCAGTACTGGTCCACGAGGGACGGCGTTTCGATCATCCGGACTCCCGGGACTGGACCACGTACTCCTACGAGTCCTAACGGGTGAACCGGGTGTCAGGTGTTGCGTTCCGCCGCACCCCGGAAAAACGTCCGGGAAAGGCCGGGGAATGCCGCGGGGCGGCACGGCGGAATCCCGGGAGAACGGCGCTGTTCAGCCGCCGATCTGGATGCCGGCCATCCGCTTCCACTCATAGGGGCCGGTCTTCACCTTCGCCGCGAACTCGCCGTCGAAAGCCTCGTGCACGGTGAGCCCGGATTTCCGCACCGCCTTTTCGGCGGTCTCGTACGACGGTGCCACGAGGTCGCCCCAGCCGCCGTCCTCGCCGACCAGCACGATCCGCGCCCCGCGCTCACCGAGGTACGCGACGTGGGCCTCGGCGCCTCCGTGCGCCTTGGCGAAGGCGCTCATCCGCTTGGCGAGCTTGGCCACCCCGCGCTCGACCTTGGCGTCAGTCTGCTCAGTGTCTCCCATGGCCAGGATGCTACTCACGAGTAGCCCGGCTGGCGAGGGCGGGGTCCTGTGACGTGGGTCAGCGGAGGAACGGATCGACCGCGACGGCGACGAAGAGCAGGGAGACATAGGTGATCGACCAGTGGAACAGCCGCATCTCCTTGAGCTTGCCGCCCGTCACCTCGGCCTTCGCCCGGTTCTGCAGGGCGTGCGCCTCCCACAGCCACCAGCCGCCGGCCGCCAACGCGACCACCGTGTAGAACCAGCCGGTGTAGCCGAGCGGGGTCAGCAGCAGGGAGACGGCGACCATGACCCAGCTGTAGAGCACGATCTGCCTGGCGACGACCTTGTTGGAGGCGATGACGGGGAGCATCGGCACGCCGACGCGCGCGTAGTCCTCCTTCACCTTCATCGACAGCGGCCAGTAGTGCGGCGGCGTCCAGAAGAAGATGACGAGGAACAGGATGAACGGCGCCCAGGAGAGCGAGTTCGTCACCGCGGACCAGCCGATCAGCACCGGCATACAGCCGGCGATGCCGCCCCAGACGATGTTCTGCGAGGTACGCCGTTTGAGGAGCATCGTGTAGACGACGACGTAGAAAAGCAGTGCGCCGAGGGCGAGCCAGGCGGACAGCCAGTTGACGGCGAGGCCGAACAACAGGGTGGAGGCGACCGCCAGGGCGATGCCGAAGGCGAGGCACTCCCTCGGGCTGACCATGCCGGTGACCAGCGGACGCTGGGACGTGCGGTCCATGAGCGCGTCGATGTCGCGGTCGATGTACATGTTGAGCGCGTTGGCGCCGCCCGCGGAGAGGTATCCGGCGAGACAGGTCACGAGCACGAGACCGAGGTCGGGAACACCGCCCTCGGCCAGGAACATCACCGGCACGGTGGTGATCAGCAGCAGCTCGATGATCCGCGGCTTGGTCAGTGCCACGAACGCCATGACACGGGCCCCGAACGGCCGGTGCGCCGGGCTCCGGCTCGTCCCGGTTTCCCCCATTGCCTGAACGGCATGGGCGGTGCCCCCATCCGCAGGACGGGATTCAACGGCCGTCACGCACACCCCTGACAGAGACATCCCAGCAAGCCTGAACCGTGTGAAGTCCGGGTAAAGGCTCGCGCGTACCACGCCACTGTAGACGTTGCCCATACCGCGACCTTCGCGGGGGTGGGGTCGTGTTGGACGGCAAGCTCCGAGGTGCGGGAAGAGCGTCGATTGAGCAGTCGGACGAACGGCTGCGTATTCATCTGCCGAATGCGGAACGGCCCTGTCGGGAGGCGGATCGACGACACTCCCGTCAGTCTGGAATCACTCGAAAAAACGCACGTTCTCACGGGGGTAGGCTCGACAGCGGCCGGTGGCGCGATCTGCACCGGCAGCCGGTGTACGCCCAGGACACCGGCCTTCGACATGTGGAGAGGAGCCCTGAACCAGGGTGAGCACCAAGCCGACCACCACAGACCTCGAGTGGACCGAGCTGGACCAGCGGGCGGTCGACACCGCTCGCGTCCTGGCCGCCGACGCCGTACAGAAGGTCGGCAACGGCCATCCCGGTACGGCCATGAGCCTGGCTCCGGCCGCCTACACCCTCTTCCAGAAGGTGATGCGGCACGACCCGGCGGACGCCGACTGGGTCGGACGGGACCGTTTCGTCCTGTCCGCCGGGCACTCGTCCCTGACCCTCTACACCCAGCTGTACCTGGCCGGTTTCGGCCTGGAGCTGGACGATCTGAAGGCGTTCAGGACCTGGGGTTCGAAGACCCCGGGCCACCCCGAGTACGGCCACACCGTCGGCGTCGAGACCACCACCGGCCCGCTGGGCCAGGGTGTCGCCAACGCCGTCGGCATGGCGATGGCGTCCCGCTACGAGCGCGGTCTCTTCGACCCGGACGCGGCCCAGGGCGAATCTCCGTTCGACCACTTCATCTTCTGCATCGCCGGTGACGGCTGCCTCCAGGAGGGCATCTCCGCCGAGGCGTCCTCCCTCGCCGGCCACCAGCAGCTGGGCAACCTCGTGCTGCTGTGGGACGACAACCACATCTCCATCGAGGGCGACACCGAGACCGCCGTCTCCGAGGACACCGTCAAGCGCTACGAGGCGTACGGCTGGCACGTCCAGCGCGTGGCCCCGAAGCCGGACGGCGACCTGGACCCGCACGCGCTGTACGACGCGATCGAGGCGGCCAAGGCGGTCACCGACCGGCCGTCCTTCATCGCCATGCGCTCGATCATCGCCTGGCCCGCCCCGAACGCGCAGAACACCGAGGCCGCGCACGGCTCGGCGCTGGGCGACGAGGAGGTCGCGGCCACCAAGCGCGTCCTCGGCTTCGACCCGGAGAAGTCCTTCGAGGTCTCCGACGAGGTGCTCGGCCACACCCGGCAGGCGCTGGAGCGGGGCCGGCAGGCGAAGGCCGAGTGGGAGAAGTCGTTCCAGGTGTGGCGCGACAACAACCGCGAGCGGGCCGCCGAGTTCGACCGCATCTCCAAGGGCGAGCTGCCCACGGGCTGGGAGGAGAAGATCCCGGTCTTCGAGGCGGGCAAGGGCGTCGCGACGCGTGCCGCGTCCGGCAAGGTGCTCCAGGCGCTCGGCGCCGTGATCCCCGAGCTGTGGGGCGGCTCCGCCGACCTGGCCGGCTCGAACAACACGACGATCGACAAGACGTCGTCCTTCCTCCCGGCGGACAACCCGCTGCCGGAGGCCGACCCGTACGGCCGCACGATCCACTTCGGCATCCGCGAGCACTCCATGGGCGCGGAGCTGAACGGCATCACGCTGCACGGACACACCCGTGTCTACGGCGGCACCTTCCTCGTCTTCTCCGACTACATGCGCAACGCCGTACGTCTCGCGGCGCTGATGCACCTGCCGGTGACCTACGTGTGGACGCACGACTCCATCGGTCTCGGTGAGGACGGCCCGACGCACCAGCCCGTGGAGCACGTGGCGTCGCTGCGCGCCATCCCCGGTCTGAACGTGGTCCGCCCCGCGGACGCCAACGAGACCGCGATCGCCTGGCGCGAGATCCTGGGCCGCTACACCAAGGAGTACGGCAAGGGCGCCCCGCACGCCCTCGCGCTGACCCGCCAGGGCGTGCCGACCTACGAGCCCGACGAGAACGCGGCGCGCGGCGGTTACGTCCTGTTCGAGGCAGAGGGCGGCGCTCCGGAGGTCATCCTCATCGCCACCGGTTCCGAGGTGCACGTCGCCGTCGAGGCGCGCGAGCAGCTGCAGGCCGACGGTGTGCCGACCCGGGTGGTGTCGATGCCGTCCGTGGAGTGGTTCGAGGAGCAGGACCAGGGGTACCGGGACAGCGTGCTGCCCCCGTCCGTGCGGGCTCGCGTCTCCGTCGAGGCGGGGATCGGCCTGACCTGGCACAAGTACGTCGGGGACGCCGGCCGCATCGTTTCCCTGGAGCACTTCGGTGCTTCGGCCGACGGCAAGGTGCTTTTCCGCGAGTTCGGCTTCACCGGCGAGAACGTGGCCGCGGCAGCGCGGGAATCGATCGCCGCCACCCGGCGCTGACGCTCATATACGACACGTAGGAGATGCAATTTCCATGACAGACGCACTGAAGCGCCTCTCCGATGAAGGCGTCGCGATCTGGCTGGACGACCTGTCGCGCAAGCGGATCACGTCCGGCAACCTCGCCGAGCTGATCGACCAGCAGCACGTCGTGGGCGTCACCACCAACCCGACGATCTTCCAGAAGGCGATCAGCAGCGGCGACGGCTACGAGGGCCAGCTCGCCGACCTCGCCGCCCGCAAGGTCACCGTGGACGAGGCCGTGCGCATGATCACGACGGCGGACGTCCGCGACGCCGCCGACATCCTGCGCCCGGTCTTCGACGCCACCGGCGGCCAGGACGGCCGTGTCTCGATCGAGGTCGACCCGCGCCTCGCGCACAACACCCGCGCCACCGCCGCCGAGGCCCGCCAGCTGGCCTGGCTGGTGGACCGCCCGAACACCCTGATCAAGATCCCGGCCACCAAGGCGGGTCTCCCGGCGATCACCGAGACGATCGGCAACGGCATCAGCGTCAACGTCACGCTGATCTTCTCGCTGGAGCGCTACCGCGAGGTCATGGACGCCTACCTCTCCGGCCTGGAGAAGGCGAAGGAGCGGGGCCTGGACCTCTCCCTGATCCACTCGGTGGCGTCCTTCTTCGTGTCCCGTGTGGACACCGAGATCGACAAGCGGATCGACGCGCTCGGCACCGACGAGGCCAAGGCGCTGCGCGGCAAGGCCGCCGTCGCCAACGCGCGCCTCGCGTACCAGGCGTACGAGGAGGTCTTCGGCTCCGAACGCTTCAGCCCGCTGGAGAACGCCGGCGCCAACAAGCAGCGTCCGCTGTGGGCGTCGACCGGCGTGAAGGACAAGGCGTACAGCGACACCATGTACGTCGACGACCTGGTCGCCCCGAACACCGTGAACACCATGCCGGAGGCCACCCTGGTGGCCAGTGAGGACCACGGCCGCGTCACCGGGAACACCATCGCCGGGACGTACGCGCAGGCCCGCGCCGACCTCGACGCGGTCGAGAAGCTCGGGATCAAGTACGACGACGTGGTCCAGCTCCTGGAGGACGAGGGCGTCGAGAAGTTCGAGGCGTCCTGGATCGACCTGCTGAAGTCGACCGAGGCGGAGCTGAAGCGCCTCGCCCCCTCGGAGGGCTGAGACCTTGTCCTCACCCGGAGCGAACCCGCTCCGTGACCCCGCAGACCGACGGCTCCCGCGTATCGCGGGGCCGTCGGGCCTGGTCATCTTCGGCGTCACGGGTGATTTGTCACGAAAGAAGCTGATGCCCGCGGTGTACGACCTCGCGAACCGGGGTCTGCTGCCGCCGGGCTTCTCGCTGGTCGGGTTCGCCCGCCGCGAGTGGGCGAACGAGGACTTCGCGGAAGTGGTCCACGACGCGGTCAAGGCCCATGCCCGCACGCCGTTCCGTGAGGAGGTCTGGCAGCAGCTCATCCAGGGGATGCGCTTCGTCCAGGGCACCTTCGACGACGACGACGCCTTCGAGCGGCTGCGCGCCACCATCGACGAGCTGGACAAGGCGCAGGGCACGGGCGGCAACTTCGCCTTCTACCTCTCCGTGCCGCCCCGCTCGTTCCCGGTGGTCATCCAGCAGCTGAAGAAGCACGGGCTGGCCGACCAGAAGGGCGGCTCCTGGCGCCGCGCGGTGATCGAGAAGCCGTTCGGCCACGACCTCGAGTCGGCCGAGGAGCTGAACAAGGTCGTGCACGAGGTCTTCGCCCCGGACCAGGTCTTCCGGATCGACCACTACCTGGGCAAGGAGACCGTCCAGAACATCCTGGCGCTGCGCTTCGCCAACACCATGTTCGAACCGATCTGGAACCGCTCCTTCGTCGACCATGTGCAGATCACCATGGCCGAGGACATCGGCATCGGTGGCCGTGCCGGCTACTACGACGGGATCGGCGCCGCCCGCGACGTCATCCAGAACCACCTGCTCCAGCTGCTCGCGCTGACCGCGATGGAGGAGCCCTCCTCCTTCGGTGCCGACGCGCTCGCCGCGGAGAAGACCAAGGTGCTCGGCGCCGTGAGGCTCCCCAAGGACCTGGGCCGCTCCACCGTGCGCGGGCAGTACGCGGCGGGCTGGCAGGGTGGCGCCAAGGTCATCGGCTACCTCCAGGAAGACGGCATCGACAGCGCGTCGAAGACCGACACCTACGCGGCCATCAAGGTGGGGATCGACAACCGGCGGTGGGCGGGCGTGCCGTTCTACCTGCGCACCGGCAAGCGCCTCGGCCGCCGGGTCACCGAGATCGCGGTGGTCTTCCAGCGCGCCCCGCACTCCCCCTTCGACACCACGGCCACCGAGGAACTGGGCCAGAACGCGATCGTCATCCGCGTCCAGCCCGACGAGGGCGTCACCGTCCGCTTCGGCTCCAAGGTGCCCGGCACCTCGATGGAGATCCGGGACGTCTCCATGGACTTCGCGTACGGCGAGTCCTTCACGGAGTCCAGCCCGGAGGCGTACGAGCGGCTGATCCTGGACGTCCTGCTCGGCGACTCGAACCTCTTCCCGCGCACCGAGGAGGTCGAGCTGTCCTGGCGGATCCTCGACCCGATCGAGCGGTACTGGGACAGCCACGGCAGGCCCGCGCAGTACCCGGCCGGCACCTGGGGGCCCGTCGAGGCGGACCAGATGCTCGAACAAGACGGACGGAGCTGGCGCCGGCCATGAAGATAGACCTCACCGACACCACCTCCAGCAAGATCAACAAGGCCCTCGTGGAAGGTCGCCGCGCCATCGGCACGCCCGCCGTCGGCATGGTCCTCACCCTGGTCGTCGTCACCGACGAGGAGAACGCCTACGACGCCCTGAAGGCGGCCGGCGACGCCTCGCGCGAGCACCCCTCGCGCACGCTCGTCGTCATCCGCCGCGTCTCGCGCAGCCCGCGGGACCGCACGCAGTCCCGGCTGGACGCCGAGGTGCGGGTGGGCGCGGAGGCGGGCACCGGCGAGACGGTCGTCCTGCGGCTGCACGGCGAAGTGGCCGACCACGCGCAGTCCGTGGTGCTGCCGCTGCTGCTGCCGGACGCCCCCGTCGTCGTCTGGTGGCCGGTCGACGCGCCGCTCGACCCGGCGGGCGACGCGCTGGGCGCGCTGGCCCAGCGCCGGGTCACCGACACCTACGCCGCCGAGCAGCCGGTACGGGAGCTGTCGGCCCGCGCCGACACCTACGCACCCGGCGACACCGACCTGTCGTGGACCCGCATCACGCCGTGGCGCTCCATGCTCGCGGCGGCCCTCGACCAGGTCGTCTGCGAGGTCAGGGCCGTCGAGGTGGAGGGCGAGGAGTTCAACCCGAGCTGCGAGCTGCTGGCGATGTGGCTCGCGGACCGGCTGGACGTCCCCGTCCGGCGCTCGCTGTCCGCGGGGCCCGGCCTCACGGCGGTCCGCATGGACACCGACTGCGGGCCGATCGCCCTCGACCGCGCGGATGGCACGCTGGCCACGCTGTCCATCCAGGGCCAGCCGGACCGCGCGGTGGCGCTCAAGCGCCGGGACACGGCGGAGCTGATCGCGGAGGAGCTGCGGCGGCTGGACCCGGACGACACGTACGCGTCGGCGCTGCGCTTCGGGGTGGAACGGCTGAACGCGACGGTGTCCGTCACCGACCGGGCCGCCTCCGCCTCCCCCGAGGAGCGGCCGGCCAAAGGAGAAGGTGCGGGAGACGGCGACGGAGCGGCCCCGGCTCCCGTCGAAACTGCTGCGGAGGCGCCCGCGAAGGACGCGGCGGCGCCGGAACCGGTGAAGAAGGCGGCGGCGAAGTGAGCACACCCCAACTGGTCGTCCATCACGACAAGGAACTGATGGCGCAGGCCGCCGCGGCCCGGCTGATCACGAAGGTCGTGGACGCCCAGGCCTCGCGCGGCAGCGCCTCCGTCGTCCTCACCGGCGGGCGCAACGGCAACGGCCTGCTGGCCGCGCTGGCCGCCGCGCCCGCCCGGGACGCCATCGACTGGTCCCGGCTGGACCTGTGGTGGGGCGACGAGCGCTTCCTGCCCGAGGGCGACCCGGACCGCAACGTCACCCAGGCCCGCGAGGCGCTGCTCGACTCCGTCCCGCTGGACCCGAAGCGCGTGCACGCCATGCCCGCGTCGGACGGCCCGCACGGTTCGGACGTGGAAGCGGCGGCGGCCGCGTACGCCGAGGAACTGGCCGGGGCGGCGGTCCCGGAGAACCACGCCCCGGTCCCGACGTTCGACGTCCTGATGCTGGGCGTCGGCCCGGACACCCATGTGGCGTCCCTGTTCCCGGAACTCCCCGCGGTACGGGAGACGGACCGCATGGTGGTGGGGGTCCACGGCGCTCCCAAGCCCCCGCCGACCCGCGTCACCCTCACCCTCCCGGCCATCCGCGCGGCCCGCGAGGTGTGGCTGCTGGCCGCCGGCGAGGACAAGGCCAACGCCGCGGCGATCGCCCTCTCGGGCGCCGGTGAGATCCAGGCCCCCGCGGCGGGCGCCCGCGGTCGCGCCCGCACCCTGTGGCTCCTGGACTCGGCGGCGGCGTCCCAGCTCCCGAGGTCCCTGTATCCCCCGGCGTCGCCCTGACGAAGGAACATGACGACGCCGGGCCCGCCGTACGGTGGCGGGCCCGGCGTCGTCGTACATCAGGGCGCCGACGGGAACTCGTACTCCCGCCAGGTGCCGGGCGCGTCCCGGATCTCGGCCAGGAGGTCGGTGAACACGGCGCCGTCGAAGAGCAGCCCGTTGTACTCCATCGGGATGCGCACGTCGTTGATGACGGCGGTGGGGGTGCCCGGCCCTTCGGGCTCCTTCTTGCCGCCCGCGCGTTCGTAGGCCTTCTCGGAGGCGGTCACGAAGGCGCGGTACTTCATGCCCTTGACGGCGGAGTCGAAGGCCGGGCCGCGCAGTCCGTCCACCTGACCGGCCAGTTCGAGCAGCCGGGCGTCGGTGAAACCGTCGACGCTCTCCTCGGGCTGGTTGTCGTAGAGGACCTTGTGGTACTCGGCGAACCTGCCCTCCTCCAGCGCCGCCCGCAGTGCGTTGACGGCCTTCTTCGAACCGCTGCCGCCGACCCGGTCGTCGAGGAAGGAGGCGAGGGTGTACTCGGTCACCGCGTCCCGCAGCACGGTGGCGTCGCGCAGCTCCGGGCCCGCGCCGGAGGTCTCGAACTCCTCGCAGGCCGGGCAGCGCGGGTCCTCGTAGAGACGCACCACCACGGCGGCGGACGGATCCCCGACCACGATGGTCGTGCCGTCCGCCGCCAGCTTCTCCGGTACCTCCTCCAGGCTCCTGTAGGGCGCCGTCCGTCCGCAGCCCGCGAGCGACATGCCCAGCACCACCATGGTCGCCGCCACGGCGGTCACCATGCGTCGTGTCCCCACCCTGTGCACTCCTTGCCTCCCCTTGAGTCAGCGGGAGACTAGGGCAACCGGTGAGAGTTCCGCTCGGCATTTCCCGGCGGGCGGAGACCTACTTGACCGACCCCGCCATCACCCCCTGCACGAAGTGCCGCTGGAAGGCGAAGAACACCGCCACCGGGACGACCAGGGAGACGAACGCGCCGGGAGCAAGGACGTCGATGTTGCTGCCGAACTGGCGGATCTGGGACTGGAGTTCCACCGTCAGGGGCTGGGCGGAGCTGTCCGCGAAGAGGAGTGCCACCAGCATGTCGTTCCAGACCCAGAGGAACTGGAAGATGGCGAGGCTCGCGATGGCGGGGCGGCCCACCGGGAGGATCAGGCGGGTGAAGATGCGCCACTCGCTGCCGCCGTCCATCCGGGCCGCCTCGAGCATCTCCTTCGGTATCTCGGCGAAGTAGTTGCGCAGCAGGAAGACCGCGAAGGGCAGGCCGTAGGCCACGTGGAAGAGGACCACGCCCGGGATCGTGCCGAACAGTCCCAGCTGGCCGAAGAGTTTGGCCACCGGGAGCAGGCCGATCTGGACCGGCACCACCAGCAGGGCGACCACCAGCAGGAACAGCGGCTCGCGGGCGGGGAAGTCCAGCCAGGCGAAGGCGTACCCGGCGAGGGCCGCGACAACGACGACCAGGAACGTCGTCGGCACCGAGATCAGCACCGTGTTCCAGAACGCCTGGGTGACCCCGGAGTTCTGCAGCAGCGCGGAGTAGTTGTCGAAGGAGAGCTGGCCGGGGCTGGTGAACACCGTCCACCAACCACCCCTCGCGGTGTCCTCGGCGGACCGCAGCGACGACAGGAACAGCCCGGCCAGCGGGGTGAGCCAGAACAGGCCCATCACCACGAGGAAGGCCTGGACCAGGCTGTTGCCCAGGCTCCGGCGGACGGCGTTCATCGCCGCACTCCCCTTCGCCGCTGACTCCGCCTTCATCGCTCACTCCTTCGGAAACGGCGGACGTTGAAGACCATCGCGGGGATCACCAGGAGCAGCAGCAGGACGCCGAGAGCGCTGCCGAGGCCCTGGTCGTTGCCGCCGCCGAAGGACACCAGCCACATCTGCGTCGCCAGCACGGTCGCGTCCTCCTGCACCGGTCCGGGCGCGATGATGTAGACGAGGTCGAAGACCTTCATCACGTTGATCATCAGCGTCACGAACACCACCGTCAGCACGGGCGCGAGCAGCGGCACCGTGATCTTCCGGAAGATCTGCCACTCGCTCGCGCCGTCGATCCGCGCCGCCTCCAGCGCGTCCCGCGGCAGCGCTGACAGCCCCGCGCCGATCAGCACCATCGCGAAGCCGGTCCAGATCCACAGGTACGCCCCGATGATCGCCGGTGTGACGAGCGCCGGGCCGAGCCAGGAGACGCCGTCGTAGGGCGGCGCGAAGTTCGAGGCCGGCAGCCGCACGGTGTACGAGCCCGCCTCCAGCCCCTCGAAGCGGAAGGAGCCGTCGGACGCGGTGGTCGCCGTAGCGGCCGTCCTGCCGTCGCGCACCGCCTCCACCGCCATCCCGGGCAGCCCGCTCTCCTGCGGGTCGACGCGGCCCTGCTCCCCTCCGCCGCCGGGCGTGAAGTCCAGGTACACGACCCCCCGCAGCTCGCCGGAGCCCGCCTTCTGCCCGGCCGCCCCGTGCGCGGGTTCCGCGCCGCCCGGCAGGTCCCCCGGCAGCACGCCGACCAGGCCGAGCGCCACCGTGTCCCCCGGCGAGACGCCCGCGCTCGTGCGGTACGCCCCGCCGGTCTCCTCGGTCAGCCCCTGGCCGTCGCGCGCCCGCGCGGTCGGATAGGACGACGTGCCCTCGAAGGCGTCGTGGACCGAGACCACGGCGGCGTTCAGCACGCCCTTGTCCGGGTCCTCGTCGTAGGCGAGCCGGAAGATGATGCCGGCGGCGAGGAAGGAGACGGCCATCGGCATGAACAGCAGCAGCTTGAACGCCGTCGCCCAGCGGATCTTCTCCACCAGGACGGCGAGGATCAGGCCCAGCCCGGTCAGCAGCGTCGGCGCCACGACGACCCAGATCGCCGTGTTGCGCACGGCCTTCAGCGTCGCCGGGTCGCGGAACATCTCCGTGTAGTTGCCGCCGCCCACGAACCGGGTGCCGGACGCGTCGAAGAAGCTGCGGCCGACGGAGAACAGCACGGGGTAGACGACGAGCGCGCCGAGCAGGAGCAGGGCGGGCAGGACGAAGAGCAGGGCGACGACCGTCCCCCGCCGCCGCCGGCGCCGAATGTTTCCGGCACCGGCGGCGGCCGGGGAGCTCGCCTCTTTCACGAGCTTCGCGGTCATGGCCGTCAGTTCCCGTACGCCTTGGCCGCCGCGGCCTCCAGGTCGGCGGCGGTGCCCTTCGGGTCGGCGGGGTCGCGCAGGAAGTCCTGGAGGATCTTCCACTCGCCGGCGCCCTTGGTGCCGCCGAAGGCCGCCGGTGCCTGGTCGGACATGTCGAAGCGGACCGAGTCGCCCGCGTCGACCAGGGACTTGGCGGTCGCCCGGGTGACGTCGTCGCCGTAGGAGGCGAGGTCGACGGCCTTGTTCGGGGACAGGAACCCGCCCGCCTCGGCCCAGACCGCGGCGGCCTCGGGGGTCGCCAGGTACTCCAGGAGCTTCATGCCCGCGTCGGCGTTCTTGCCGTCCTTCAGGACGACGGCCGCGTCTCCGCCGCTGACCACCGGGGCGTCGCCGCTGCCGACCGGCGGGAACGGGAAGAAGTTCGCGTCCTCGCCGATGGTTTTGCCGAACTGGTCCTTGGCGACTCCGGCCACGAAGTCCCCTTCGTAGACCATGCCGGCCTCGGGCTTCGGACCGAACACCTTCTCCACCGAGCCCGGGAAGTCGGTGTTCAGGGCGCCCTTCTGGCCGCCCGCTATCAGCTGCTTGTCCTTGAACAGCTTGCCGAGCGTCGTCAGCGCCTCGACCACCGACGCGTCCGTCCACTTCAGTTCGTGCGCGGCGAGGGCGTCGTACTTCTCGGGTCCGGCCTGGGAGAGGTAGATGTTCTCGAACCAGTCGGTGAGCGTCCAGCCGTCCTGCCCGGCGACCGAGAACGCCGCGAGCCCGGAGTCGGAGACGGTCTGTCCGGCCTTCAGCATCTCCTCGTACGTCTTCGGCGGCTCGACCCCGGCCTGGGCGAGCGCGTCGGGGCTGTACCAGACCGTCGACTTGTGGGCGGCCTTGAAGTACAGGCCGTACAGCGTGCCGTCGACGCTGCCGTACGTCTTCCACGCCGCCGCGTAGTTGGCGCCGACCGACTCCTGCGCGGTCTTGGACAGCGGCTTGAGCCAGCCCTCCTTCGCGAACTGCTGGAGCACGCCGACCTGCGGGACCATCACCACGTCGGGGGCGTTGCCGCCCTCGATCTTGCTGCCGACGACGGTGGAGACGTTGTCACCGGTGGACACGAACTGGGTCTTCGCGCCGGTCTTCTCGGTGAAGGCGTCGAGCACCTTCTGGAAGTTCTCCTGCTCGCTGCCGGACCAGACACCGGCCACGCTGACGGTCTGGCCGCTGAGCGCCTTGTCACCGCCGCCGGCCGAGACGGGGCCGCTGTCGCAGGCGGTCGCGCCGAGTGCCAGGACGAGGGCGGTGCAGCCGGTGAGCAGGGTGGTACGTCGTCGCATCATCGTTGATGTCCCTTCAGAGGGTGGGAGTTGACGAGGAATCGGTGATCCACCAGACAGCGGTGGAGCCGGGCAGCATCCCGGCGTCCGGGCAGGGCCCGCTCGCGAGCAGCGGGGTGCCGGAGACCGGCGCGGGGGTGGGGGCCGTGCCGAAGTTCACGGCGCAGACCAGGTCGTCGTCGCGGACGAAGGCCAGGACGTCCGGTGGGGTGTCCAGCCAGCGCAGCGTGCCCTCACCCAACTGGGGCAGTGCAGCGCGGAGTTGGAGGCCGTCGCGGTACAGGTGCCAGAAGGAGCGGGTGTCGGCGAGGGCCCGGTCGGTGGCGTGCTCGGCGAACCACTCGGGCTGCGGGAGCCACGGTGCGACGCCCTCGACGCCGGAGGTGAAGCCGAACGGGGAGGCCTGTCCCGACCAGGGCAGCGGCACCCGGCAGCCGTCGCGGACCCGGGCCCGGCTGCCGGTGCGGTGGAAGATCGGGTCGGTGAGCACGTCGTCGGGCAGGTCGACGACCTCGGGCAGCCCGAGCTCCTCGCCCTGGTAGACGTACGCGGCTCCGGGCAGCGCCAGCATCAGCAGCGCGGCGGCGCGGGCGCGGGCGGGGCCGAGACCGCTGCCCTCGGTGGCCGGTTCGCCGTAGCGGGTGACGGTGCGGACCTGGTCGTGGTTGTTGAGCACCCAGGTGACCGTGGAGCCGGTCCCGGCGATGTCCTGCATGGCCTCGGAGATGACCTTGCGGAAGGAGTCCGGGTTCCAGGGCGCGCCGAGCAGGTCGAAGAAGAAGGCCTGGTGCAGTTCGTCCGGGCGGACGTACAGCGCGTGTTCGCGGGCGGTCGGCACGGACACCTCGCCGACGAGGAGCCGCTCGGCGCCGTCGCGGGCGGCGTACTCGTCGCAGACCGCGCGCCACCGCCGCCAGACGTCGTGCACCTCGGGCTGGTTCCAGGCGAGCGGATTGACCGCGTCGCGGGTGCGGGCGTCCGCCTCCGGGTCCGGGGAGTCGGGCAGTCCGGGGTCCTTGAAGAGGCCGGCGGCCACGTCGATGCGGAAGCCGTCGACGCCGCGGTCGAGCCAGAAGCGCAGGGTCCGGTCGAACTCCGCGCCGATCTCGGGGTCGCGCCAGTTCCAGTCGGGCTGCTCGGGCGTGAACATGTGCAGGTACCACTGGCCGTCGGGGACCCGGGTCCAGGCGGGGCCGCCGAACATGGCGTGCCAGTTGTTGGGCGGCTCGGCACCGTCCGGGCCGCGGCCGTCGGCGAAGTGGAAGCGGGCGCGGGCGGCGCTGCCGGGCGGCGAGGCGAGGGCCTCCCGGAACCAGGGGTGCTCGCTGGAGCAGTGGTTGGGGACGATGTCCAGGAGCACCTTGACACCGAGCCGCCGGGCGGCGCGCACCAGCAGGTCGAACTCGTCGAGATCACCGAACAGCGGATCGACGTCGCGGTAGTCGGCCACGTCGTATCCGTGGTCGTGCTGCGGCGAGGGGTAGAAGGGGCTCAGCCAGATCCCGTCCACCCCGAGCTTCTTCAGGTACGGCAGTCCGCTGCGGACGCCGGCGAGGTCGCCGATGCCGTCACCGGTGCTGTCGAGGAAGCTGCGGACGTAGACCTGGTAGATCACCGCGTCGCGCCACCAGTGGTGCCTGTTCAACCCATTGATCCATCTCTACGAGTGCATCGGTTATGCATACATGTTAAGTAGCGATGTCAGGAGGGTGTCAACGAAAGGGCGCAAGCTACCGAGGAGTTGACCGGCGCATAGAGGGATCTAATCGGGCATCGCGCCTCAGTTGAGATGTCCGCGTTACCTGACAGGTAACTAGCGGAACTATCGGCTGGAGGTGGCGGCGAGCTCGCGCGCCAGCCGCCGCACCGCGCTCCCGGGCGTCTCGCGGCCGTTCATCGCGTCGTGCACGACCGCCTGCACCACCAGGCTGACCTGGTCGTAGCGCGGGCTCTTGGGGCGCGGCGCCGCGGCGAGCACGCTCGCGCGCAGGGTCGGCAGATGGGGGAAGTCCCGGATCAGCGACGGGTCCTCGTACAGCGCGGCCCGTACGGGCGGCAGGGCGCCGCGGGTGAGCACCTTGCGCTGGACGGGCTCGCTGGTGAGGTACGCCATCAGACGCGCGGCCGTGTCGGGGTGCCGGGCGTGGCTGCTGACGGCCAGGTTGGAACCGCCGAGCACACTCGTACCGGCCCCGTCGGTGCCGGGCAGGGGCACGGCGCCGACCTTGCCGGCCAGCGGGGAGCCGGCGGCCGAGGCGGCCGTGTAGGCGTAGGGCCAGTTGCGCAGGAAGAGCAGGCGGCCGTCGAGGAAGGCCTGTTTGGACTCCTCCTCCTTGTAGGTCAGCGCCTGCCGCGGGATCCAGCCCTCGCGTACACCGCGGGAGAGGAAGCCGATGCCCTCACGGGCCGCGTTCGAGTTCACCGTGACGCGTTCGCCCTCGTCGCCGAGGATCGTCCCGCCCGCCGAGTACACGGCCTCGGCCGCGTTGACGGTGAGGCCCTCGTAGGGCAGGAACTGCCCGGCGTAGCCGCCGAGGCCGTACTTCGGGGCGATCGTCTCCGCCGCCCGTTCCAGCTCGGCCCAGGTGCGCGGCGGCGGGACGCCCTCCTCGGCGAGGACGTCCTCGCGGTACAGCAGCAGCCCGGCGTTGGTGACGTAGGGCACCGCGTACAGCCGCCCGTCGTACGTCGCGGTGCCGACGACCGGGGGCAGGAAGGCGCCGAGCGGGAAGCGGTCGCGGGGCAGCGGGCGGATCCAGCCGGCCGCCGCGAACTCGGAGGTCCAGGCGACGTCGATGTTGAGGACGTCGAAGCGTCCGCGCGAGCCGCCGCGCAGGTCGGTGATCATCTGCGCCCGGGTCTCGTCGGCGGAGTCGGGCAGTTCGACGAGCGTGACCTCTTCGGCGGGGTGGGTGCGGTTCCAGTCCTGGAGCAGGGGGCCGAGATAGCCGGTGAGGTCGCCGGCGGTGGCCAGGGTGAGCGGGCCGCGGCCGCCGGGCGGGCCGTCGTCGGCGCGGGCGCCGGAGGCGACATGACCGGTCAGTACGACGACCAGGAGGAGGAGGCCCCTACCGGCGGCGTGCGTCCACCGCATAGGTTCCTCCCTGTACGACGGCAACGGGCCTCGTCGCCCGGAGTCAGTCGCCATGTATACCTGTTAGGTATGGGCGATACTAGGGCGTGGAGCACAATGAGCGGACGTGAGGAGGAGAGCACGAGTGCGCCTGCCCCTCCTGGCACTCCTCGCGCGCGGACCTGCCCACGGCTACGAGCTGAAGCAGGACCTTGAGCAACTGCTGGGTGCCGCGTACCCTCAGCCGAACATCGGCCAGATCTATGTCACCCTCGCCCGCCTGGAGAAGTCGGGGCTGATCGAGGGCGAGGAGATCGAGCAGTCGAACCGGCCCAACAAGAAGATCTACCACCTCACCGACGCCGGGCGGGAGGCGCTGCACGCCTGGTACGAGGAGACGGCGGACGAGCCGCGGGTGCGCGACGAGTTCTTCATGAAGCTCGCGCTCGCCCCGCAGACCGGGCTGGCCGACCAGATCGCCCTGATCAACAAGCAGCGGCGCCAGTATCTGAACACCATGCGCAGCCTGTCGAAGCTGGCCGCCGCCGAGAACCGGGACAACCGTGTCGCCCACCTGCTGATCGAGGGCGCGATGCTGCATCTGCAGGCCGACCTCGACTGGTTGGAGCGCTGCCAGGAGGAACTGGAGGTGCAGGAGTGAGCGAGCACCGTCCCACTCCGCTGCTGCGCGCCGAGGGCCTGGCCAAGACGCATCACGGCGAGGGCGCGCCGGCGCACGCGGTGCGCGGGGTCGACCTGTGCTTGGCGCGCGGGGAGTTCGTGGCCGTGACAGGCCCGTCGGGCGCCGGGAAGTCGACGCTGCTCCATCTGCTCGGCGGTCTCCAACGCCCGGACGGCGGCAGCCTCTGGCTGGACGGCGAGTGCACGGACGCCTACAGCGAGGCGCGCTGGGCCGTGGAGCGCAGGCGGCGGATCGGGATCGTCTTCCAGTTCTTCAACCTGGTCTCCAACCTGTCGGTCGCGGACAACGTCGAACTGCCCGCGCTGCTCGCCGGCATCCCGCCGAAGCGGGCCCGGGCGGAGCGCGAGGCGCTGCTGGCCGAGCTGGGGCTGGAGGGCAAGGAGCGCAGCATGCCGGGCGAGCTGTCCGGCGGTGAACAGCAGCGGGTCGCGCTGGCGCGCGCCCTGGTCAACCATCCGCCGCTGCTGCTGGCCGACGAACCCGCGGGCAGCCTGGACAGCCGGGGCACCCGCGAGGTGATGCGGCTGCTGACCCGCTTCCACCAGCGCGGTCAGACGATCCTGCTGGTCACCCATGACGCCCGGCTGGCCAGCGCCGCGGACCGGGTCATCAGCTTCTTCGACGGACGCATAGCGGACGACGCGGAGCTGACCGGCACCCCGTCGCGCCGGGTGGGGGCGTCCGGCGTGCTGGAGCTCAGGGACTGAGGCGGCGGGCGATGCGAGCGACCCTGCGCTGGGTGCACTCCGATCTGCGGGCGCACCGCGGTGAGGCGCTGTTCCTCGTGCTCGCGACCGCCGGAGTCGTCGCCTCGCTGCTGCTGGCGACCGCGCTCTTCGGTTACGCGACCAACCCCTGGCAGCGGGTGTTCACCCAGTCCCGGGACGCGCACGTCTGGATCCACACGGCCCGCACCGCCGACACGGGCAGGCTCTCCGGCCTGGACGGCGTCGACTCCGTCGCGGGGCCCTACCCCACCGAGTCCGCCACCCTCGCCGCCCGTGGCATCCGCGCCTCGGTCGAGCTGCGCGGCGCGGCCACCGGCCCCGCCGAGGGGCGGCCCCTCCTCACCTCCGGCCGCTGGCTGGACGACACGCGTCCCGACGGCGTGGTGCTGGAGAGCCATCTGGCGCGTGCCATGCTCGCCGAGCCCGGTGACGTCGTCGCCCTGCCGGGGACCGCGCGCAGGCTCACCGTCGCCGGGATCGCCGACAGCGCCGAGCCGCGCTACCGCCCCGGCGCGCGGCCCGGCCTGGTCTGGGCGCTGCCGTCCGCCGTGCGCGCCCCGGACGGCGAGGTGACCGGGCTGCGTCTGACGGACCCGGACGAGACGGACTACGCGGTCCAGCGCGCCGTCACCCTCCTGGGGGCCGGCGCGGTGAGCGAGGTCTCCACCTGGCAGCAGGCCCGCTCCGAGGCACAGGGAGACACCCGGCTGCTCGGCCAGGTGCTCGGCCTGTTCGGGCTGGGCGCCCTGCTCGCCGCCGGGCTCGCCGTGCACGGGGCGATCGGCACCCGGATACGGGGGCATCTGCGGGACATCTCCGTGCTGAAGGCGATCGGCTTCACACCGGGGCAGGTCGTCCGGGTCTTCCTGCTCCAGCACGTCGCGTACGCGCTGCTCGGCGCGGTGGCCGCGGCGGCGCTCACCACGGCTCTGGGCAGCCGGATACCGGGCCGCCTCGGGGACGCGGTCGACGTGTGGCAGGGGCTGCCGGGACACACCGCGGCCCTGGCCTGCATCCCGGTGGCGGCCGTGCTGTTCATCGCCGCGACCACCGGGCTCGCGGCGTGGCGGGCCGGACGGGTGCCGCCGGTGCCGGTGCCCCGCGGCGCCGCCCCGGCCGCCGGACGGCTCTCGGGCCCGGCCCGCGGCGCGCTGGGACTGCGGCTGTCCCCCGCGCTGGTCCTGGGCTGGCACCGGGCGTTCGCCCGCCGGCCGCGCACTCCGGTCACCGTCGCCCGGCTGGCGCTGCCGCTGCTGCTGATCGTGGTGGCGATGAGCGCGTGGACGACCATCGACCGCTTCCACAGCAGGCCCGAGCAGGTCGGACTGGCCGCCGATCTCACCGTCCGCCCGGACCGCGAGATCGGGGACCGCGAGGTCCGCTCCCTGCTCGACGGCGACCCGCGGATCGCCGCCGCCCATCCGGGCGTGGAGATGGCGGCGCTGGTGCCGGGCCAGACGGCCACGATCGCGCTGCGCGGCCTCGGCACCCGCACGGCCCCCTACCCGTACGCCCTGGCCGAGGGGCGTGCGGCGCTCGGCCGCGACGAGGCGGTGGCCGGGCAGGGACTGCTCGACCTGCTGGGCGTGCGCGTCGGGGACTGGGTGCGCATGACCGTCGGCGACCGGCCGCAGGTCCTGCACATCGTGGGCCGCAGCATCGAGCCGGAGTACGCCGGCCGGGTCATCTCCACCTCGCTCGACACCCTCCGCGAGAACGACCCGGCACTGCGCCCCGCCCTCTACGAACTGCGTCTGCGGCCGGGTGCCGACGCGCACGACGTCGCGGGCGACCTGGCGACGGCGGCGGGCGGACATCTGGACGTGCACGCCGCGCCCCGTCCGGTCGACGGGCTCTCGTCGCTGCGCGGAGTCATGCTCGGCCTGATCGCCGTGCTGGCGCTCATCGGGATCATCGAGCTGCTCACCGTGATCGGCGGCACCGTCCGCGAGGGCGAGCGGGACCTGCTGGCGCTCAAGGCGATCGGCCTCACGCCACGGCAGATCACCGGGATCACCGTCACGGCCACCGCGTGCACCGCCCTGACCGCGGCGGTGCTCGGCACGGCCCTGGGCCTTCCGCTGGCGCACTGGCTGATCGACGCCCAGGGCAGCTCCAGCGGCATCGGCGCGGGCATAGCGCAGGGCCCGTCGCCCGGTCTCCTGGTGCTGTTCGGCGCGGCGGCCGTCCTCGGCGCCGCCGCTCTCGCCGCGCTGCCCGCGACCCGCGCGGCCCGCCGCCGCCTCGCGGACACGCTCAGCGCGGTGGCCTGAACGCCCACCGTTCCGGGGCGGTTCCGTCAGGGGCTGGGCGCCGTGGCACGGCGGTAGCTGCTGCCGTCACGCTCGCGTACCAGCAGGCCGTTCTCGACGCAGTAGCGGCGCAGCGCGGACGTGTCGTCGTGGACGGTACGGAACGCGTCGTTGACCTCGCGCTCGGTGTAGCCGCGGTCGGCCGCGAAGAGGGTCTCCGTCAGATGCTCCAGCAGTTCACGGCGTACGACGGGACGGACCGGGATCGACGTCAGCCGCCCGTGGGCGAAGAACCCGGTCAGGCGCCGGGGCACACCGGTCTGCGCCGGTTCCGCGGGGCGGGCGCGGCGGAAGACGGCCGGGTCGGCCTTCAGGGAACCGTCGGGCAGGCGCTCCACGAGCCCCGAGGAGATCAGGCGCCCCAGATGTCTGCGCGCGGCGGGAGAGTCCTCCTCGCGGGGCGACAGGTCCCCCAGCACGATCCGGGCGTACAGCTTCAGCCGTTCCGGGTCGGCGAGCGCGGCCATGAGCTGATCCATCGTGGGTGTCCTTCCGGCGGGTGACAGGCCGCAGCAGTGTCACCCGCCGGAAGCCGGCCACGCATCCGCTTTTGCGTCCGCGCCGCCGGTCCCGCACATCAACGGCCGCGCAGTTCCCTGTACTTGGCGACCAGCGCCGTGGTGGAGGCGTCCAGGCCGGGCACCTGCGCGCCCTCGGTCAGGGCGGGTTCGACGCGCTTGGCGAGTACCTTGCCGAGCTCGACGCCCCACTGGTCGAAGGAGTCGATGTTCCACACGGCGCCCTGCACGAACACCTTGTGCTCGTAGAGGGCGATGAGCTGGCCGAGCACCGACGGGGTCAGCTCGCGCGCGAGGATCGTGGTCGTGGGGTGGTTGCCCTGGAACGTCTTGTGCGGGACCAGTTCCTCGGCGACGCCCTCGGCGCGCACCTCCTCCGGCGTCTTGCCGAAGGCCAACGCCTGGGTCTGGGCGAAGAAGTTGGCCATCAGCAGGTCGTGCTGGGCCTTCAGCTCGTCGCTGAGCTCGGCGACGGGCTCGGCGAAGCCGATGAAGTCCGCCGGGATCAGCTTGGTGCCCTGGTGGATGAGCTGGTAGTAGGCGTGCTGCCCGTTGGTGCCGGGCGTGCCCCACACGACGGGACCGGTCTGCCACTCCACCGCCCGGCCCTGACGGTCCACCGACTTGCCGTTGGACTCCATGTCGAGCTGCTGGAGATACGCCGTGAACTTCGACAGGTAGTGCGAGTAGGGCAGTACCGCGTGCGACTGGGCGTCGTGGAAGTTGCCGTACCAGATCCCCAGCAGGCCCAGCAGCAGGGGGGCGTTGGACTCGGCGGGGGCGGTGCGGAAGTGCTCGTCGACGAGGTGGAAGCCGTCGAGCATCTCGCGGAAGCGGTCCGGGCCGACGGCGATCATCAGCGAGAGGCCGATCGCGGAGTCGACGGAGTACCGGCCGCCGACCCAGTCCCAGAACTCGAACATGTTGGCCGTGTCGATGCCGAACTCGGCGACCTTCCCCGCGTTCGTCGACAGCGCCA